>JBBRFD010000217.1:0-7867 GCA_038224985.1 Reyranellales bacterium
CGAGGCGTTGGGCACCAGCAGGATTTCGCCGCCGGTCTCGGCGATGCATTCGACGACATCGGGCGTCCACACATCCTCGCAGATCGGCACGCCGATGCGCACGCCGTTGAAGACCAGCGGTCCCGGCATCGGCCCTGGCGCGAAGACGCGCTTGTCGTCAAAGACGCCGTAGCTGGGCAGATCGACCTTGAAGCGCTTGCCCGTGATCTCGCCCTTGTCGAGGGCGACGATGGCATTGTGCAGCTTGTCGCCCTCGCGCCACGGCGTGGTGACGAAGATCGCCGGGCCGCCCTTGGCAGTGTCGGCACGCAGCGCCTCGACCGCCTCCTCGCAGCGCTTCTGGAAGGCGGGCTTCAGCACCAGGTCCTCGGGGAAGTACCCCGCGAGCACCAGCTCCGAACAGACCACGAGGTCGGCGCCCTGCTTCTGCGCCTCGGCCCGCGCGGCGCGCACCTTGGCGAGATTGCCGTCGATGTCGCCAACCTTGGGATTGAGCTGGGCGAGTGCGACCCGGAGGCGATCGGTCATCTCCTTATTTCGCTGCCGTCACCTCGATCTCGACCAGCATGGCGGGATCGGCGAGGCCCTGGACGATCAGCAGCGTCGAGGCGGTGTAGGGCTCCTTGAGATATTTGTCGCGCACGCCCCGGTTGGCCATGATGAACCGGCTGTCGGTCAGGAAGGTCGTCATCTTGACGATGTCGCCGTAGCCCATGCCGCCGGACTTCAGCACCTGGCCGATGTTCTTCCAGACATTCTCGCACTGCGCCTCGATGCTTGCCGGCAACTTGCCCTTGCTGTCGAGGCCGACCTGGCCCGAAACGAACAGCAGGCGGGCGCCTGGCGGGACCTCGCAGCCCAGGGCGTACTTGCCGGCGAGCGTGACGGTCTTGGGGTTATGGAACTTGTTGGCCATCTCAGGATCTCCCATGTAAGGAGGCGCAAGTTTCAGGCTGGAGCCCATGACGTCAAGCGGCAAGCATGTGCACATCATCGGCGGCGGCCTCGCCGGCAGCGAAGCCGCGTGGCAGCTCGCCGAGGCCGGCGTGCCCGTGGTGCTGCACGAGATGCGGCCCGTGCGTGGCACCGAGGCGCATCTGACCGAGAACCTCGCCGAGCTTGTCTGCTCCAATTCCTTCCGTTCCGACGACGCGCAGAACAATGCCGTCGGCGTGATACACGAGGAGATGCGCCGCGCCGGCTCGCTGATCATGCGCGCCGCCGATGCCCACAAGCAGCCGGCCGGCGGCGCGCTGGCCGTCGACCGTCACGGCTTCTCCGCCGCCGTCCAGCAAGCCCTGCTCGCCCATCCCCTGGTGACGCTGCAGCGCGGGGAAGTGGCCGGCCTGCCGCCCGAGGACTGGCAGAGCGTCATCGTCGCCACCGGACCGCTCACCTCGGCGCCGCTGGCCGAAGCCATTGCCAAACTGACCGGCGAAGACTCGCTTGCCTTCTTCGATGCGATCGCGCCGATCGTTCATCTCGAAAGCATCGACCAGACCGTCGCCTGGAAGCAGTCGCGCTACGACAAGGTCGGGCCCGGCAGCGAGCAGACCGGCGGCGGCGCCGACTACTTCAACTGCCCGATGGACAAGGCGCAGTACGACGCCTTCGTCGACGGCCTGCTGACCGGCGACAAAACCGAGTTCAAGCAGTGGGAGCACAACACGCCCTACTTCCAGGGCTGCCAGCCCATCGAGGTCATCGCCTCGACCGGCCCGCAGAGCCTGCGCTTCGGCCCGATGAAGCCCGTGGGTCTTCGCGATCCGCGCACCGGCACGCGGCCCTGGGCGGTCGTGCAGCTGCGTCAGGACAATGCGCTGGGCACGCTGTGGAACATCGTCGGTTTCCAGACCAAGTTGAAACACGGCGAGCAGAGCCGCCTCTTCCGCACCATTCCCGGACTGGAAAACGCCGAGTTCGCGCGGCTGGGTGGCCTGCATCGCAATACCTTCCTCAACAGCCCGCGCCTGCTCGACCGGACGCTGCGCCTCAAGGCCATGCCGCGCCTGCGCTTTGCGGGACAAATCACCGGTTGCGAAGGCTATGTCGAAAGCGCCGCCGTCGGCCTGATGGCCGGCCGCTTCGCCGCCGCCGAGCTGGCCGGCACGCTGCAGGCACCGCCGCCGCTCACCACGGCGATGGGCGCGCTGCTGGGACACATCACCGGTGGCGCCGATGCCACCACCTTCCAGCCGATGAACATCAACTTCGGCCTCTTCCCGCCGATTGAAGGCACCTATCGCGGCAAGGAGCGCAAGCAGGCGCTGGCCGCCCGCGCCCTGCGCGATTTCGACGAGTGGCTGGCGCCCTCGCCGCTCGCGGCGTGAATACGCCTGCCCGCTGGCGGCGGAATAACACCCCTCATTAGATAAGTTCGCGTGGGCTGCGTACGGCGCGTGATAGACACGCCGCCATGACTCCTCTCGAACGCCGCAAGATGATGCTGGAAGGGCCGATCGTCGCCACGATCCTGACGCTCGCCGCCCCCAACGTGCTCAACGTGGCGATGCAGAGCCTCGTCAGCATCTCCGACGCCTGGTTCGTCGGCCATCTCGGCACCAGCGACCTCGCAGCCCTCGCGCTCGTCTTCCCGACCCAGATGGCGCTGGGCCAGATGTCGGCAGGCGCCATGGGCGGCGGCATCTCGTCTTCCGTGGCGCGTGCACTGGGCTCGGGCAACCGGGCCGGCGCCGAAGCAGCGGCCGCTCATGCGCTGGCCATCGCCTTCGGCATGGCCGCCCTCTTCGCCATCGTCTTCGTGGGCTTCGGCCGGCCGATCTATGGCGCGCTGGGCGGCAGCGGCCGCGCGCTCGATGGCGCCGTGGCCTTCGCCAACGTCCTCTTCATCGGCTGCCTGTCGCAATGGGTCGCCAACTCGATGGCCTCGGTGCTGCGCGGCACCGGTGACATGAAGACGCCGGGCCTGGCGCTGGTCGCCACGGCAGCGCTGCAGATCCCGCTGGCCGGTGGGCTGACCCTGGGCTGGTTCGGCCTGCCCAAGCTCGGCATCCAGGGCCCGGCCATGGCCGCCGCCATCTCCTTTGCACTCGCCGCCCTCTGGATGGCCTCGCGGCTGATCGGTCCCAAGGCAGCGATCCGGCTACGCTGGCCCGCCGGTGGCTTCCGCTGGGTCGCGTTCCGCGACATCCTGAAGGTCGGCCTGATCACCTGCCTCGTCGTCATCCTGACCAACGGCACGGTGTTGCTGGTCACCGGCCTGATCGGCCGCGCCGGCGATGCCGCCATTGCCGGCTATGGCATCGGCAGTCGCCTGGAATACATGCTGGTGCCCATCAGCTTCGGCATCGGCGCGGCGCTCACCGCCCTGGTCGGCACCAATATCGGCGCCAGGCAGTATGCCCGCGCCCAGCGCCTGGCCTGGACCGGTGCGCTGATGGCGGCCGCCATCGCTGCCACCATCGGCCTCATCGTCGCCATCGCGCCCGACCTCTGGCTCGGCCTCTTCACGAGCGATCCCGGCGCGCTGGCGGCGGGCCGCATCTATCTCGGCATCGTCGGCCCGGTCTTCGGCTTCTTTGGCCTCGCCATGGCGCTCTATTTCGCCTCGCAAGGCACCGGCGAAATGATCTGGCCGGTGATCGCCAACCTCTTCCGCATTGTCATCGCCGGCGCCGGCGCCTTGATCGCGCTCGACGTGCTGGGCTGGGGCCTGCAGGGCTTGTTCGTCTTCGTGGCGCTGGGCATTGTCTCCTTCGCGGGCGTACTCGCCTTCTCGACGACGCGGCCGGCCTGGCGGGGACGCGCCGCCTAACAGGAGACAATGAAGATGACCACGGCCCTGGAACTGCGCTCGCTGATCAAGGCGAGCGGCGAACTCGAATTGTCGCTGGCCAAGGTCGCCATCCCCGAGCCCGGCCCCGAGCAGGTCGTGGTCAAGGTCGAGGCGACGCCGATCAACCCATCCGATCTCGGCCTGCTGACCGGCCCCGCCGATCTCTCGACCGCCAAGGCTGCCGGCAGCGGCGATGGCATCGTCGTGACGGCCAAGGTCCCGGCGTCGGCGCTGCCCTTCCTCAAGGCGCGCCTCGACCAGTCGCTGGCCGTCGGCAACGAAGGCGCCGGCACAGTGGTGAAGGCCGGCTCCTCCGAAGCCGCGCAGAAGCTGATGGGCAAGACCGTGTCGATGGTCGGCGGCTCGATGTACGCGCAATACCGGCTCATCAAGGCGCAGGACTGTCAGCCGTTACCGGCCGGCACGACGGCGGCCGAGGGCGCCTCGTGGTTCGTCAATCCGCTGACGGCGCTTGGCATGACCGAGACGATGAAGCGCGAGGGCCACAAGGCGCTGGTGCACACGGCGGCCGCCTCCAACCTCGGCCAGATGCTGAACAAGATTTGCCTCGAGGACGGCATCGGCCTGGTCAACGTCGTGCGCAGCGCCGAGCAGGCCAAGCTGCTGCGCGGCATCGGCGCCAAACATGTCGTCGATTCGACCGCGCCCTCTTTCCTCGACGACCTGACGCAGGCGCTGGTCGAAACCGGCGCCACTATCGCCTTCGACGCCATCGGCGGCGGCAAGCTGGCCAGCCAGATCCTCACCTGCATGGAAATCGCCATCAACAAGACGGCCAAGGAATACAGCCGCTATGGCTCGAGCGTGCACAAGCAGGTCTATGTCTATGGCGGCCTCAGCACCGCGCCGATCGAGCTGTCGCGCAACTTCGGCCTCGCCTGGGGCGTGAGCGGCTGGCTGCTGACGCCCTTCCTGCAGAAGATCGGCCGCCCCGACCAGCAGAAGCTGCGCGAGCGCGTGGTGAATTCGCTGAAGACGACCTTCGCCAGCCACTACACCAGCACGGTGTCGCTGCCCGAGGCGCTCGATCTCAAGAACCTGCAGACCTATGCCAAGCGGGCGACCGGCACGAAGTTTCTCATTAATCCCAACAAGGGTGCCTGATTGCGGCGTTGCGCTTTCCACACTTCCCACTCCGGTGGGAAGCCTTCGATGCCGATGATATAAGGCTTTAACCTCAAACTTCCCACTTTCCCGGTGTGCTGTCGCACGAATAACTTGCGTTTATCGCAATGTCGTGCTATGGCGACAGCATGGCAACCCACGACGAAGACGACGACATCGACGAACGCGCGCCGCGGCGCGTGACCGCCGCCGAACTGCTGGCGGCCGAATTGCCGGCGCGCGAGACGCTGCTCGACCCGGTACTGACGACGGGAGGCCTGGCCCTGCTCTATGGACCGCGCGGCCTCGGCAAGACGCATGTGGCGATGGGCATCGCCTGGGCGGTCGCCTCGGGCGCGAGCTTCCTCGGCTGGCAGGCGCCGCGGCCGCGCCGCGTCTGCTACGTCGATGGCGAGATGCCGGCGGTCGACATGCGCGAGCGGCTGCGACGGCTCGGCCCCGTGCCGGACAAGCTCAACTTCCTGCTGGCCGACCTCAACACCAGCTACGGCATTCCCGATCTCGGCACGCTGCAGGGACAGCGGCGGCTGCTGCGCAACTGGGGCCCGTGGCCCGACCTGCTGGTACTCGACAATCTTGCCAGCCTCGTCGGCACGTCGCGCAACGGCGCCGATTGCTGGGGCACGGTGCAGACCTTTCTGATGGTGTTGCGGCGCCGGCGCATGGCGGTGCTGGTCGTGCATCATGCCAACAAGACCGGTGAGCAGCGTGGCACCTCGCGGCGCGAGGACGTGCTCGACCTCGTGCTGTCGCTGCGCCGTCCCGCCGACTACCGGCCGAGCCACGGCGCGCGCTTCGAAATCCACTTCGACAAGGCGCGCGGGTTGCATGGCGACGCCGCGAAGCCGATCGAGGCCCAGCTCGGCACCGACGACGCCGGCCGCGCCTGCTGGACCTGGCAACCCGCGCAGGACGGCGAGCTGCAGCGCGCCGCCCAACTGCTGAACGACGGCCTCAACCCTCTTCAGGTGGCGCGGGCGCTGGGCCTCTCCAAGAGCAAGAGCTACCGCCTGCGCGACCGCGCCGGAGAGTTGGGGCTGCTGCGGACGCCGCCTCTCGCTGGCGAGGCCGTCCCGACGGCCTAGGGTCAAAACCCATAAAGTCGTGCGCCGCTGTGTCTGCTTTCGGCTCAATTCCGGACATCGGCGACGTCAAGCGGCTCGCCGGAGATGGGCCAAGAGCGGACATCGTGCCGCTCATTCGATCACCTCGTCGGCGCGGGCGAAGCTCGGTTATTCCGGAAGCCCCGCAAGGCAAAGACCTTCGATATAGCGCTCTCGATCCTGTTGTCGACGATAGCGAAGGAGAACTGGCGGAAACATCACTCATCAATGGCTTGGCCGAAAGTGGGACGCTCAAGCGTACCGCTGTTTCACAGCGCTTTCCGCTCTCCGTGTCGAAGAACAGCCCCAGTCGGAGCGAAGCGCCCACGTGACATGGTCGCATGTGGAACAACGCATTTGTGCCCTTGTCGAACTCAATGGCATGCACCGAGAGCGCAACAAATGTAAAGTCCAGTCAAGAACGACATCGACGGTCTCACGGGGAACGGCTCACATGAACGAGAATCGCATCGACGATACCGACCGGCTGCTGCGCGAACGCGAGGCGCGTAGCCTCACGCTCATGCTTGCCGTCACTCTCGCCGGTTACATCGCCATGGGCATCCTTTTAACGGTTCAGGTCCTCAAGCCGTCTTACGACGGGGCCGGAGCCGCGCTCGGCTTCGGCCATGTCGGCATCAACATTGTCATCGTCGTCACCCTCCTCTTCGCATCACACATGCGGCGCTGGATTGGTGGCATCGGTCTCTTCGTCGCGGTTTCCTCGGCCACCTTTACCGCCGTCGTCGGCATCCTGATATGGCAGGGCTTCGCGGCTACTGCGCCGGTAGCCATCCTCACCAAACTTCCGCTCGCCACGGTGGGCATGTCAGCGATTGCTGCCGCGGCGCTTACGCTCAGGCCGCTCTACGTCATTGTCGTTGGAGTGGGCGTAGCGCTGACTTTGCTCGGCTTCTACGGGCTGGCGGCGCTCGATCCGTCCACGACATTCACCTCTCACAGCGCCGAGCCTTATCTCGGTCCGGCCGTCAGCACGACCCGCCTCCTCGGCGAGTTGATTTTCGTTAGCGGTGCAACCGCCTCCACAGCCTTTGCCGTGCACCTTGCCCGCCAGACGGTCCGCGAAGCGGTCGCGCTGCAACGGACGACCGACCAACTCAGCCGATATTTTTCACCAGACATCGCCAGCGGCATTCGCGACGGAGGCGACGCCTTCCTGAGGCCAGGAGGGCGCGAGCAGGAGGTCGTCGTGTTGTTCAGCGATCTGGTCGGTTTCACCCGTCTCTGCGCTGCTCTCTCGGCGTCGCAAGCGCTAGCACTGCTGTCCGAGTATCAGGAATGCATGGTCGCGGAGATATTCAAGGCCGGCGGTACGCTCGACAAGTTCATCGGCGACGGGATCATGGCAACTTTCGGCACACCCGATCCGGTGCCTGACGCTGCGGACCGCGCCGTTCGGGCGGCACGCGGTATGATGGCCGCCCTCACCTCATTGAACGAAGATCGGGTCAAACGCGGACTTCCACCGCTGGCCCAGCGCATCGGCATACACGCCGGCCTGGCTGCCGTTGGCAACGTCGGGACTGCCCAGCGGTTGGAATTTACCGTGATCGGGGACACGGTGAATGTCGCGAGCCGGATCGAAGCGGCCTGCAAGAAGACCGGCCGGATTGCGATGATCTCGGGTGCGGTTCTCTCGCGTCTCAGCGAGCTGGTGGCGACCGAACCACTCGGCCCTGTGTCGCTCGACGGCCAGCCGGCCCCCATCGAACTCTACGCACTCGCCGTCAGCGCCTGACGAAGCCAAGGCTACTTTTCGCATTGCAGCGAAATGCGCTACCCCATATCCGCTTTGGGTCAG
>JBBRFD010000218.1:0-7753 GCA_038224985.1 Reyranellales bacterium
CCAGCGAGGTGATCGGCTCCAGCCAGTTGCTCGCGGCATGGCCGACCGTGTCCATCAGCGCCAGCGTATCGGCCAGGAAGATCGAGTCGAACAGACCGGCCTCGGCACGCTGTGCCAGCTCGCGGTAATAGGCGATGTCGCTCAACGAACGGTGCGATGCGGCGGGATGCCGCCACGAGGCCTCATGGTGGCCGCGGCTCTGGATGAACAGGTTGAGGTGCAGCTGGCGCTTCATGGGACTTCTCTTCATTTGTAGAGCGCGGTCCCTTTAGAGACCTTGCGCAGGTAGGGCTCGTCGACTTCCGGCCACCAGCCGGCCGGCAGCCGGATCGCGCCGCGCGAAAACGGCAGCTGGTTCTTGAACACGGGAGCCGTGAGTTTCAGGAAGCCGTTGTTCTCGCCGGCATTGCGGACGGTGGTGCGCGCCACCGCCGCCTCCATCCAGCATGAGATGTCGGTCGCCGTGCCATCGCCCAACACCGGCGTCAGGCCGAGTTCGGCGATACGCTTCAGTGCGGCCTCGAGATGCACCAGACTGCCGAGCTTCTTCAGCTTCACCTTTACGAAGCCGACCCCCGGAACCTTGGCGGCGCGTTCGATCTCGGGGATACCGTAGATCGACTCGTCCAGCATCACCGGCACGGTGGAGACGGCGGCGACGGCGGCATTGGCCGCCCAGTCGCCCTTGTCGCAGGGTTGTTCGAACAGCTCGATATTGGTCGGATCAAGTGCGGCGGCAAAACGCCTGCCCTCCCCATCGGAGAAGGCCTGATTGGCGTCGAGTCGGATCGTGGCCTTGCCGTTCAGGGCACGCTGGATGGCGGCGACGCGCGCCAAGTCGGCCCCGACGTCGAAGCCGCCCTTCACCTTCAACGTGCCGAAACCTGCGCCGATATGGCCCTCGACTTCGGCGTCGACCCGGTCGGGGTCCATTTCGTTGACGGGCACGAGGAGCGGCACGGCGGCCGGCGCGTCTATTGTCAGCAACGGGCTGCGTTCGATCGTCTCCAGGGCCGTGATCAGGATCGACGCAGCGTGCGAGTTGGCGAGGATTTCGGGCTCGAGCAGGGCGTGGGCTTCGGCGAGATCGCGGCCGACGAGCCGCTCGCCCCAGGCCTGGAGAAAGGTCCAGCCGGTCTGCGGCGTTTCACCGACGGCGTAGCCCTCGGTGATCGTCGCTTCGCCCCAGCCGATGCGGCCGTCGCGCATGCGGATCGAGGCGATTAGCGGATCGAAGGCCGTGAACGTCCACTTGGACACCTTGTACGGGACGGTGAGTGGTATCTCGGTGCGGTAGATTTCGACGGCCTCGATCCGTGTGCTCATCCGGCGAGCACCGTCTCGCCCACGATCTGGGTGCGGTGCATGAGGCGCCGCGCCGTGTCGTCGAACGAATCGCGGCGGTGCATCGTGCTGCGATTGTCCCACATCATGAGATCGCCCATGCGCCAACGTTGATACCAGGCGAACTGCGGTTGACTGGCATGGGTCCACAGGGCCTGCAGCAGGGCTTCGCTCTCCTCGATCGGCAGGCCGTGGATATAGGCGCCAACGCGGCGGCCGAGGAACAGCGCGCTGCGGCCGGTCACGGGATGCTTGCGCACCAGCGGATGGACGGCGCCGGGAGTCTCACGCGGGTCAGTCGTCTCCTTGGCGCCGCGGCGCAGTTCGCCGGCCGAATTGCGACTGGAATCGTGTGTGCAGGACTTGCCGTGGATGGCCTTCTTGAGATCGGCGGAAAGAGCCTCGTACGCCATTTCCATGTTGCAGAAGCCGGTGTCGCCGCCCGAGGGCGGACACTCGATGGCATAGAGCAGACTCGCGCGCGGTGGCAGCGGATTGTACGACATGTCGGTGTGCCACACCGATTCGTAGGCGCCGAGGCCGCCGATCGGCTTGCCTTCGACCTTCACGTTCGAGATCACGGCCACCCAGTCGACGGCGTTGGACGCGACGCCGTTTACTTTCTGGCCGGCCGTGCCGATCGGCGTGCGGTCGAGTTCGCCCCAGTTGCGACTGAAGCGCATCAGGCTGTCGTCATCGAGTCGTTGGCCGGAGAAGCGCAGGACCAGGTGCTTGGCCCAGGCATCTGCCAGCACCTCGTAGGTCTCGCGGTCGATGTCGCGTGCGAGGTCGATGCCATGCACGTCGGCCCCCAGCGGGCCCCCGGTCGGCTGAATCCAAAGAGTGGTGGTCTGGCTATCGAGCGGCATGGGGCCCTCCAGCGGAAAAGGGATGAACGCGGATATCTTCTGACTCAATCTGCCAAAGGCACAAGGTGGTTTATCTTGAGTATGCCCAACATCAGGTTGGCCAAGATTACTCGACCATCGCCACGATGCTGGGATCGACTGCACAGTGGACGGTCTCGCCGACCTCAAACATTTCGCGCGGTGTAGTGGCGACCCTGAGCTGAAGCTCGCCGCCGTCGACCGCCACGGCATAGTCCCAGATATCGCCTAGATAGGCGCGCTGAGCGATCAGGCCCTTGAAGGCGAAGGCTCCTGCGGGCACGTCGCGGCCGAGCTTCACGTCGTGCGGTCGGATCGAAAGCTGGAAGCTCTTGCCCGGCGGCTTCGACCCGAAGGCGGCCAGCGGCCAGGCGCCACCGGTGAAAACGACGTTGCCGTTCTCGCTTCTGGCGTCGATCAGGTTGGTCTTGCCGATGAAGCTCGCGACGAACCGGGTTTTTGGATTGGCGTAGAGGTCTAGCGGCGTGGAGGCCTGCTCGATCCGGCCGTGGTTCATCACCACAATACGGTCGGAGGTGACCATGGCTTCCGACTGGTCGTGCGTCACGTAAACCGAGGTGATCCTGAATTCGTCGTGCAGGCGGCGGATCTCGAAACGCATCTCCTCGCGCAGGTTGGCATCGAGATTGGAGAGGGGCTCGTCGAGCAGCAGCACCTGCGGTTCGATCACGATGGCACGCGCCAGCGCCACGCGCTGTTGCTGGCCGCCCGAGAGTTCCGATGGATAGCGGCCGGCCAGCGCGCCCAGGCGCACCACGTCGAGGATGCGCGCGACGCGGCTCTCGATCTCGGCGCGCGCCAGCTTGCGGACGCCAAGGCCGAAACCGACGTTCTAGGCGACCGTCATGTTCGGCCAAAGTGCGTAGGACTGGAAGATCATCGACATTTGCCGCTTCTCCGGCGGCACGACGTTAGCAGGGTCCGACAGCGCCCGGCCGTTCATCTCGATCGTGCCCGCGCTCGGGGGGATAAAGCCCGCGATCATGCGTAGCGTCGTCGTCTTGCCGCAGCCCGAGGGGCCCAGCAGAGACACGAACTCGCCGTCGGCGAGGTCGAGGCTGACATTGTCGACGGCCTTGAAAGCCCCGAAGGTCCGCGACAGGTTTTTCAGGGAAAGCTTGATCATATCAGGTCCGTTTCAGCATGAAGTCGCGCCCGACGACACGGAAGCCCAGCGCCACGAAGGTCATGGTGGCTACGACCAGGATCAGGCCAAGCGCGGAGAGATGCTCGAAGCGACCCTCTTCGCTCAGATCGTAGATCATGATCGACATCGTGCGGGTAGCGCCGACATAGAGGAAGATCGCCGTCGACAGCTCGCGCGTGGCGCCGATGAAGACGATCAGCCAGGCGCCGGCCAGGCTGCGCTTGAGCAGCGGCGCGATGACCCGTCGGATGGCGGTCATGCGCGAGCCGCCGAGGATGCGCACGGCCTCCTCCATCTCGGGATGCAGGCTGCGCATGCCCGACGCGGCATTGATATAGGCCACCGGCATGAAACGCGTCGTGAAGGACAGGATCATGATCAGCGCCGTACCATAAAGCGCCAGCGGCGGTGGCGCGTAGGCGGCATAAAAGCCGATGGCCAGCACGATGCCGGGGATGACGAAGGGAGTCACCGCGAGGAAGCCCAGCATGCCCGAGAAGGGCACGAGCTTGCGGTTGACGATATAGGCGATCAGCAGCGTCAGCGTGACCGCGATGGTGGCCGTCCAGAAGCTGAAAGTGGCGCTGTTGATGACGGTATCTGCGGCCGTCGAATGCTCGAACAGGATGTAGCGGAAATTGTTGAGGGTGAGGTTGTCGAGCGAGAAACCCTGGCCCCAAGCCTTGGACAGCGCTGCCTGCACGATGATGCTGAGCGGCAGGATCACGGCGAGGAAGATGACCGCGAAGGCATAGGCGAAGACCGGCCAGCGCCAAGCTCCGAGCTTCATCATCCGCCGCTCGCCGCCTTTGCCCGTCTGCGTGACATAGCCGCGCCGGCGGATCAGCCAGTATTGCAGGAGGAACAGAATGACGGTGATCAGCAGCAGCGGCATCGAGTAGGCGGCCGCGACTTCGACGCGTACGGGGTTGCTGAAGAATTCGAAGAGCGTCGTCGTCACCACCGAGATGCGGGCCGGGGTGCCGAGCAACGCCGGCGCGCCGAACAGCGACACGGCCTCGAGGAAGACGATGATCGCCGCGCCGATGATGGTCGGCAGCACGATCGGAATGGTGATGCGGCGGGCGACCTGCCAGATACCGGCACCGAGGATCGCACCGGCGTCCTCCATCTCCGAGGAGACGAGTTCGAGCGCAGTGTTCACGAACACGAAGACCAGCGGGAAGCTGTAGAGGGCGACGACGAAGACGAGGCCGGAGAAGGTGTAGATATCAACGATCGCCATGTCGATACCGCTCAGCCCGCGGAAGATGCGGTTGATCCAGCCGGCATTGGGGCCAGCCAGAAGGATCCATCCGATGGCCCCCATGAAGGGCGGCATGACGTAGGCCCCAATGACGCCCAGCCAGATGAGGCGCTTACCCGGTATGTCGGTGCGCGCCAGGCCCCACGAAATCGGCACCGCGAAGCCGAGGCTTAACAGACAGGCGAAGAAGCCCAGCCACAGGCTGTTGATGAAGGACTGGATGTAGCGGGCGCGGCCGAACGCCGTGCCGAAGTTCTCCAGGGTGAAGTTGCCGTCCGCGTCGTGCAGGCTGACCGACACGATCTGCCACAACGGAAATACCACCAGGAAGATCATCACCGCGGCCAGTCCGAACCAGAGAAGCCGGCCAAGTTCGAAAGGCAGTAGGTTCGCCAGCCGGCCCCGCGGAGCGGGGGCCGGCTTCAAAACAATGTCGCTCATCGTACACTTGGCTCCGTCTTCAGCCGCCGAACGTGTCGCGCCACCTGTCGATCGCCTCGGGCACGCCCTTGACCAGATCGTCGACCTTGGGGCGATAGTATTTCACCGCGCGGAACTCCGTGCGACCGGCGGGAATCTTGCCGTCGGGGCGCAGCGACTCGCCGCCGCGATCGATGACGATCTGGTTGGCTTCCTTGCCGATGCGGAACTCCATCCAGAGCCGGGCGGCATTGGGATGGGGCGCGTTGGCGAGGATGCTCGCCATGCCGAACGTAAGGAGAGAACCGTCGGTGGGATAGACGATCTCGAGCGGCGCGCCCTTGGCCTTGAGCTGCTCGGTGGTGGCCGCGGGGCCGCCGGCGACCTGGCGCTCGCCGGAATTGAGGTGGGTGAGGGGATCGAAGGCCGAACGGCCGATCAGCGGGTTGTTGGCCTTGAACTTGTCGAGGTACTCCCAGCCGTAGAGTTGCTTCATGTAGACGACCCAGACGCCGATGACGCCGCTATAGGCCGGGCTGGCGGTCGAGATCTTGCCCTTCCATTTCGGATCGAGGAGATCCTTCCAGCTCTTCGGCGCGTCCTCGGCCTTCACCAGCTTGGTGTTGTACATCAGCGTCATCATGCCCGAGATGGTGATGTGGAAGTAGCCTTCGGGGTCGAGGTCGCGGAAGTCGGGATAGAGGTCCTTCGACGCTTCCGGCACGTACCTGGCAACCAGATTGCGCTTCTTGAGGTCGACATAGTGGCCGACGTCCGTCGTCTCGAAGACGTCGCAGTTGCGCACGCCGTTCTTGATGTCCTGCTGCAGACGCTGGAAGATGACCTGCGCGGTCGCGCGCACGACGTTCACCTTGATCGCCGGATAACGTTGCATGAAGAGGCGCGCCGTGTGTTCGGCATCCTCGGCGCTGAGAGCGCTCACGTACCAGGTGATTTCCTTCTCGGCGGCCGCTGCGGCCTCGAGTTCCTTCATGTCGGCCTTCGCCGTCGACAGAGCGAAACCCAGAATTGCCACGGCCAACGCGATCATGCGGCCCATCAAGCTTCTCCTGTTGTTTACGTCTTGCTGCTTCCAGCCAGCCTCTGCTTTCAGCTTGTCTCATGTGGTCAAAGGCGCAATGTTGAATCAACAACATTTCCTTGGCCCTGCCCAACCTGATTGAAGCCCAACATTTAATCAATCCTGACATGCAATCGGCATTGCCACCGCTTAAAGCACTGCGCGCCTTCGAGTCAGCGGCGCGAACGTGCAGCTTCACCCGCGCAGCGGAAGAACTCAACGTCACTCAGACGGCGGTCAGCCATCAGGTGAAAGTTCTCGAAGACTGGATCGGCTTTCGCCTTTTTCGTCGCCTCCACAATGCGCTGGTCCTCACCGAAAAAGGTGAACTCTATCTGCCGACCGTGCGCGAAGCGTTCGATCGTCTGCGCGAGAGTACGGAGCGCCTGAAGGGACTTGAGGTAGGCGCCGTGCTGACGATCAGTGCGCTACCGAATTTTGCGCTTCGATGGTTGATACCGCGATTGCCCAGATTCCAGGCACGTTATCCCGCGATGCGGATTAAGCTGCTCACTGCGCCGCGCGCACTGAACGCGCTCTATGACGAGATTGATGTCGCGATTCGTCTCGATGGCGAAGCGGCTCACCTCCAATTCGAACCGTTGTTTCGCGCCAGCATGTTTCCGGTCATGAATCCCGCACTGCGTGACGAGGAGGGATTGCACACGCCGGCCGACTTGCGGCGCTTCACACTGCTCCATGTGTTGAAATCATTGAGCGACTGGCCGATCTGGCTAGCGGCCGCAGGTGTGCAGCACGCCAATGTCGAGGATGGACCAAAGTTCGATTCCTATGCGCTCACGGCGGAGGCAAGTTGTCATCGCTGGGGCGTTGCCATGGCGTGGGGTCCCTTCGTCGAGGAAGACCTGTTGCGCGGCCGCCTGATCGCGCCTTTCGCTCTCAAGATCCCACGCGAGCGCGCCTGGTGCCTCGTCTATCCGAAAAACGTCCGTAAGCAGAAGGTCGAGCTGTTCCGTGCGTGGATCCACGAGGAAGCTGGTGCCGTTCCCGACGGCGTAGGCAGCGCCACGCTGTTCAACGTCGACTAACCTCGCTCGTCATTGCTGGGCCGCCGGTGCATAGACCGAATCAAGTGACGGGACACCAGTCGTCGTAGGGTAAAAAAATGGAACGGCTGAGAATGCGGTCCTTTATGCAAGGGCGGCATATCGGTACCGGAGGGTGTCGGGTAGAGTTTTGGAGGTGATCAGCGACGTCCATTGCCGTGGGGCGGAGTAGGGGTTCGTATGGATTGGGCGCGCATGCTGGCCTTCGTGACGGGGACGGTGGACCAGGAGCTGCTGTGTCGGAACGAATACTTGGCCGCTGAAAACCGCATCATCAAGGCACAGATGAAGGGCCGTCTGAAGCTGTCGGACGCCGAGCGCGGGGTGCTCAGCGAGATCGGTCATCGCCTGGGGCGCAAGGTTCTCGCTGACGTCGCCACGGTAGCTCGGCCGGACACCATCCTGGGCTGGTATCGCAAGCTTATCGCACGCAAGTTCGATGGCTCGAAGGCCCGTCGAGGCCCTGGCAGACCGCGCATCAAGCGAGAGGTCGAGCAGCTGATCATTCGCCTGGCCAGC
>JBBRFD010000219.1:0-7740 GCA_038224985.1 Reyranellales bacterium
GCCGATAATCCGCCAGCGGAATCTCGATGTGCTCCGACGGCGCGCGCAGGAAGGCTTCGACATCGGGAACGGCGTCGACGCCGTACCCCTCGTTGCTCAGCAGCGTAAGGATGCCGGCAACGCTGGCCGGCGTGTCGAGACCCACCGCGTAGCCGGACCGGCCGCCGCGCGCCGGGTAGTCGGACATGACAAGCGCGACCTTTCGCTCGGCTCGTGAGGTGCGCGACAGGCGCGCCCAGGCGGCGGCGAGGCTCGCGACGTAGGCGACGCGGCCGGCGTCGGGGGCATGGCGCACGCTGGCGAATTCTATGCGCGGATCGGCAGGCGTCTCTGCCTTGAAAGAGATGGCGCGCGTAAGCAGGCGGCCATCGAGTTCCGGCAGCACGACGTTCATGGCGAGGTCGGCCGGCGACAATCCGCGCGGCGAGGACGACCAGGCCTCATGCGTGCTGCCCGAAAGCACGACCTGCAGCACCGGCACGTCAGCGCTGTCGAGCACCGTCGTATCGTCGGCGCGCATGGCCGAGAAAGCCGTGGTGTTGAGGATGATCGCGGGCTTGCGCGCTGCGATAAGTCCCGTGAGTTCGCCCTCGACCGCGGGATCCTTGAGGCTGCTGACGGCGACGCCGATCGGCGCCAGTCCCTTGGCGTCGAGCGCCTCCATCAACGCGGTGACCGGCGCGATATCGGCCGCCATCAAATTGGCGCGATAGAAGACGACGAGTGCGGCGGGACGGTCGTCCTGCGCCGCGCCCAGTACCGAGATCGGTCCAACCGGCACCGGCGGCGTCCAGGCGGTGTCGCGCTGCAGCAGGCTGCCGGCAAAGCGTAGCGCCTGGCGCAGGTTCGCGGTGCCGCCTTCACGAAAGAACTGGTCGAGCCGGGCCAGCGGCTGCGCCGCCAGCGTCGAGACCGATGCCAATCGCGGATCGGCGCGGTCGTCGCCCGGCAGGGCGGCGAAGAGCAGCCGCTTGTCGCGCGCCATGTCGCCGATGCGCTCGAAGCCGTAGCGCCAGTAATCGAGGCCGCCGAGGCAGCGCACGATCACCAGCTTGGCACCGGCCACGACGCTGTCGACATAGAGGTCGATCGACATCGGATGCTTGAGCTTCTTCAGGCTGGCGAGGCGCAACGTCGGCAGCGCCTCGGCATCCTGCTGCCATGCCGCCGCCAGGGCCGACAAATCGCTGTCGGAGAAGGACAGCACGACGACATCGGCCGGCGACTGGCCGAGGTCGATGGCGACATCGGCCTCGTCGAGGGTCACAAGCTCGGTCGCCAGAACATGCATGGCCTTAGCCGAGCAATGCCGCGCGGATGGCGTCCTTGTCGAAGCCCTTCTCGCCGATGACGACGAGACGACCAAGACGCGCCTCGCCCGCTTTCCACGGGCGGTCGAACTGGTGCTGGATGCGCGAACCGACGCCCTGCACGAGCAGACGCATCGGCTTGCCGGCGATATCGACGAAGCCCTTCACGCGCAGGATGTCGTGCGCGGCGGTGGCTTTGGCGATGCGGTCGACGATGGTCTTCGGCTCGGCGACCGGAGCGAGATCGACAATGAAGGTGTCGAAATCCTCGTGATCGTGCTCGTCCTCGAGGTCGTGATGCGAGGGCCGGTTGGCGAGGTCCGACTCGGCGGCGGCGCCCATGCCCAGCAGCACCGAGAGGGCCACCTTGCCATTCTCGACCTCGACGACCTTCACGGACTTCGAAACGGTCTTGCCGATCTCGTCGGTCACCGATTGCCGTTCTTCCTTCGACATCAGGTCGGCCTTGTTCAGCACGATGAGGTCGGCGCAGAGCAGCTGGTCCTCGTAGACTTCCTCCAGCGGATTGTCGTGATCGAGCGAGGAGTCCTCGGCGCGCTGCCGGGCAATCGCCACGGGATCGTCGGCGAAGCGGCCGGCGGCGACGGCGGCGCCATCGACCACGGCGATGACGCCATCGACCGTGACGCGCGAGGCGATCTCGGGCCAGTTGAAGGCCTTCACCAGCGGCTTGGGCAGCGCCAGGCCCGAGGTCTCGATGACGATGTGTTCGGGCGGATTGGGCCGGTCAAGCAGGCTTTTCAGTGCCGGCACGAAATCGTCGGCGACAGTGCAGCAGATGCAGCCATTCGAGAGTTCAACGATCGAGTCCTCGCTGCAGCTCTCGATGCCGCAGCTCTTCAGGATGTCGCCGTCGATGCCGACATCGCCGAATTCGTTGACGATCACGGCGAGGCGGCGGCCGTCGGCATTCTCCAGCACATGGCGCACGAGAGTCGTCTTACCCGCGCCGAGAAAGCCGGTGACGATGGTGCAGGGAACCTTGGCCAGAGTGCTCATGACATTTCCTTCACGGCGGGCATCGGCGGCACACGCGCGATGGTGTTCTTGCGGATATGGACGGGACGCTCGCGCCACACCGTCAGGCCATCGGCCGTGGCGTGATGCAGCTCGGCAAAATGCAGAATATCGGCGGCGTGCTGCTCGGGATCGAGATGGCCGACCACATAGGTCCATTTGCCGGGCGCGCTGACGGCAGCGGTGCAGGAGCGCTCGCAGTTGGAAAGACATTCGACCGGCACGATCTCCAGATCGTTGCCTCGATTTTGAGCCTGCACGGCCGCGAGCAGTCGCGCACCGGGGCGAACGTCGCCAACGGCGGCGGCATCGCTGCTGCCCTTGCAGGTGACGCAAACAAACAGGGTCGTCATCGCGCTTCCTTCGTCGCCTCAAGTCGCGCCCGAAATCTTCGACCCCCACGACTCCCCGCGTGGCGATCTGGACGACGACGTTCTCGACGGCAGGTTTCCTGGCTCTCGGGTCCTCGCCTCCGGCCACCTTCCCGGTTTCCCAGTGGTATCTCGGCCATCGGCTTTCCGACTACAGTTGCGGGGGCAGCCGCGGCTTTATCCGCGTTCCCTTTTGACCCCCGAGGGGGCACCGTCTCCCGCTTGATAGGGGCCGCCCGCCTTGCTGACAAGGGCTTTGCCGACCATTCTCCGGCCATGACAACGACCGATGAAGACACCGCCCGCCACAAGGCCAAAATGGCCAACCGCAAGGCCGCGCAAGACGCCGAAGTGGCAGCCAAAACCATCGAAAAAGGCCTGCTGATCGTCCATACCGGCAAGGGCAAGGGCAAGTCGACGGCGGCCTTCGGGCTGCTGCTGCGCGCCATCGGCCGGGGCTTCAAATGCGGCGTCGTGCAGTTCGGCAAGGGCGCCTGGCAGTCGGGCGAGCGCACGGCGGTCGAACGCTTCGGCAACCAGGTCGAATGGTACACGCTGGGCGAAGGTTTCACCTGGGAGACGCAGGACCGCGCCCGCGATGTTGAGGCAGCCGAGCGCGCCTGGGCCAAGACCGCCGAGCTGATGGCCAATCCGGCGATCCGCCTGATCGTCCTCGACGAACTCAACATCGCGCTGCGCTACGATCATCTCGGTCTGGCCAAGGTGGTCGCGGCCCTGCAGGCGCGGCGGCACGACCTGCACATCGTCGTCACGGGCCGCAACGCCAAGCCGGAGATGATCGAGGCGGCCGATCTGGTGACCGAGATGATGCCGGTGAAGCATCACTTTGCCGCCGGCGTGAAAGCGCAGGAAGGCATCGAGTTCTGATGCCGGCAAAGGCGCTGATGATCCAGGGCACGGGATCGGATGTCGGCAAATCGTTGCTGGTGGCGGCGCTGGCCCGCGCCTTCACGCGGCGGGGTTTGCGCGTGCGCCCCTTCAAGCCGCAGAACATGTCGAACAATGCCGCCGTCACGGCCGATGGCGGCGAGATTGGCCGGGCGCAGGCGCTGCAGGCACGCGCCGCCCGCGTACAGCCGAGCGTGCATATGAACCCCGTGCTGCTGAAGCCGCAAAGCGAGATCGGCTCGCAGGTCGTGGTGCAGGGCAAGGTCGTGGGCACCGCCAAGGCACGCGAATACCAGGCGATGAAGCCCAAGCTGCTGGGCGCGGTGCTCGAAAGCTTTGCCCTGCTCGCAGCGGAGTCGGACCTCGTACTGGTCGAGGGTGCGGGCTCGGCATCGGAAGTAAACCTGCGCGCCGCCGACATCGCCAACATGGGGTTTGCCCGGGCTGTCGACGTGCCTGTGGTCCTCGTGGGCGACATCGATCGCGGCGGTGTCATCGCCAGCCTCGTCGGCACCAAAGCGGTGATCGCGCCGGAGGATGCCGCGCTGATCGCGGGCTTCATCGTCAATCGCTTCCGCGGCGATCCTTCGCTGTTCGACGACGGCATGAAAATGATTGCGCAGCATACCGGCTGGGCATCGTTGGGGCTGGTGCCGTTCTTCGATGCAGCGCATCGCCTGCCCGCCGAGGATGCTCTGGGCATTCCCGCGCGCAGCAGCGGCCAAGACAACAGCGTCAAGGGCAGCAAGATCGTCGTGCTGGCCTATCCGCGCATCGCCAATTTCGACGACTTCGATCCGCTGCGGCTGGAAGAGACGGTCGACCTGATCTTCCTACGGCCAGGCGAGGCGATCCCGGGCGATGCGGCGATGGTGATCCTGCCCGGGTCGAAAGCAACCATCGCCGATCTCGCGGCCTTGCGGGCCGCCGGTTGGGACGTCGATCTGAAAGCGCATGTGAATCGCGGCGGCCAGGTGCTGGGCATCTGCGGCGGTTACCAGATGCTCGGACGAAAAGTGTCCGATCCCACGGGCATCGAAGGACCGCCGAGCAGCGTCGAAGGCCTCGGCCTGCTCGACATCGAGACGGTGCTGGAAGGCTGCAAGGTACTGGTCGAGATCGCAGGGGAGACGGTCGACGGCGCGGTGCCGTTCAAGGGCTACGAGATGCATATCGGCCGCACGACCCAAACGGCGCGGCCGCTGCTGCGCTTCGCCGATGGCCGCCCCGAAGGCGCGGTGAGTGGCGATGAGCGCATCGCCGGTTGCTACATCCACGGGCTGCTGACCGACGACCGGCAGCGCCGACACTGGCTGCGGAAGCTGGGCGTGCAGGGCTCGGGGCTCAACTACGAGGCCGACGTCGATGCGACGCTCGACCTTCTGGCCGATCACATCGAGAAATATCTCGACTGCGACCGGCTGCTTGCGCTCGCCCGCGAACCGAAACTCACAGCAGGCTGAGAGCCACGATCACCACGAGGGCGGCGATCTGCAATCCGCAGGCGGCGCGGTAGAGTTCGAGAGTGGCGCGGATGTCGCGTGATGTGAGCACATTGCGACCTTCACCGACCCAGCGCTCGGCCACCTCGACACCATTGTATATACGCGGGCCGGAGAGCTGGATGCCGAGCGCGCCAGCCAGGGCGGCTTCGGGCCAGCCGGCGTTGGGCGAGCGGTGGTGGCTGGCGTCGCGCAGGGTGACGTCGAGGGCGCGCTGGGCCGAGAGGCCGGGCGACAGCGAGGCGGCGGCGATGAACCAGAAGGCCGAGAGGCGCGAGGCCGGCAGGTTCACCAGATCGTCGAAGCGCGCCGAGGCCCAGCCGAAGGCGAGGTAACGCTCGGACTTGTGGCCGATCATGCTGTCGGCGGTGTTGATCGCCTTGTAGGCGATGGCGCCGGGCAGACCGAGCAGCGCCATCCAGAACAGCGGCGCCACGACCCCGTCGGAGAAATTTTCGGCGAGGCTCTCGATGGCGGCGCGGCTAACGGCGGATTCATCGAGGGCGGCCGTGTCGCGGCCGACGATCATCGACACCGCCGTGCGGCCGGCCGAGATGCCGTCGGTCTCCAGCGCCTTGGCGACATCGGCGACGTGTGTATAGAGGCTGCGCTGCGCCAGCATCGAGCTGCCCACGGCGCCACAGAGCAGCAGCGCGACCACACCGTGAAAGAGATGTGACAGCAGCGAGGTGACGAACCAGCCGGCGACGAGGCCGGTAGCGACCAGCAGCACGAGCGTCGCCACGCCGCGCCAGCGCCGCTCGTCGTAGCTCAGCGTCTCCAAATTCCAGTTCTTGTCGCACCATGTTATGAGCCGGCCGATCCAGGTCACGGGATGGCCGATCGCGCGATAGACGGCGTCGGGATATCCAACGGCGGCTTCGAGGACGACGGCGATGAGGGCGGTTTCGGCGAACATGAGCGCTTTGCCTAACACACTGCAACACGGCGGCGATACAGGCGCCGCCCGCGCCCGCTTTCCGGGCGCGCCCGAGCCATGGATCGACCTCTCCACCGGCATCAATCCCCTGCCCTATCCGGTCCCGGTCCTGCCGCCCGAGATGTGGTCGCGCCTGCCGACCCGGGAGCACGAACAGGCTTTCCTCGCCGCCGCTGCAAAGCGCTACGGCGTACGCGATCCCTCGACCATCGTCGCCGCACCGGGCACGCAGGCGCTGATCCAGCTCCTGCCCCGCCTCGTGCCGAAGTCGCGGGTCGTCATCCTCGGTCCGACCTATGAGGAGCACGCGCAGTGCTGGGCGCGGCAGGGGCACAGCGTTTCCGACAGCGGCGAGGCGGATGTCACCGTCGTCGTCAATCCCAACAACCCGACGGGCCGGCTGCTCACGCCGCAGGAGCTGCGACGCGACGGACTGCTGATCGTCGACGAGGCTTTCATCGATCTGCTGCCGGCCGAGGCGAGCCTTGCCGGCGAGCTGCCGCCCAACACCATCGTGCTGCGCTCCTTCGGCAAGACCTACGGATTGGCGGGGCTACGGTTAGGCTGCGCGATTTGCGGAAAATCCATGGCCGAGCGGATCCGCGACGAGTTCGGGCCCTGGGCGGTCTCGGGGCCGGCGCTGGAGCTCGGCCGCCTGGCTCTGGGCGACGATGCCTGGCTTGAGGCAACGAAGACGCGATTGGCAGCGGATCGGCAAAAGCTCGACGCGCTGCTGGTGGCGGCGGGTTTCGAGATCCTAGGCGGCACGACGCTGTTCCGGCTGGCCCGGCATGGCGACGTACCGGCGATGGTCGAGAAGCTCGGACGTCACGGCATCCATGTCAGGAGCTTCACTTACGAACCGACCTGGCTGCGCTTCGGCATGCCGGCCGACTTTGACAGACTCAGCTCGGCTTTGAAGCCCTGAGCAACCAGCCATCGGAGGTCTTCAGGCACTCGAAGCGAACACCGAAGGCGGCGTCCAGTCTCGCATCGGCGATCAGGTCGGCAGCGGCACCGTCAGCGACAATACGGCCGCGGTCCATGACGACGATGCGCTCGAAGAAGCGGAAGGCGAGATCGAGGTCGTGCACAACGACGACCGAGAGGCGGTCGCGGCCGCGCGCGGCCAGCGCTTCCAGCACCTCGAGGCGGTGGCGGATATCGAGAGAGGCGGCCGGCTCATCCGCCAGCAGCGCCGGCGGATCGACGACCAACACCGTGGCCAGCAGCACGCGCGTGCGCTCGCCGCCTGACAATGTCGACCAGCGCCGGGTGTGAAGGCCCTGCAGCTCGAAGGTGCGGCTGGCGCGGTCGACCGCATCGACCGGCACGCGCTCGCCGCGCGCGGCGCCCAGTTTCACCAGTTCGGCGACGCTCAGGTCCCAATGCGGCTCGAAATGCTGCGGCATGAAGCCGATGGCATGGGCGCGCGCGCTGCTCGACAGCGACGCGAGCGCTGAATCGCCGAGGCGCACCGTGCCGGCGGTCGGCGGCTCGAGGCCAGCCAGCACTTTAAGCAGTGTCGACTTGCCCGCACCATTGGGACCGATGACGGCGACTGAGCCGGTGGGCCCGAGTGTGAGCGACAGATTGTCGAGCAGCGTGGCGCCGCCGCGCTTCAGCACCAGTCCTTCGGCGGAGAGCGCGGTCATGTGCGCAGCCTGCGG
>JBBRFD010000220.1:0-7727 GCA_038224985.1 Reyranellales bacterium
TGCCCTCAGTTAATCCAACGTCACCTTGTACCGGCTGATGGCCAGCGCGCCGACCAGCAGCAGGATCAACCCCATCGCCGCCAGCTCGAAGGAGATGTCGGTGAAGCCGGCGCCCTTCAGCATGACGCCGCGCACGACCCGCATGAAATGGGTGGCGGGGATGGCCTCGCCCAGCCACTGCGCCCATTGCGGCATGCCGCGGAAGGGGAACATGAAGCCCGAGAGCAGGATCGAGGGCAGCAGGGTGAATACCGACATCTGCATAGCCTGCAGCTGGTTCTGTGCCACCGTCGAGATGGTATAGCCGATGGCGAGGTTGACGGTGATGAACAGCGCCGTGGCGAGGCAGAGCAGGGCGACGCTGCCCTCGACCCGGACATCGAACAGCAGGCGCGCGGCGGAGAGGATGACGACCGCCTGCACCGAGCCGATGACGATATAGGGCACGATCTTGCCGATCATGACCTCGAGCGGCTTCACCGGCATGGCCAGCAGGTTTTCCATGGTGCCGCGCTCGCGCTCGCGGGTGACGGCGAGCGCCGTCATCATCACCATGGTCATGGTCAGGATCACCGCCAGCAGTCCGGGCACGATGTTGAGGCGCGACAGGCCCTCGGGGTTGTAGCGGCGCTGCAGAACGATCTCGATGGCATCGGGCCTGCCACGCAGGCTGGCGAGCGGCCCCACCAGCTCGTTGTTGAGGGCCTGGTTGACGGCAGGGCCGATGGCGGCCAGCGGGCCCGACGCGGCCATCGGGTCGGTGGCGTCGGTGTCGATCAGGATCTGCGCCTTCTCGCCGCGCACCAGCCGGCGCGTGAAGTCCGACGGGATAGAGACGACGAACTGCACCTCGCCGCGCTGCAGCAGCGCATTGGCTTCGTCTTCCGAGGTGGGACGGTGGGTGAAGTTCATGTAGCCGGTATTGGCGAGTGCCGAGAGCACGCTCCTCGTGATCGAACTCTGGTCGGCGGCCATGACGGCGGTCGGCAGGTGGCGCGGGTCGGTGTCGATGGCATAGCCGAAGAGCAGGAGCTGGGCGATCGGCAGGCCGAACATCATGGCGAAGGTCAGCCGGTCGCGGCGCAGCTGCACCGCCTCCTTGATGATCATTGCCACGAGGCGCCTCAGGAATCCGTTCATGGCCTCAAGCTCCCGGCGCGTTGTCGCGCGCCTGTCCCATGAGATGGATGAAGATGTCTTCCAGTGTCGGCTCTGATTCGATCCATACGATGCCGTCGCGGCGATACGGTTCGATGGCCTTCAAAAGCGGCTCGCGCTCCGGGCCGGAGACGTGCAGCGTCGTGCCGAAGGCGGCCGCTGCCGTGACACCGGGCGCGTCGCGCAACTTCGACGCAAGCCGGTCGGCGCCGGGGCCGGTGGCAATGAAGGAGATCACACCCGACTCCTTGATGATGTCGGCGGCAGTGCCGCGCGCCATCATCTCACCGTAGGCGATGTACGCGATTTCGTGGCAGCGCTCGGCCTCGTCCATGTAGTGAGTCGAGACGAGGACGGTGATGCCGTCGGCGGCATAGCCGTGGATCTCGTCCCAGAAGGCGCGGCGCGCCTTGGGATCGACGCCGGCGGTCGGCTCGTCGAGCAGCAGCAGCTTGGGCTCGTGCAGGACGCAGGCGGCCAAGGCCAGGCGCTGCTTCCAGCCACCCGAGAGCGAGCCGGCGAGCTGGCCCTGGCGCGTGGTGAGGGCCAGGCGTTCAAGCGACTGGTCGACGCGCTGCTTGATGCGGTCGAGGCCATAGACACGGGCCACGAATTCGAGGTTCTCGCGGATGGTGAGATCCTCATAGAGGCCGAAGCGCTGCGTCATGTAGCCGGTCTGGCGCTTGATGGCGTCGCGCTCGCGCACGAGGTTGTAGCCGAGGCAGGTGCCGCTGCCGCCGTCGGGCGTCAGCAGCCCGCAGATCATGCGCAGCGTCGTGGTCTTGCCCGAGCCGTTGGGGCCGAGGAAGCCGCAGATGCGGCCGGGCTCGATGGCGAGGTTCAAATGATCGACGACGGTGCGCGTGTCGTAGCGCTTCACCAGGTCGTGGACATCGATCGCGAGGGGCGATGAGGCTGTCATGGCGCCATCACCGCGACATTGACCGGCATGCCGGGGGAGAGCGGTGCGCTTCCCGCCTCGGGACGGGCCTCGATCAGGAAGACGAGCTTGGTCCGCGCACTCTGCGAATAGATCACCGGTGGGGTGTATTCGGCGCGCGGCGAGACGTAGGTGATGGTGGCCTTGAGGTTGGGCGGGCAGGCGTCGCAGGAGAAGGTGACGATCTTGCCGGTCCGGGCGCGGGCGACCTCTTCCTCGGGAATGAAGAAGCGCAATTTTACGCGTGCCGGCGGCAGCAGGGAGACGACGGGCACGCCGGCGCCCACCCATTCACCCGGATTGAAGAAGCTGTTCTCGACCAGCGCGTCCTCGGGCGCGGTGGGCGAGAGGTCGTCGCGGCGTTTCTTGGCCTGGTCGAGATTGGCCTGGTTCTGCTCGACCATGGCGGCGGCGGCGTCGATCTCCGAGCTGCGGCCGGCCAGCTCGTTGGAGCGTTCCTGCGCCATCAGCGAGGCGGCGCGAGCACGCAGCTGGCGGACTTGCGAAGTTGCCTGGTCGAAGGCTTGGCGCGTGGTGATGCCACGCTCGACCAGCTCAGTCTGGCGCTTGAGGTCCTGCTCGGCCAGCACGAGGCTGGCCTCGACCTCGCGGCGCTGGGAACGCGTGACTTCCAGTTCCTCCGGCCGCTTGCCGGTCAGCAGGTTCTCGTGCCGCGCCCGGGATTCGGCGAGTGCGGCTTCGGCGCGCGCGACTTCGGCGGTGGCCTGCACGGTATCGATGACGAAGAGGCGGTCGCCTTTCCTGACGCGGTCGCCGCGGTTGACCGGGCGCTCGACGAGGCGGCCGGCGACGGGCGGCGCCACCAACGTGGTCTCGCCTTCGACATAGCCGAGGTAGTGAGGCTGCGCGCCGGCGAGGCCGAGTGCGGCCATCGCCGGTTGTTCCCAGCGGTCGCGGGTGACGAGCAGCGTGCCGGCGACGACAGCGAGGATGGCGACGGCAGCGATCAGGGCGGGTCGTTTCATGGTGTGCCTCCGGGCACAGGTCTTAACGCGTGCAACATCAAATCGGCATGGTGACTGGCAAGGGCACGAGCATCGAGCTTGTCGGCGCCGATGGGCTCGAAGACGGTGTGCCAGATGATGGTCAGCACCATTGGGCCGATCAGCGAGCGCACGGTGAGGTAGGGGTCGACCGGGCGGAACTCGCCCTGGGCGATGCCGCGGCGGATCAGGCTTTCCAGGATCGGCAGGCCGCGGCCGATGACCTCATCGAGGTAATAGCGGCCGATCTCGGGGAAGGCGCGGGATTCGGAGATCACCAGTTTGGCGACCGAGGCCATCGGCGTCTGCTCGATGCGGCTCGCCATGAAGTCGAGGATGAGGGGCAGCAGGGCTGCCACCGGGCCCTTGTGCTGGCCGAGCATGGTCTCGACGGTCACCAGGTTGCTGGCAATGGCCTGCTGGATGACGCCCTTCAGCAGCGCCGTCTTGTCGGCGAAATAGAGATAGATGGCCGGCTTGCTGAGACCGGCGCGCAGGGCCACGTCGTCGAGCCGCGTCGCCGCGAAACCCTTTTCGACGAACAGCGCCAGCGCTGCCTCGATGATTTCCCCCGGCCGCTCCATCGGCGCCCGGCGTTGTTTGACCATCTTCATATAACTTACTTACCAGTCAGTAAGTTTCAAGGCAAGCGCTTCCATGTGCAACACGCCAATATCGGAATCGGTAGTGGGGAGTGTGTCGAATGCGCAAGTTGATCGGTTTGCTGGTGGTTGTGGCGGGATTTGCGACCGGTTTGCCGGCGGCAGCGCAAGATACCTACCCCAACCGCCCGATCCGCTGGATCGTGCCCTTTCCCGCCGGCGGTCCGACCGACACGCTGTCGCGCATCCTGGCGGCCAAGCTCGGGGATGTGTGGAAGTCCGGTATCGTCATCGAGAACAAGAGCGGCGCGGCCGGCGCCATCGGTACCGACTTCGCTGCCAAGAGCGCGCCCGACGGCTACACCATCCAGCTCGGCACCCAGAGCACCAACGCCTCGAACAAAATCTTCTATCCCAACCTGCCCTACGATCCGATCACGGACTTCGAGCCGCTGACGCTGCTGGGCACCGCCTGCATGGCGCTGGTGATCCCCAACAGCGTGCCGGCGAACAATCCCAAAGAACTCGTGGAGTGGATCAAGAAGCAGGATGGCGGCGTGGCCTATGCCTCGGCGGCGACCGGCTCGAGCCAGCACATCGGTGCGGAGCTGCTGGTCAAGCGCACTGGCATCAAGGCGACACACGTGCCCTATCGCGGCAGCGCGGCGGCGCAGCCCGACCTGATTGCCGGCCGCGTCGCCTTCATGTTCGACAATCTGCCCTCGGCGCTGCCGCAGGCGCGCGCCGGCAAGGTCCGGGCGCTGGCGCAGACCTGCAAGACGCGCTCGCCCTCCGCACCGGACCTGCCGACCATGGTCGAGGCGGGCTTTCCCGATTTCGTCGTCGATGGCTGGTACGGCATGTTCGCGCCGGCCAGGACGCCCAAGGCGATCGTCGACAAGCTGTCGGCCGACCTCAACAAGGCATTGAAGGACCCCGACTCGCTCGAAAAGTGGAAGACGCTGGGCTTCGATCCCATCGGTAGCACGCCTGCGGCGTTCGCCAAGGTGCAGAAGGACGATCTCGCCTACTGGAAGCAGATGATCGAGTACACCGGCGTGAAGGTGGAATAGGGCATGGAATACGATCTCAAGATCGTTGGCGGCGAGATCGTCGACGGTAGCGGTGCGCCGCGCCGCAAGGGCGACCTCGGCATCAAGGACGGCCGCGTCGTGGCGCTGGGCGACGCGGCGGGCAGCGCCAAGCAAACCATCTATGCCAGGGGCATGATCGTCTCGCCGGGCTTCGTCGATGTGCATACGCACTATGACGCACAGGTCCTGTGGGATCCCATGCTCACGATCTCGCCGTGGCATGGCGTGACTTCGGTGGTCGTGGGCAATTGCGGCTTCGGCGTCGCGCCGACCAAACCAGAGCATCGCGACCTGATCCTGCGCACGCTGGAGCGCGTCGAGGGCATGAGCCTTGCGGCATTGAAGGCCGGTATCGGCGAGGACTGGCCGTTCGAGAGTTTCCCCGAATACATGGACGCGCTCGACAAGCAGCCGCTCGGCATCAATGTCGCTGTCATGGTCGGCCATACGCCGGTGCGTCTGTCGGTGATGGGCGATGAATCGACGACGCGCGCGGCGACGCCGGCGGAAGTGGCGAAGATGAAAAGCATCGTCGCCGAGGCCATGGAGGTCGGCGCCGTCGGCTTCGCGACCTCGGTGTCGAAGGTCCATATCGGCTATTCCGGCCGTCCGGTGCCCAGCCGTCTCGCCGAGTTCGGCGAGATGCTGGAAATCGCCGACGCTGTCGGCAAGTCGGGCCACGGCATAATCCATTACAACGTCGGCCGCGAGCCGCGCTGGGACGAGTACGAGGCGCTGTACAGGAAGTCGGGCCGGCCGGTGATCTGGACGGCGTTGCTGGCCGGTTCGCTCGGCCCCAATTCCCATCGCGAGCATCTGGAGAAATCAGGCGCGCAGATTGCGCGCGGCCTGCCGATCTATGCGCAAGGCGCCTGCCGTCCCATCCAGATCGAGTTCGATTTCCGCTCCCCCGTGGTCTTCGACACCTGGGCCTCGTTCGAGCGTCTGCGCGATGCCGCGGACGAAACCACACGCCGCGCCGTCTATGCCGACCCCGAATTCCGCGCGCGCGTGAAGCGGCAGGTCGCGGGGCGTGGCCCGGACGACCAGTGGTTCGCCGGCAAGGAAGCCGAGGGCGACACGCGTCGCGCCATGTTCAAGGTGCTCACCATCTCGTCCGCACCCGATGTGTCGTTGCTTGAACGCAACCTGGTCGATCTGGCCAGGGAGCGCGGCGTCGATCCGGTCGATCTCATGTTCGACCTCGCACTCGCCGACCTGCAGACGCGCATGCGCGCCATGGTGCTGAATTTCGTCGAGGACGAGGTGCGCGAGATCGTGCAGGACCCCAACGTGCTGATCGCGCTGGGCGACGGCGGCGCGCATATGAGCCAGCTTTGCGACGCCTGCTATGCCACGCATCTGCTCGGCCATTGGGTGCGCGAGGACAAGGCGATCACGCTGGAGCAGGCGGTCCATCAGTTGACGCAGCGGCCGGCCGATATTTTCGGCCTGACGGATCGCGGCCGTCTCGCCATCGGCCTGCCGGCCGATATCGTCGTCTTCGATCCGGCGACCGTGGGCGCCAGCAAGCTCGAACGCGTCCATGACCTCCCGGCAGGCGAGGATCGCCTGATCAGTCGCCCGCATGGTGTGAAGGCGGTGATCGTGAACGGCGTGCCGCTGCCCGACCCCGGCACGGCGCCGGCGCATCCCTCGGGCAAGCTATTGAGGCAGAAGCGCGCTTGAAGTCTGTCCTCACCGACTTCTCGGGGGAGGGGGTGGTGAGAAAGTGAGAAGAATCCGCTAAAACCCTTATGCCATCGGCATCGGAGGTTTCTCACGGGCGTGAGAAGATCGTGAGAAACCGCATGGTAATTGTGGATATATCACGGCCATGACCGCCCCGCGATCGCCTCGCGGCGGGCGATCCAGGTGGTGGCGCCGAAGATCACCATCGCGCCCATGAAGGTCCAGACCGGCGGCACGTCGCTCCAGATCAGAAAGCCGAGTGCTGCTGCCCATACCAGTTCGAGGAAGCGCGCGGGCTGCGTCGCCCCCACGTCGGCGGCCTTGAGCGAGCGGTTGAGGGCGTAGTGGCCGAGCGAGCCCAGCGCCCCCACGAAGACGAAGATCGCCAGATGCAGGGGCGTCACCGTCTTCCAGAAGAACAGCGCCACCGGCAGGGTGAACAGCGACACCAGAATCGACTGCCACAGCACGATGGTTTCCGGCGTGTCGTGCCGCATCAGGCGCTTGGCCAGGAGATACGAGGCGGCCGAAACGGGCGCGGCGGCGATCAGGATCAGGCTTGCCCAGTTGCCGACAATGCCGTGCTGCAGTTTTGGCGCGAGCACGATCAGCACGCCGGCGAAGCCGATGGCGATGGTGAACCAGCGGTCGGCCCGAGCCTTCTCGCCAAAGAACAGCATGGCGCCGATCGCCAGGAAGATCGGGCTGGTGAAGGAGATGGCGGTGATCTCCGCCAACGGCACATGAGGCAGGGCGATGAACCACATGCCGCTGCCCAGCGTGTGTACGAAGCAGCGCGCGATCTGGAGTTTGAGGTTCTTGGTGCGCAGCACCGCGCTGCCGCCGCGCAGCATCAGTGGCAAGATGACCATGCCGCCGAAGAAATAACGCAGGCACTGGATCTGCCAGGCATGAAGATCGGCGGTCAGGGCGCGCGACGTGGCGTTCATCACCGCGAAGCAGAGACCGCACAGCGTCATCCACAGCATGCCGCGCAGCGCCGGGCCGAGTGCTTCTGTGCGTTCCGCGAGCGTCATGGCCACCGACCTTAACGAAACGGGGCGCAGCCCATAAGGCCGCGCCCCGCAGTGCTGGTATGTCGCCGGTTCTGGTTGTGCCGGCTCAGTTGTGTTTGGCGATCTCGAGACGGCCGACCTGGTCACGATGGACCTCGTCCGGACCGTCGGCGAGGCGCAGCGTGCGCTGGTGGGCATACATGCTGGCCAGCTTGAACACC
>JBBRFD010000221.1:0-7709 GCA_038224985.1 Reyranellales bacterium
GCTGCCGTAGCTCAGTGGTAGAGCACCCCCTTGGTAAGGGGGAGGTCCACAGTTCAATCCTGTGCGGCAGCACCAGTTTTCCGATTGATCGTCTGGAATCGTCACTCGGCATCGCATGGCGAATCTGCGCATGCAAAGTGCGTGCAGTCAGGCCGTCGTAAGCAACACTCGATAATATCGCGAACAACGAGCGATCACGCTCCCCCGATCAAATGGTCGCCCCCTCAGCGACCGACGCGAGGCGGCTCATGCTCAAGGAATGGAAAGCTTTCACCGAGTCCCATCCAGAGGCGCATCTGGCGATCGGCCTCTTCGACGTCGGCGATCGTCTGCCAGCCGCTCCACACGGCGAGAAGCCGGTTTCCCGCTACAGCGTCCTCAGGAATTTCGTGCAGACCTTCGAGCCGGCGGGCGCCTGGGCGATCAGGCTCGAGCGGCCCCTGCATGGCGAGCCGATGATGTGCGAAGCCTGGGTCGCCTTCGAGCGTGCCGCGGATGCCGAAAGGCTGGCCGAGAGCCTGCCGACGCGACCGGCCACCCGCCTGCGCGGCTTCGCCTCGCAGCGTGAATTCACCTACGGCGTCGTCGTCTATCGGAAATTCCTGACGGCGTTGGCCGAACGCCTGCACCCGAGCGGCCTGCCGACGTTGCCTGCGGCAACTCTGAACTCCTTCACCCCCGGCAGTAGGCGGAACTTCCGCCTACTGCCGGCAAGGCCTTGTTCACGGCCCCGCGCCTAGTTGCGCGAGAAGCCCTCGAGTTCACTGGCCGCCCAGGCCAAAGTCTTTTCCATGGCCTCGCCCTTATAGTGGCGCACCGCCATCTGGGTCTGGATGGCCTGCACGTAGATCTGCTCGCCGATCTTGTGCGGCGCCGGCGCGCCGGCGATCGACAGGATCTGATGGTTGTTCGGGTTGGGGTAGTGATAGAGCGTGCCCTTGGGCGGCCCCTCCTCGGCCCAGGTCTTGAACGTCGTGAGGTTGGCGAACGAGGGCAGATCGTAGCCGCCTGACGCGACAACCATCGCCTCGACCGACGACCGCTGCGACAGGTGCGCGATCAGGCTCTTGGCCGCCGACTGGTTCTTGCTGAAATTCCAGCAGCCCCAGAAGTACGGCACGAAGGGCGCGAAGCGGCCCTTGGGTCCGGCGGCAAAACCGTGCGTCCACAGCTGCTCGGCGACCTTGGGCGCGTCGCGCTTGGCGACCGCCCAGGCGCTGGGCGGGTTCATGATCAACGATCCCTGGCCGGAGACCAGGAACTTGTTGTTCGAGGCGTCGTCCCAGGCAGGGGCGTCGGGCGGCAGGAACGCCATCAGCTTCTTGTAGAAGTCGAGTGATTGACGGACGGCGTCGCTCTTGACCGTGATCTCGCCCTTGGCGTCGACCAGCATGGCGCCGAAACCATGGAAAATGGCGCCCGCAGTGTCGACATTGTCGGCTGTCGTACCGACGCCGATACCGAAGGGATTGCCGCCCTTGTGGCAGGCCTCGGCCGCCGTGAGGAATGCATCGAAGGTCCAGTTGTCGGCTTTGGCCGGTACGCCGACGGGATACATTTCCTGCACGTCGATGCCGGCATGTTTCTTCATGAGGTCGATGCGCGAGCATGGACCCTTGATCTGGCTGCCGACCGTCGCCGGCACCGCGATCCACTTGCCGCCGATCTTGCCGAGATATTCAACCGTGGCGTTGACCGCGCCGTTCGTCTTGATCAGCGGCTCCATGACGTCGTTCATAGCAACGAGCTGATCGGCGTAGCGCGACGGCAGCCAGGTCGAGAACGCCAGGACGTCATGACCGGACTTGGCCTGCGATTCGGCGGCGCCCGTCAACAGCAGCTTGTTGCCCTGCGAGGTGATGAAGTCGATGGTGACATCGACCTTCTCCTTGTCGGCCCACTCCTTGATGAGCTTGGAAGTGGCGTCGTTGGCATTGGGAACCCAGTGATCCCAAAAGCCCAGGGAAAGCTTGCCCGCCGCGTGGGCGCCGCGAACGAAGGGCGCTGCGACCAATGCCGCCGATGCCGTGCCCGCAAAAAGACGACGGCCGATCCGTGATGAAGCCATGCGATTTCCTTCCCTATGCTGGTCCTCCTTTTTTTTGGACGGAAGACCTTGGCGCCGACGCTAGGCACAGGGATGGGATCGCACAACAGAATTTCGCTGAACGGCTTTAGGTCAGTACCACTGACCTATGTCGCTTTCGGGACTGCATGTACTGCCAGGCCACGACAGCAGCGAGCAGCGCCATGCCGATCAGCCGCGCCGCCACCATGCCGCCGACATAGTCGTCGATCAGGTCGGGAAAGGTGCAGGCGATGCCCGAGCCGAAGCACACGACACGCTCGATCAGCGACAGCTTGCGACGCATGTAGCCCTGCGTGGCGAAGGCCAGCGCCGTGATGCCGACCGTGGCGCCGATCGTCACCCAGATCGCCCAGCCCCAGAATAGATTGTTGGGGAATTCGAGCAGCAGGCCGCTGCCGATTGGATCGAGCACGAAGATGAACGGCACGAGGAAGGCCGGCAGGGCGTATTTCCAGCTCTGCAGCGTCGTGATGTAGGGATCGGCACGCGTCAGCGTGGCGGCCGCGAAGGGCGACAGCGCCGTCGGCGGCGACACTTCCGAGAGCACCGCATAATAGAAGATGAACATATGCGCGGCGTAGTCGGGCACGCCGAGCTTGATCAGCGCGGGGGCGGCGATCACGGCGCACATGATGTAGGACGCCGTCACCGGCACCGCGAGGCCGACCACCCAGACGATCAGCGACGTGTAGATCGCCGTCCAGAACAGCGAACCGCCCGCCAGATCGATGACGATGGAGGAGAACTTCAGAGCCAGGCCGGTCTTGGTGATGATGCCGACGATGATGCCGGCGCAGGCACAGGTCGCGGCGACGCCCAGCGCCTGGATCGAACCGTCGGCCAGCGCGCGCAGCAGCTTGCCGGGCCACAGGGCCGTATCGGCCCGCAGGTAGCTCACCAGGATGGCGAGCAGGATCGACCAGAAGACAGCATAGGTCGCCGAGTAGCCCCAGATCATCAGCACGACGACCGAGATCAGCGACGTGAAGTGAAAGCCGTAGCGCAGCACGAGCTGGCCCAGCGTCATGTCGATCGCCGGATCGACGGCCTTGAGGCCGTATTTGCGCGAGTCGATCTCCGTCATCACCAGCAGGCCGAAGTAGTAAAGACAGGTCGGGATGATCGCCATCCGCACGATGTCGAGGTACGACATCTTGAGGTACTCGGCGATCAGGAAGGCCGCCGCGCCCAGCACCGGCGGCGACAGGATCGCACCGAGGCCGCCCGCGGCCAGCAAGCCGCCCGCCGCCGACTTGCCGTATCCCGCCTCACGCATGATCGGCCAGGCGACCGTGCCGATGGTGACGGTGGTGGCGACACCGGAGCCCGAGGGTCCGCCCAGCAGGAACGACGACAGCACGACGGCGCGGCCGGCGGCATTGGGCTGACCCTTCATGGCACGCAGGGAGAAGTCGATGAAGAAGCGCCCGGCGCCCGAAGCCTGCAGGATGGCGCCGAAGATGGTGAACAGCACGATCAGGCTGGCCGACACGTCGATCGCCGAACCGAAGATGCCGTTCAGCGTCATGTAGAGTTCGGCGATCAGGTCGATCAGCGGATAACCCTTGTGGGTCCACGGCGCCGGCAGATAATTGCCCCACAGGCCATAGGCGAAGAACACAAGCGACACGATGGGCATGATCCAACCGGTGGCGCGGCGGGTCGATTCCAGCACCAGCAGAATCAGAACGGCGCCGACGGCGATGTCCATTTTGGTCGGGTCGACATAGCGATCGAGAAAATCGTCGGAGCCTTCGAGGCTGACCCAGGTGCCACCCGTCATCATGTACCAGATGATGGCCACGACCACGGCAGCGGCGGCTATGTCCCAGGGCGCGATGCGGTTGCGCCAGCTCTTGACGATGGGGAACAGCAGGAACACCAGGCCGAGCGCGAAGGCGACATGGATCTCGCGCAGCGACTGCTGGTCGACGGTGCTGGCGGCGGCGTAGAGGTGGAAGACCGTCATGACGACGGCGATGCCGGTCAGGATCTTGCCGTACCAGCCGGCGAATTTGTGGACGGCGCCGTCTTCCTGCTCGATGAACTCCTCGACCTTGAGGCGCTCTTCTTCGCTCAGCAGATCGCTTTGCATTGTCATCTTCCGCAAACCCCAAAAACGAAACGGGGCTCCCCTCCTTGAACGGGGGAGCCCCTTGACGCGCTCGTATCGCCGCTTATGCCAGCTTGATGCCCTTCTCGGTAAAGAACTTCACCGCACCCGGGTGAAACGGCACCGACGAGTTCGTCTGTTTCTGGTTCTCCGGCGTCATGTCGGTCACCGCCTTATGGGTGGCGAGCAGGTCCGGATAGTTGTCCCACAGCGTCTTGATGACGGTGTAGGCCTGCTGATCGGACATCGAGGCCGGCACGATCAGGATGTTCCAGATGGCGATCACGCCGACCTCGGCTTCCTGGCCGGGATAGGACTTCGCCTTGATCTTGCTGGCGGCGAAGACCGGGCCGTACTTCTTGTTCAGCTCCGGCACCAGACCGTCCGTCGCGATCAGCTTCATCTTGACGCCCTGGCTGGCGGCAAGGTCGGTGATCGCCGCGACCGGCGGGCCGCCGTTGAAGAAGTAACCGTCGAGCTTGCCGTCCTTCATGGCGTTGGTGCTCTCGGCCGGCGCCAAGCGCTCGCGCTTGATGTCGCTGGTCTTGAGGCCGAGTTCTTCCATGGCGCGCAACGCCATGACTTCCGAGCCGCTGACCGGCGCGCTGGTCGAGATGCGCTTGCCCTTGATGTCGGAGAGCTTGTTGATGCCGGTGCCTTCCATGGTCACGAAATGCACGAGGTTGGGGTAGACGACGCAGAGCGTACGCGACTCGACGGGCTTGCCGACGAACTTGTCGAGGCCCTTGATGGCGTCATAGGCGGTATCGCACTGAGTCAGCGCCAACTGCGCCTTGCCGTCGCGAATCATGTGCATATTGGCGACCGAGCCGGCGGTCGCCTCGGCCGTCACGGCCCATCCCGGCACCTTCTTGCTCAGGATATTGGCCATCGCGCCGCCCAGCGGATAGTAGACGCCGCCGGTTGTGCCGGTGACGATCGAGAATTGCTGGGCCTGAGCCAAGGCGGGCCGGGTCGCGGCCCAAGCGGTCGCAGCAGCGCCAGCGGCGAAAAATCGACGTCGAATCATATGAATAGTCCTCCCTGCGGCGGAACAAACCACGGCTTTTCCAGGCGGGCAACCGCCCGGGCGGGCGTGATCGTCGCCAAACACGGACGGGAGCCATGCGCCTGACGGATATTTATCTCAGCAGAGATGTATTTCAATCCCGCAAGGAGAATTTATCTATTTATTTGAGATAGTTACAAAACTTTTTTCAAGCAAAATACGAGACTCGGCGGAAGCCAGATGATATGGATTTCGAGCGGGCATTTCATTTTCAGTCCGCGCCGATATTTCGACCCGTCTTCGTATTTTCGAGGAACGACAATGCGTATTTCGTCAATTTTCACCGCCGTTATCACGGCGTTGGCGGCGGCCAGCTTTGCTGCCACCGATCCTGCCCCCCAGACCACTTCGCGCACTGCCCCGGCCGTCGGAACGCCCCATCACGCCTCGCCGACCTCGACGCTGCTTGCCGCCATCGACCCACTCGCGATCACGCGATACGCGATCGAAGCCGACTATCGCTGAGGAGTGCAAACCATGCGGGCTCTCTCACTCATTCGCACATTGTTGGTAGTCGGTGCGGTCCATGCCGGGCTGCGGCCGCGACGCTCCGGCACGCATATCTACTGGACGACGGCCTGATCAGCCTCGGCTGAGCGCCTTTTCCAGCGCGCGCTGCAACACCCTCCGCGACACCGGCTTGGCGATAAGGTCGGAGGCCGGCAGCGCCAGCAAACGTCAGCACCTTCTGGACCTTGGCGAGCGGCGCCTTCAGCTCGATGAACATGACGTGGAAGCCAAAAGGCTTCAGCTCGACCGTGGCGCCGCGCACCAAGGTGATGCCGCGATCGAGTTCGCGCCTGCGCTCACGTTGCCATCCATCTTCATCTCGTGGATCTCAACGCGATCGGCGGTGGCACTGCCCGCGGAAATCGGCCGATCCGCGGTGGCGCCCTTGTTCGTGAGCACCATGTATCCCGCGCCGGCACTGGCCGAAGCCGGCGTTGCACGCGACCAAGGGTTTCTGATTTCGATCGGACCCAGCGTGTAGTCATGGGCGAAGACGGCGTCAGGGCCAAAGCACCAAGGACCATGTCCAAACGAGGCTTCTCATACTCATATTGTAGAGGAGGTACCTCGCAGGCACGAGGTGCACGGGTGCACAACTGAAATGCGGGATAAAGTTGCTGCCGCTCCGGGCCCCAGGCCATAGGGAGGTCAACCCGATGACCCGGAGCGGCAGCACCTGTAGCGACGTCTTGAGCGCCGACCACAGGCTCGAGAAGGGCTCAGACCATGCTGAGCGGATCGGCACCGTACTTGTTCGGCCCGGCAGTGCCGGGCAGGAAGCCGCATTCGATCAGGTACCAGAGGGCACCGATCACCGGCACAAACGAGATAAGGATCCACCAGCCGGTCTTGTTGCGGTCATGCCAGCGCTTGACCGCGATGGCGAGAGCGACCCAGACCAGAGGGATGCAGAGGAGAAGGGCGACGATGCCCATGGTGCCGACCGGACTGGCGGCGGCCGTCGGATCCGTCACCATCATGGCGCCGCCACCGGCTGCGCCGAAAAGGATCGCTTCAATGACGATGACGCCGAGGTTGACCAGCCAAAACTTGGTGCGGTTGACGCGCCCTTCGAAGCTGAACAACAGACTTTTCATTTTTTGCCCCCCGGCTCATCTACGCAATAAGGACCTTGGACGGCTATCCTTACGAGCACCTGACAAAAGTGCTTTCATCTGTGGGGCATCGGGCGAATCTTAAAAAAGAGTTCCACCCAAGCTTTTACTTACTCGCCCCACTCGCCGCGGCGGCGGCTCGATAAGTTTTCTCGAATTCGCGCAGGCGTGTTTCGTAGGGTCCGGCGACGCCTCCCTTGCCGTCCTTGAGTTCGACGAACAGCGTCTTGCCGGTACGCGCCAGGTCGAGCAACCGCGCCGAATCCTCGGTCCTCATCTGGCAGGCGCATTTGCTGCACGCTTCGAATTCCGCCGCCGGCTGCTTGTCGATCCAAACCCGGCCGGCCGCCGGGCATGGCGCGCCGTTGAGTGAAAATGTCTTTTCCTTGAGCGCATAGGTCAGCCAGTAATTGGCCAAGGGCGCCTTGCGCACGTCGTAGACCGTCTGAACTTCACAGACCTTGCCGCTGACGCGATCGCTACGGCATTGCGCGGTCCACTGACCATTCGACACGATGCGCTCCTGCTGCGCATGCGTACCCAAGTTCATCGACAGAACGGCCGCGAAACCAGCTACAGCCAAAAGCCAGCGATGCATCGCATCCCCCACCGGTTGCAGAGCCACAATAACCCATTCCCAATGAGATCGCGAGACAGGCCGGATGCAACCCCCACTGCGAGTGGCGCGACAGTCCACACGCCAGCCGCTAAACTGACGTCATGACACTCCAGCGTGCCGCCCTCTGGGCGATCGTTATCGCGGCGACGATCTACCTGCTGGTCGTCGGCCGGAGTTTGTTGCTGCCCTTCATC
>JBBRFD010000222.1:0-7637 GCA_038224985.1 Reyranellales bacterium
AACAGCGAACCGATCATGGCGCAGTCGGCGCCAGCCGCGATCGCCTTGGCGAGATCGCCGGAATACTTGATGCCGCCATCGCCGATCGCCGGCACGCCGGCGGCGCGGCAGGCTTCGGCCGCCTCGATGATCGCCGTAAGCTGCGGCACGCCCACGCCCGCCACCATGCGGGTAGTGCAGATCGAGCCCGGGCCGATGCCGATTTTCACCGCGTCGGCGCCGGCGTCGATCAGGGCCTGGGCGCCTTCGCGGGTAGCGACGTTGCCGGCCATGACCTGGCAATAGTTGCTGAGCTTCTTCACCCGCGTCACGGCATCGAGCACACCACGCGAATGGCCATGCGAGGTGTCGACCACGATGACGTCGACCTCGGCATCGATCAGTAGCTGGGCGCGCAGCAATCCCGCCTCGCCGACACCCGTGGCGGCGGCGGCGCGCAGCCGGCCCTTCTCGTCCTTGCTGGCGCCGGGGAACTTGTTGGCCTTCTCGATGTCCTTGACGGTGATCAGGCCGACGCAGCGATAGGCCTCGTCGACCACGATCAGCTTCTCGATGCGGCGCTGGTGCAGAAGGCGGCGTGCCTCGTCCTTGCTCACGCCCTCGCGCACGGTGACCAGCCTTTCGTGGGTCATCAGCGCGCTGACCGGAGTGCCGTTGTCGGTGGCGAAGCGGACGTCGCGGTTGGTCAGGATGCCGACCAGCTTGCCACTGCCGCGCTCGACGACGGGAATACCGGAGATCTGGTGCGCGGCCATCAAGCCCAGCGCATCGCCCAGTGTCTGGTCGGGATGGATGGTGACCGGGTTGATCACCATGCCGCTCTCGAACTTCTTGACCTTGCGGACCTCGTTGGCCTGCACTTCCGGCGTGAAGTTCTTGTGGATGACGCCGATGCCGCCGGCCTGGGCCATGGCGATGGCCATGGGCGCCTCAGTGACGGTGTCCATCGCCGCCGACATCAGCGGGATGCCGAGCTCGATGGTCCGCGTGAGGCGCGTTTTGACGTCGGTCTGGTTGGGCAGGACGGAAGAAGCGGCAGGCTTCAGGAGCACGTCATCGAACGTAAGCGCTTCCTGTATCTGCATGCCAACCTCCGTAGGAGATGAATAAAAACGGCGGCCCCCTTCGGGGCCGCCGGGTTGGCGCGTCCTTATACACGATAGTTCGGCCAAGCCAAGCGCTGCGGCGCAAGGCGATTATGCACAGGCCTGGATGCGGCCGAGCCTCAAATACCCCCGAGGAAGTCCCGTTTGCCCAGTTCGACGCCGGCCTGCCGCATGATCGCGTAAGCTGTCGTGGCGTGGAAGTAGAAGTTCGGCAGGGCGAAAAACAGCAGATACTGTTCACCCTTCAGCGGCAGGGGATTTCCGCCGATCGTGAGGATGACCTCACGGCCTTCGCTGCCGTCGATATCGGCGGCCTTCACGCCCTTGAGCCCCGCCAGCACGGCCTCGATACGGGCGCGCAGCTCGCCCAGCGTCTTTTCGGCGTTTTCCGGTGCCTTGGGGATTTCCTTGCCGGCCAGACGGGCAGCACTCTCCTCGGCGAAGCGGCAGGCGATCTGCACCTGGCGGGTCAGTGGCAGCATGTCGGGGGTAAGACGGGTGGCGCCGAAAACGGCCTCATCGACCTTCTTGGCAGCAGCCCAGGCCGAGCCCTTTTCGAGGTTCTTGGACAGCGCCCCCAGCATGCGCTGATAGACCGGGATCGACGCGGAATACATGCCTATCGCCATGGCGATTTTCCTCCAGAGTGACGTTCAGGGGGCGGAATCTAGCGGCGAATACCGGCGGCGACGACAAGCAATTTCGCGCGTCCTGCAGGTTCGCCGGTTTTGGAAAAATATCGGTCGCGGCCTATCTTGCTTCGGTGCAGAAGTAGCGCCGTCAATCGTCCCGTCCATGCCGAGAGCCCAATGAAAGTAGCGTCCCCGAAGCCGCCCCGATCGAGGATCGGAAGCTTCCTCAAGAATGCCCTGCTCCTCGGCGCTGTGCTGGTCTTTTGCCTGGGATTCGTCGAGGTCCTGGTCCGCACCTTCGTCGACGACGGCAATCTCTACGAACTCGAGATGTGGAAGTACGCGCGCGACGTCAAGATGCGTGACACCCAGCCCGATCTCGGACATCGCCATCGCGCCAACGCCAAGGCCGAGCTGATGCGCGCGGATGTACGCACAAACTCTTTCGGCTTCCGCGGTCCCGAGATCGGCGAGAAAGCCGCTCCCGGCGTCGCCCGCATCGCCTTCGTCGGCGATTCGACGACCTTCGGCTGGGGCGTGACCGAACAGGAGACCTTCGCCCATCAGGTGATCGCCGAACTCAACAAGCAGGGCAAGAAAGTAGACGGCTTCAATCTCGGCGTCGGCAACCTCAACACTACGCAGGAACTGGCACTGTTCCGCAAAGTCGGCGCGCAGATGAAGCCCGATATCATCGTGCTCACCTACTTCATCAACGACGCCGAGCCGATCCCGACTTACCCCAATATCAACTGGCTCGACCTGCATTCGGCGGCCTGGATCGTGGCCTCCTACCGGTTCGATTCGGTGATGCGCCAGTTCGGCTCGAAGCCCGATTGGAAGAAATACTATCGCGACCTCTACGAGCCCGAGGCGGCCGGCTGGAAGGATGCGCAGAAAGCCATCACCGGCTTCGCCCAGGTTGCGCGCGAGACGGGTGTGCCGCTGGTCGTCTTCCATCTTCCGGAGCTGCGCGAACTCAAGCCCTATGCCTTTCCCGATGTCACCGCCAAAGTGAAGACGGTCGTGGAAGCCAATGGCCTGCGCTTCGTCGATCTGCTGCCCACCGTCGAGACCATCGACCCGGCGAGCCTCTGGGTGACAGTTCCCGACCCGCATCCCAACGGCAAGGCCGACACCGCCTTCACTAGCGGTATGCTCAAGGAAGTACTGCCGCTGCTGCAGGAGCTTTGCAGCAAACAGGCTAAGGGCTGCTGAATTACGAGTCCTTGCAGTCGACCGGGATGATGCGCGGCGGCACGGTAAAGGCCGGATGGGTATCGCCCATCGCCGTCACCGGCTTGGGCCAGGCCCCGCTCGCCAGCTTCTTCTCGATCAGCGGCACCAGTTGCTGCAGCACGATCCAGGCGCGCAGCTTCACGCCGGGCGGCGTGTTGTGCGTGGCATCGGTGAAGAGTTCAGGATCGTAGGGCATGTAACGGGCGACATCGACCAGGGGCATGCCGTGTGCCGCGGCATACTTGGCGAAGACGCGGTTCTCGAAGGCGGTCAGCCGTTCGAGATCGCGGTAGCGGAACGGGAAATAGCCGACGTTGAGATTTTCAAGAACCGGCTTCTGGGTCATCGCGTTGATGATCAGCCCGTCCTTCACCAGCCAGTGGAAGGTCGAGAGCGCCAGCTCGCTGTCGACCTTGGCGAGATCGGCGCGAATCGAATCGAGATCGCGCATGATGATGTTGAGGTTCACCGGAAGATCGGCGCGGGCGATATCGGGGTTCTGCTCGTCGAGGCCCTGCGGCCACTCGACCTTGTAATCCGGCTTGGGCCATTCGGCGCCGCTGGTGAAACCCTCAGCACGACGCGCGATGGCCGAATGCTGCGACCAACGCCTTAGCGTCTGCGCAAATTCGCCAGCCGGCAGCGGCGTACCACCGGCAGGCACGTTCTTGACGACGGTCGAGAGCTGCAGCTGGTTGTTGCCCTCGTAATAGACGACGAGATCAGGCCGCGCCGGCGCCACTTCCTGGCGGACGACGCCGGCGATGTCGGTCGAGTTGATGCTCTCGCGGCCGGCATTCAGGATCTCGAACTTGAGGTCGAGCTTTCGGGCCTGGGCCCAGCGGTTGAGCCAATCGTTGACGTATTCCGGCACTGAGAAGGGGTACGAATGGATCTCCGCCACCGTCGAAGCGCCGACGAAGACGATACGAACCGTCTTGGGTGCGCGCTGGAACTGCACCGGTGGCCCGCGCCAGCCGAAGGCATTGGTCACCAGTCCGTCAGGCGCCGAGGCATTGGGCAGGAAACGGAAGAACGGCCGCGGCTGGCCGTCAGGCGGGTCGTAGACATAGAGCCGGCCCGGCGCGCCGCTGAGATAGGTGTGCTTGCAGACATCGCCGACGAAGGCCGAGTTCCAGGCCTTGAACATGTCCCAGGACTTGAAGGGCACGCGGCCGCCGCCGAAGGTCGGGGTGCGCAGCAACTTCTTGTCGAGTTCGACCCACTCCGCCGGCGGCGGCGTGCGGTTGGGCAGCGGCGGCGGTTCGGTCGCGAACCAGGCGCGGTCGACGCCATTGGCGAGCGGGATGTTCTTGAGATGAGTGGCCGTGGTGTCGGTGCCGATCGCACCACCGAGCGGCGGCAGCGTCAGGGTGACTACGGGCAATCCGTCGATCACCCGGATACCGATCTCGGTCAGAAACACACAGAAGACGACCGTCAGTACCGTGAGGATGCTATTTCCGACGAGCTTCCGCATATCCCTACCCAAGATATTCCGCCCCACGCTATTCCGTGACGAGGCGCTTCTATACCGAAACGGGCTGCCCGCGAAAGCCGGTGGCGACGACGTACATTTCAGCCGAGTCGGCGCGACTCGCCTCCGGCTTGACGTGCCGGACCTTGGCAAAATCGCGCTTGAGCTGGTCGAGCAGCTGACGCTCGGTGCCGCCGCGCAGCACCTTGGCGACGAAAGTACCGCCCTGCTTCAGGATCTCGCGCGCGAAATGATGCGCAGCCTCTGCAAGTCCCATGATGCGCAGATGGTCGGTCTGCGGATCGCCGATAGCGGCGGCGGCCATGTCGCTCAGCACGACGTCGGCCGGCCCGCCCAGCAGCTCCTTGAGCTGGGCCGGCGAATCCGCGTCGTAGAAGTCCTTGGCCAGCACCGTGGCGCCCGGCACCGGCTCGATCGGCGTGAGGTCGATACCGATCACCGTGCCGGTCCCCTTGCCCGGCTTGACACGCTCGACCGAGACCTGGGTCCAACCGCCGGGCGCCGCGCCAAGGTCGATGACCCGCCCGCCCGACTTGAGGAAATGGAACTGGTCATCGAGCTGCAGCAGCTTGAAGGCCGCCCGCGAACGATAGCCGCGCTTCTTGGCCTCGACGACATAGGGGTCGTTGAGCTGACGCTGAAGCCAGCGCGTCGACGATACGGTGCGCCCGCGCGCCGTCTTGACGCGCACGGTGGCGCGCCGCCCGGTCGGCAGGCTCGATTTGTCCTTGGCCATGGCGTGCTCTTAGCAGGTCAGGCCGGCCGTTGGCAGAACGGATCGGCGTCGCGGTCGGCCTGGCGCATGAGGTCCATCAGCACGCCCTCGCGCAGGCCCCGATCGGCAACCCGCACCGTCGCGGCGGGCCATTGCCGGCACACCGCCTCGAGGATAGCGCCGCCCGCCAGCGCCAGGTCGGCACGATCATGGCCGATGCAGGGCACGCCGGTCAGCTGATTGACCGAGAGGTCGGAAAGCTCGCCACAGATGCGCAGGATGGCGTCACGCTCGATGCAGGAACCGTCGACGGCGGTGCGGTTGTAGCGCTTGAGGCCGAGATGATGGGCACTCACCGTCGTCACTGTGCCCGAGGCACCGATCAGCTGGACCTCCCTGCGGGCGATGGCGCCGCCGATGCCGTGCCGGGCGCAGAACAGCCGCAGCTCGCTCTGGATGCGCTCGACCATGTCCTCGTAGCAGGCCCGGCTCAGCTTCTCGGCGCGCGGCTGGCCCTGGGTGCAGGTTTCGGTGAGCGTGACGACGCCCCAGGGCACCGAGACCATGTCGATCAACTCGGTGCGCACGCCGCTGGCACTCCCCTTTCCTTGCCGGTCATCCCGGGGCGAAACCGCAACCCAGCTGACCTCCGTCGAGCCGCCGCCGATATCGACCAGCAGGGCGAAGGGAACGGCGGGGTCGAGCAGGTTCTCGCAGCTGGCCACAGCCAGGCGGGCCTCCTCGGCCGGCGGGATGACCTCGAAGCATAGGCCGGTACGGGCACGCACGGCGGTCAGGAAGTCCTCGCCATTGCAGGCGCGGCGGCAGGCCTCGGTGGCGATGTGGCGGGCGCGGGTGACCCTGTGGCGCTCGATCTTGGCGGCGCAGACCTCAAGCGCCCCCAAGGTGCGATCGATGGCATCGCCGCAGAGCGAGCCGCTCAACGCCACACCCTCGCCCAGCCGGACCGGGCGCGAATAGGCGTCGATGACATCAAAGCCGGCGATCGAGGCCCGGGCCACCAGGAGCCGGCAGTTATTGGTGCCCAGATCGATAGCGGCGAAGGTGTGGGCAAAGCGGCCGCTGTTCCAGCCCCCCGTCGCTTTCTCAGGCGGGGCCTTCTCGGGCGGGCTTTCAGGCGACCCTGCTTGCGGCGTGGATTCCCCGGCCATGGCGAACTCTTTGTTTCGCCTATGTTACCTGAGGTCGCAGCCGGGGGCGAGCCCGCTTGCCAACTCGCCCAGCCGCCGCTAAACCCACGGCCCAACCTGCTTTTGGGCCTGTTGGGGGATAGTTTAACGGTAGAACTCTCGGCTCTGACCCGTGCAGTCTAGGTTCGAATCCTAGTCCCCCAGCCAAAGCACTCTCCGCCGGCACCCGTGCGAGAGCACCGGCGGGATTGCGTGCCTAGGTGAAGTCTCCCGCCAACCACAGATGCCCGTTGCCAGCGACGATTGTCGTGCCGTCGTGGAGAATGACGGTGGCGGAACCGAAGCCGCTGTCGACGGTATTGGCGCCGACCAGGACGGTATCGGCGCCGTTGCCGAAGTCGGCGATGGTGTCGCGGCCCGAACCGCCGCCCTGGGCTGCATAGGCGAAGATATCGGCACCGGCGCCACCACTCAGCGTGTCGTTGCCCAGCCCGCCGTCGAGCGTGTCGTTGCCGGCATCGCCGAACAGCCGGTCGTTGCCCGCCGCCCCCGACATCACGTCGGTCACCCCTGAGCCGTAGAACTCGTTGGCCCCGGCGCTGCCGGTCAGCGTCACGCCACCTGCGGCGAAGCCGAATATCTGCTCGATATTGTCGCCCATCGTATAGGCCGTGGAGATATAGACGCCCATGTAGTCGCCGGTGCCTTCGCCCACCGCCTCGACGAACAGGTCGCCCGCCTCGCGCACCTCGAAGTAGTCGTTGCCCAGGCCACCGAAGGCGGTATCGGCCCCCGTGCCACCGATGAACAGGTCGTTGCCCGAACCACCGAAGGCGGTGTCGTTGCCGGCATCGCCGTAGAGCACGTCGTTGTCGGCGCCGCCGTAGAGGGTGTCGGCACCGGCATCGCCGTACAGCACGTCGTTGCCCGCCGCGCCCGACAGAACATCGGTCGAGACGCCGCCCGAGATCGTGTTGTCGGTGGCGCCGCCGGTGATGGTGACGCCGCCGCCGGCCAGGCCGAAGATGCGCTCGATATTGTCGCCCACCGTCCATGACGCCGTGGTGTAGACGATCGCCCGGTCGGTACCTTCGCCCACGGCCTCGTCGAAGACGTCGCCGGCATCGAGCACCTCGAACTGGTCGTCGCCCAAGCCGCCGAAGCCGGTGTCCGAGCCGGTGCTACCCATCAGCAGGTCGTTGCCGGCCCCGCCGTACAGCGTGTCGTTGCCCAGGTCGCCGTAGAGCTGGTCGTTGCCGCCCGCACCCGAGATCACGTCCGTCACCACCGTGCCGT
>JBBRFD010000223.1:0-7554 GCA_038224985.1 Reyranellales bacterium
AGCTGGCCACTTCTTCTCAATCCCGCTCCACACGAAGCCGGCGCAAAACACGCGGCAGGCGATCTCCGACAGGATGCGGTCGTCGGGCAGCTTGGCCAAGGCTTTGTTGTTGGGCTTGGGCGGCATCAGCGAGTCGAGGACCTTGGCGCCGCCCTTGCGTTTCTCGGCACGGGCGCGGATCGACTTGAAGGAGACGCGCGCCACCCTCTACTCCAGCCAGCCGTCGAGGAAGTCGAAGACATTGGCCTTGAACAGGCCATGCGCGATCATCGAGAAGTGGTCGCAGCCGGGCAGTGTGACGGCCTTGGCGCCGGCGATGGCCCCGGCCAGACCCTGCGGCGGGCCCGCCAGCTCATCGCGCGCACCGGCGATGACGAGAGCCGGCCGGCGGATGGCGCAGAGCGAGTCCCTGGTAATCGGCAGGCGCGGTCCGCGCGAGCAGGCGGCCAGTGCCAGGCGATCTTCCTTCTGCTCGTCGGCGAAGTGGCGGAAGCTCTTGAGCAGGGGATCGGAAATCGTCTCGGGCGATTCGGCTTCCATGGCCGCCGCCATCTCGCCCTCGGCGCGCGGCGGATCGAAGATCCTGCCGCCGACGCCGGCCACGATGAGATGATCGATGCGTCCGCCATCCGTCATCGCCGCCGTCAGCGCGATATGCGCGCCCATGGAAAAGCCCAGCAGATGCGCGCGCTCGATGCCGGTGTGGTCCAGCAGGTTGAAGACATCGCGCGCCATGGCCTCGCGGTCGTAGAGCGCCGGATCGTGCGGCTTGTCGCTCTCGCCATGGCCGCGGCAGTCGAGCGCCAAGCCGCGCATCCCCTTGCCGGCGATGGCGTCGTACCAGCCCATGCGCTTCCAGTTCTCGTATTTGTTCGACGAGAAACCATGCACCAGCACCATGGCCTTGCGCGCATCCGAAGGGCCGAATTCGTCATAGGCGAGCGACAGCCCGCCGGAAGTGAAACGAGGCATGACTTTCCCTAACCCGAGGCATGAAAAGCGACAAGGTTGATCGCGGGGCCGGAGTGGCGGACAACTCGCAAAACGGGAGGAAACAAATGGCGGCCAAAATCGGCAAGACGGTGGGCCAGTCCCAGCCGTACTGGCCCGACGCGCCCCGGCGTCCCAAAGGCGCTCCGAACATCCTGGTCGTGCTGTTCGACGATGTCGGCTTCTCCGATTTCGGCTGCTACGGCTCGCCCATCGCGACGCCGGCCATCGACGCGCTGGCGGGGCAGGGCCTGCGCTATACCGGCTTCCATACGACGGCCATGTGTTCGACGACGCGGGCGGCGCTGCTGACCGGCCGCAACCATCATTCCGTCGGCGTCGGCTGCCTCGCCAATTTCGATTCGGGCTTTCCGGGCTATCGCGGCAAGATCGCGCGCGAGGCCGGCACGCTGGCCGAAATGCTGCGTCCGCACGGCTATCGCAACTACATGCTGGGCAAGTGGCACGTGACGCCGCTCACCGAATCGGGCGCAACCGGCCCGTTCGACGGCTGGCCACTCGGCCGCGGCTTCGATCGTTTCTACGGCTTCCTCGATGCCGAGACCGACCAGTACGCACCCGAGCTGGTGCGCGACAACACGCCGGTCGATGCACCCGGCACCTTCGCCACCGGCTATCACCTGACCTCCGATCTGGTCGACCAGGGCATCCGCTATCTCGCCGATCACACCGCCGACAATGCCGAGACGCCGTGGTTGATGTGGCTGGCGCTGGGCGCCTGCCATGCACCGCACCAGGCGCCGTTCGACCTGATCCGTAAATACGACACCCAGTTCGCCAATGGCTGGGACGACGAGCGCGCGCAGCGGCTGGCGCGCCAGAAGGCGGCCGGCATCGTGCCGCCCGACACGCGAATGCCGCCGCGCAACGACGTCGTGAAGCCGTGGGCCGAGCTGCCCGAGGGGGAGCGCCAGCTCTACACGCGCCTGCAGGCTGCCTATGCCGCGATGCTCGACCATGCCGACCGGCACATCGCACGTTTGGTGAAATTCCTCGAGGATTCCGGCCAGCGCGACGACACATTAGTCGTCGTCATGTCCGACAACGGCGCCAGTCAGGAGGGTGGACCCTTCGGCATGATCAACGCCATGGGGCCCTACAATCTTCGCCGCGAGCCGCTCGACGAAAAGATCGCGCGTATCGAGGATATCGGCGGGCCCGACACGCATTCCAACTTCCCGCTGGGTTGGGCGATGGCGGCCAATACCCCGCTGCGCCGCTACAAGCAGAACACCCATGGCGGTGGCATCCGCGATCCGCTGGTGATGTCCTGGCCAAACGGCATCAAGGCGCATGGCGAGCTGCGTCACCAGTTCTGCCATGCCAGCGACCTCACACCGACGCTGCTCGATGTCGTCGGCGTCAAGCCGCCGGAGACAATCAACGGCGTGGCGCAGATGCCGATGGAAGGCACGAGCTTTGCGCCCAGCCTCAACGACGCATCGGCGCCGTCGAAAGCCCGGCCGCAATATTTCGAGATGTTCGGCCATCGCGGCCTCTGGCAAGGCGGCTGGAAGGCCGTCGCCTTTCATCCACCGGGCACGCCCTTCGAGAACGACAAGTGGGAGCTTTTTCATCTTGACCGCGATTTCAGCGAGACCGACGATCTGGCCGAACGCGAACCCGGGCGTCTGAAGGCGATGATCGCCGAATGGTGGAAGCAGGCCGAGGCCAGCAAAGTGCTGCCGCTCGACGACCGCTTCCAGCAGCGCTTCGGCGACAATGCCAAGCGCTTCCATGGTCCGCGCAAACGCTTCGTCTTCCATGCGGGCATGGGTCATGTGCCGACCGACGTCGCGCCCGACGTCAGGAGTCGTACTTACACCATCGAGGCCGATGTGCGGGTCGAGGGGCCGACCACCGAAGGCGTGCTGATCGCCCATGGCGACATGACCTGCGGCTATTCCCTCTATGTGAAGGACGGCCGGCTGGTGCACGATCTCAATGTCGGTGGTTTGCATCAGATCGTCACCTCGGACCGGCCGATCCCCGCAGGCAACCGCAAGCTCGGTTTTCGCATGCGCCGCAACAAGGGCAAGGGCACCGGCACGCTCCTGATCGACGGAGAGCCTGCCGGCTCGCTGGAGACAGAGTTCGGCTTCATCAGTTTCATTTCGTGGTCGGGCCTCGATATCGGCCGCGACCGCTCCAGTGCGGTCTCGCATTACGAGGCGCCCTTTGCTTTCACCGGCAAGCTGCGCAAGGTGACGATGCTGATGGACGACGATCAGGTGCTCGACACCAAGGCCGCCGCCGAAGCGGTTTTGGCGCGCGAATGAGCGCTTCGCCTTTGTTGTCTCCGGGAGTCGACAGTCCTTATGCCTGGCGCCTCGCCTTCGTCTCGATGTTCTGCATCGCCCTGGGCGGCGGGTCGATCTATCTGCCGGTCGTCGGCTTGAAGGAGATTGCCGCGGAGTTCGGCAACCAGCGCGCCGTGCCGTCGATGGCTTATATGCTGGGCTTCATGGGCATGGGCGTGGGCGGCGTGCTGATGGGCTGGCTGGCCGATCGCACCAGCCCGCGCGTGCCGCTGCTGGTGGCCGGCCTCTTCATTCCGGCGGGCGCCTGGATCGCCTCGCATGGCGGCGAATGGGCGCTCTACCTCGGCTATATGTTGCCGCTCGGCTTGCTGGGCAATGCCGCCACCTTCACGCCGGCGATGAACAATATCCAGGGTTGGTTCGACAAGCGCCGCAGTGCGGCCGTCGCCATCATCTCCTCGGGCCCCGCACTCTCGGGCTTCATCTGGCCGCAGATCTATCGCGTGCTGCTGCCCGATATCGGCTGGCGTCAGACGTTGATGGTCTATGGCCTGATTGCCGGTGTGCTGCTCTTTGTCTGCGCCTTCTACGTGCGCGCGTCGCCGGTGGCGCATTCCGTCGGCGGCCGCAAGCCGATGGAGGACCTCGCCCGCCTGCCGCTGCCCTCGCCGCTCCTTATGACGCTGCTCTCGGCGGCGGGCTTCTGCTGCTGCGTCGCCATGGCCGTGCCCTTCGTGCATATGGTGGCCTTCTGCGGCGATCTCGGCTTCGCCGCCGCGCGTGGTTCGGAGGCGGTGTCGCTGATCCTGCTCACCGCCATCGCCGCGACCTTCGCCATGGGCCGTCTCGCCGACATCATCGGGCCGCTGAAGGCGAGCCTGCTCTGCGCGCTGATCCAGATCGTCTCGCTGGTCGGCTTCGTCTTCGTGCAGGGGTTGGCGGGCATCTACACGCTCTCGGTGATCCACGGCATTCCCTATATCGCCATCGTGCAGGGCTATGCGCTGATCCTGCGCCACTTCTATGGCCCGGCCATCGCCGGCTGGCGGCTGGGCGTGGTCATGCTCTTCGCCATGGGTGGCATGGCCATCGGCGGCTGGCTGGGCGGGGCGATTTTCGATGCGACGCTCAATTATCGCGTGGCTTTCCAGGCCGCGCTGGCCTTCAATCTGCTGAACCTGATGCTGCTGGGCGCGCTCCATTTCGCACAACAGCGACGGCGCGTCGTGGCGTAACCGGGAGCAGGCGATGAGCGAATTTTGGAAGCTGACGGCGGTCGAGGCGGTGGCGCGTCTGAAGAAGCGCGAGGTCTCGCCGCTCGAATTGATCGATGCCGCCGAGAAGCGCATCGCCGAGGTCGAGCCCGCCGTGAACGCGCTGCCGACGCTGTGTTTCGACAGGGCCCGCGATCATGCCAAACGCCTGATGGCGGGACAGGGCCGCGAGGCCGAGGGCGAGGCGGGCTGGCTCGCCGGCCTGCCGGTGTCTATCAAGGACCTGACCGATGTCGCCGGCGTGCGCACGACCTACGGCTCGCCGATCTACGCTAACCACGTGCCGGCGAAATCGCATCCGCTGGTCGAGCGCATCGAGCGCAAGGGCGGCATCGTCATTGGTAAATCCAACACGCCGGAATTCGGCGCCGGCGGCTCGACCTTCAACGAGGTCTTCGGCCGCACGCGCAATCCGTGGAACACCTCCCTTACATGTGGAGGGTCGACCGGCGGTGGCGCCGTCTCGCTGGCGACCGGCGAGGCCTGGCTCGCCCATGGCTCCGATCACGGCGGTTCGTTGCGCCGGCCGGGCACCTATTGCTCGGTCGTGGGCCTGCGGCCGTCGCCCGGCCGGGTGACGCGCGGCACTTCGAACAATCTGTGGTCGCCGCAATCGGTACAGGGCCCGATGGCGCGCAACGTGGCCGACCTGGCGCTCTTCCTCGACACCATGGCCGGCTTCTGTCCGCACGATCCGATGACCTTCGATGCGCCGGCGGTTTCCTTCAGTGCAGCGTTGGCCCAACCCGTCGTGCCCAAGCGCGTCGCCTGGACAGCGGACTTTGGTGGCCGCTTCCGGCTCGACCGGGAAATCCGCGAAATCTGCACCAAGGCGGCACGGCGCTTCGAGGAGCTGGGCTGCATCGTCGAGGAGGCCTCGCCGGACTTCGGCCCGGTCGACGAAATTTTCATGGCGATGCGCAGCCAGCAGTTCGTCGTCGACCGCGAGCTGCAGATCCAGGAACACCGCGACAAGTTCAAGCCCGATATCATCTGGAACACCGAGCTTGGCCTGAAGCAGACGACCAGCCAGCTCGCCTGGGCCGAACGCGAGCGCGCCGCCCTGTTCCGCCGCCTGGTCGAATTCTTCCAGAAATACGACCTGCTGGTGACGCCCAGTGCACCAACCGCAGCCTTCGACGTCATGTTGCGCGCGCCCGCGACCATCGCCGGCAAGCCGCTGGAAAACTACATGTCGGGCTCGACGCTGAATTCGGCGATCACCGTCGCCGGCAGCCCGGCCATCGCCGTGCCCTGCGGGTTCGACCGGTTCGGCCGCCCGACGGGCCTGCAGCTTGTCGGCAAGCCGCGCGGCGAGGCCGCCCTCCTGCAGGCCGCGGCCCTTTACGAAAAATTGGCCGGCTTCGACAAGCTTCTGCCCATCGACCCGAGGCCGGGAGTTGTGCCACCATCGGTCGACTGACGGAGGGTCGACCGATGCCGGAACCAGCCAAGCTTTCCCTGTTGGAAGAAGTAAAGCTGCAGGCCGGGGTGATTCTGCCGGTGTTGCGGGCGCTCCGTGCCGAGATCGGCAAGGCGGAGGCCGACCGCATCGTGGGCGATTCGCTGCGTGCCTGGGCGCGCGATCTCTACCATCGCATCGGTGATGCCAAGGAAGGCACGCCGCGGCAGAAATGGGATGCGGTCTGGGCCGAGGACATGCGCCCGCGCATCGGCGATGCCGTCGAGCGCGAACTGCTGAAGGACGACGGCACGGTGCGCGAATACAACATCACGCGCTGCCAATACGCCGAGTTCTTCAAGGCCCTGGGCGAGCCTGAGCTGGGCGGCATCCTGCTCTGCGATTCCGATTTCCACATCGCCGATACAGGCGGCGCGGAAGTCGAGTTCAAACGCACCCAGACGATCATGCAGGGCGCGGCCTATTGCGACTTCCGCTACCGGTTCAAGTGACGCCATCACCCAAGAGAACATCATGGGCATGTTGAGCGCTGAGGACTATGCCGCGATCCAACCGGCCGAGTTGTCGGCAAACCCGACCCCCGTGCCGACGCAGGTCGTTTCCAGCGACGAATTCATGCCGGTGCCGCAGACGGCGCGCCAGATACGGCAAGAAAAACGGATTGTCGCGCCGGCGCTTCTTCCAGACCGCCACCGGTATGGCGACGGCTTTCGTCGCCATGAACGAAGTCTACGGTCCGATCTACGGCGCCTCGCCGGCGGAAGCCAAAAGCGTCGAGACAGCGCAGGCGCGCGCGGCCGGCCTCAAGGACCAGTTCATCATGGATGTGCATACGCACTTCCTGCGCGACGACACGCGGCTCGAAGGCTTCGTGCGGGGCCGCGAGGCGGTCGGCAAGGCGGGCTGGAATCCCGGCCTCGTCGACAAGCCGCAGACCATCGAGGATCTCAAGTATCCCAACTGGTTCAAGGAAATCTATCTCGACAGCGACACAAAGGTGGCGCTGATCAGCGGCTCGCCGTCGGAGGACAAGCGCGACTGGTTCCTGACCAACGACGACGGCTGGATGGACGAGGTCGACCGCGCCATCGCCACGCTCAAGCCCGACTCCTGGAAGGGCTACACCGTCGGCGACAACACCAACAAGGACCTGGCGCGCCATCCCTGGCGCATGGACGACGAGAAGCTGGTCTACCCTTCTATGAGAAGATCCTCAAGGCCGGGCACGACATCGTCTGCGTGCACAAGGGCCTGTTCCCGCCCTCGGTCGAGAAGCGCTGGCCGCATCTCACGCCTTTCGCCGGCGTCGACGATGTCGGCAAGGCAGCCATGAATTGGCCGCAGATCCGCTTCGTCGTCTATCATTCGGCCTTTCGCTGGACCGGCGGCGCTGGCGCGCTGGCCAAGGACGGTTATGCCGAGTTCGAGGCGACCGGCCGCGTCTCCTAGTGGAACGAATCTAACACTTGGTGCCCTCTTCTGACAGCGGCGATGATCTTTTTGGGATCGGCAGTCCAGACGAATGGCTTTGGTTGATTGTTGGTTTCGGCGACGAAGCGGTTGATGGCGGCCTGAAGGTCTGTGA
>JBBRFD010000224.1:0-7553 GCA_038224985.1 Reyranellales bacterium
CATCGCCTCGTTCTCGGTGACGTCGGGCAGGATGGTGGCGCTCTCGTCGTCCTCGGCCTTCTCGTCGTGGCTTTCGTCGTACCGCGTGAGGAAGCCGTTGAACTTCACGACCGAACCGGTGGCGCGCAGAACCACGGTCTTGTCGCCGCTGGTGATGTCGACCGTGACCTGGTCGAGCACGGCGTTTTCCATCTGGCTGGCGACGGTGCGCTTCCAGATCAGTTCGTAGAGGCCAAGCTGGTCCTTATCGAGGTACTTGGCGACGTCCTGGGGCAGCACGAAAAGGTCGGTCGGGCGGATGGCCTCGTGGGCCTCCTGGGCGTTCTTGGCCTTGGAGACATAGACGCGTGGCTTTTCCGGCAGGTAGGGCGCGCCGTACTTGGTCTCGATCAGGCGGCGGGTCTGGCCGATCGCCTCGGGGGCGAGCTGCACGCCGTCGGTGCGCATATAGGTGATCAGGCCTATCGTCTCGCCGCCCATGTCGACGCCTTCGTAGAGGCGCTGGGCGATGCGCATGGTGGTCGAGGCGCCGAGGCCGAGCTTGCGCGAGGCCTCCTGCTGCAGGGTCGATGTGATGAAGGGCGGCGGTGGGTTGCGGCGGACTTGGCGGCGGTCGATCGAGGCGACCGAGAAGGCGCGGCGCTCGATCTCGCGCTTGGCGCTTTCGGCGCGCTCGGCGGTATTGAGGTCGAACTTGTCGAGCTTGCGGCCGTCCAGATAGGTGAGGCGGGCTTTCAGCACCTGCTTCTTGGCGGTGCCGAAATTGGCGTCGACGGTCCAGTATTCGCGGGTCTTGAAGACCTCGATCTCGGCCTCGCGCTCGCAGATCAGCTTGAGCGCCACCGATTGCACGCGGCCGGCCGAGCGGCTGCCCGGCAGCTTGCGCCACAGCACCGGTGAGAGGTTGAAGCCGACGAGGTAGTCCAGCGCGCGGCGGGCGAGGTAGGCATCGATCAGCGGCTGGTCGAGTTCGCGCGGATTGGCCACGGCATGCAGCACCGAGGCCTTGGTGATCGAATTGAAGGTGACGCGCTTCACATCGACGCCGATCAGCGCCTTCTTCTTCTGCAGCACATCACGGACGTGCCAGGAGATGGCCTCGCCCTCGCGATCCGGATCGGTGGCGAGGTAGAGCTTGCCGCCCTTGGTGATGGCCTTGGCAATGGCGTCGATGCGCTTTTGGGATTGGCTGTCGACCTCCCAGTCCATGGCGAAGTCCTCGTCCGGGCGGACCGAGCCGTCCTTCGGAGGCAGGTCGCGGACATGGCCGTAGGAGGCCAGCACGGTATAGCCGGGGCCGAGGTATTTTCCGATGGTCTTGGCTTTGGCCGGGGACTCGACGACCAGCACGTCTGTCGGCAAAACATGCTCCAGTAAAACTGCAAAAACCGGAGCTAAATCACTGGTTTAAATCAATGATACGCGGTTGCCCCGATGCCTCTCCAGGCGGCCTTCCAGCTCGAGGGAGAGCAGGACCTCCGCCACGGTGGCGGCGGACACTTGGCATCGGCGTACCAGTTCGTCAACCGCGGTAGGCACCGACCCCAGCGCCTCGACCACTGCCTCCGTTCCCATGATCGGGGGCTTTTCGTGTGGTTTTCCAACGGCTTGCCGGGCTGCCGGTGGGGCGCCAAACACACTTATAATATCGTTGGCGTTACAGGTCAGGATGGCCCCGTCCTTCAGTAGGATATTCGACCCGCCGTAGCGCGGATCCATCGGCGACCCCGGCACGACAAAGACCTCGCGGCCCTGCTCTGCTGCACGGTGGGCGGTGATCAGGGAGCCCGATCTTTCGGCGGCTTCGATCACCACCACGCCCAGCGACAGCCCGCTGACGATGCGGTTGCGGCGCGGGAAGCTGCGGGCGATGGCAGGGGTGCCAAGGGGCATTTCACTCAGGATCAAGCCCTGCGCGGCGATGGCGTTATAGAGGCCAGCATTCTGCAGCGGGTAGATCTGGTCGATCCCGCCGGCGAGCACCGCCACGGTCCCGGTCGGCAGGGCGGCCTCATGGGCGGCCGTGTCGATGCCGCGCGCCAGACCCGAGTTGACGCAGAACCCCGCCGCGCCCAAGTCGGTTGCCATCTGTGCCGCGAAGCGCTTGCCCGCGAAAGATGCCTCCCGCGCGCCGACCACGGCGAGGGAGCGACGCGATGCCAGTGAGACGTCACCCAGCGCCGACAGCACCGGCGGCGCATCGGGCAGGGCGGCGAGCGCGGCCGGATAATCGGCGTCGCCGATGACGATGAAGCGGCCGCCCAGCTGGTCGAGCTGTTCTTCTTCCCGGACGATTTCGGCCTCAGGCGTCACCGAAAGCTGGCGGCAGGCCGATTGGGCGCTGCCGAAATGGGCAAGGGCTTCCTGGAAGCCCGCCGGACCGATGCGTCGGGTACGCGACAGTCGCAGGCGGGCGCGGCGTTCGTGAAAGTCTGGTTGAGGGGAAAGCGGGCTGTCGAACATGCCTGAAATATAGGGAGTGTCGGATAAATGTAAAACAACCAGAAGTGGTAAATTATCGAAGCTTGGGGTTAAGCGCGTCGCGCAACCAGTCGCCCAGGAGGTTGACGGCGAGCGAGAGGATGACGAGGGCGAGCGCGGGGAAGATCACGATCCACCATTCGCCCGAGAAGAGAAAGGCATTGCCGACGCGGATCAGGGTGCCGAGCGAGGGCTGGGTGGGTGGCATGCCGACGCCGAGATAGGAGAGCGAGGCCTCGGCGATGATGGCCAGGGCCAGTTCGATGGTGGCGATGACCAGCACCGGGCCGGTGGCGTTGGGCAGCACGTGCTGAAGGGCGATGCGGATGCCGGGCACGCCGATGATGCGGGCGGCGTTGACGTAATCCTTGTTCTTTTCCGCCAAGGTCGTGGCCCGGGTGACGCGGGCGAATTGCGGCCAATAGGCAAAGCCGATAGACAGCACCAGCACCCAGATGGCGACCTGGTCGTGCAGGTTCTTGGACAGCACGACGCGGGCCACGCCGTCGAGCGTGAGCGCGATCAGGATGGCGGGCACCGTCAGTTGGATATCGGCGGCGCGCATGATGATGCCCTCGATCCAGCCGCCGCGGAAGCCGGCCAGCAGGCCCAGCAGCACGCCGGTGGTCACCGACAGCACGATGGCGGCGAGGCCGATCATCAGCGAGACGCGGCAGCCGTACATGATGGCCGAGAGCATGTCGCGACCCTGGTTGTCGGTGCCCAGCAGATGCGCCCGCGAGCCGCCCTCGGCCCAGGCCGGCGGCGTGAAGGCGTCCATCAGGTTGAGAGCGCGCGCATCGAAGGGATCGGAAGGCGCCAGCCACGGCGCGAATAGTGCTGCGATGAAGAAGAGAGCGGTGACGGCCGCCGACGCGATCACGAGCGGCGACTGGCGGAAGCTCCACCAGATGTCCGAATCGCGCAGCCGCGCCAGGGTGGAGAATTCACTCATGTGCAGCCCTCCGCCGGCACCACAGCGCGCCCAGCGCGGCCAGCACCGCCATCGCCGCCGCCAGCGGCCCGAAGCCGCCGAAGCCGCCGGCACCGATCATCGCCGCCCCCAGACCCGCGGCGCCGATCCAGCCGACGCTGGCCGCCGTGCCGGTCAGGCCCATGACCGTGCCGCGCACCGCCTCGGGGACCGAGGCGTAGCTTGCCATCAGCGACGGCCGGCCGAGCGCGTTCAGCAGCACATAGACGAAGCCCAGCGCCACCGACGTCTCGGCATTGGGGTGCCAGAGGAAGAGCGCGATGGCGGCGCCCCCCGACAGGGTCATGAAGAGGGCGAAGGTCATCAAACGATCGCGCCCCCGGTCGGCCAACTGGCCGCCGCCGATGGTGCCCAGGACATTGCCGATGGCGAAGAGAAAGAGCGGCAGCGCCAGGGCCTGCAGCGGCAGGTCGTAGGTCACCTGCAGGAAGGTGGCAAAATAAACCACGGCCAGCCCGTAGCAGATGCGTTCGGCGACGCCGATGGCCATCAGCATCCAGACCCGGACCGAGAGGTGGCGCGCCGAACTGGCCTTGCGCGCCTCGGCCGTGCTGCGTGGCGCCGGCCGCACGGTGGCGAAGAGGGCGAGGCTCGCGGCCACGGACAGCACGCCGACGCAGAGCAGCCAGCCGCGCCAGCCGATCAGCGCGCCGATGGCGGCGGCCATCGGCAGGCCGACGACCAGCGTCAGCGATTGGCCGCTCATCACCCAGCCCAGCGCCCGGCCGCGCTGGCGGTCCTCGGTATTGGCGGCGATCTCGGCGAAGGCCACACCCATGAAGGTGCCGGCGCAGGCGCCGCTGGCGGTAGCCCAGAACGCCAAGCCGGTGAAACTGTCGGAAGCCGCCTGCAGCACCATGACGAGGCCCAGCACGAGAGGGGCCACCACCAGCAGGGCGCGCCGGCCGACCTTGTCGGACATCCAGCCGCCCAGCGCCGAGGCGAAGCCCCAGGCCGTGGCCGTGAGCGACACCAGATTGGCGACCAGCGGCATCGGCACCTCGAAGTCGCGCGCCATGTCGATCAGGAAGGGCGCGCGCGTGGTGCCGCTCGATGTCGCGGCGAAGGAGCCAAGGCAAGCCGCGGCGATCAACGCCCAGGGCATGACCGAGGGGGGCATCGCCCGCTTGAGAGCTGTATCAGCCACCGGCGGTGCCCAGCCGCGCGCGGTCCAGCCGCAGGCGCGGATCGATGAAGGCGTAGAGAAGATCGACGAAGAAATTGATGGTGACGAAGATCATCGACACCATCACCAGATACGCCGCCATCACCGGGATGTCGGCGAACTGCACCGACTGGATGAAGAGCTGGCCCATGCCGGGCCACTGGAAGACGGTCTCGGTGATGATCGAGAAGGCCACGAGCCCGCCGATCTGAATGCCGATCACGGTGATCACCGGCAGCATAGTGTTCTTGAGCGCGTGGCGGAAATGCACGGCGCGGTTGGTGAGGCCACGGGCGCGCGCGAACTTGATGTAGTCTGTGCGCAGCACTTCCATCATCTGCGAACGCACGAGACGCAGCACCAGGGTCATCTGGAACAGCGACAGCGTGAAGGCCGGCAGTACGATCGCCTTCAATCCAGCCGCCGTCGCCAGGCCGGAATTCCAGCCGCCCAGCATCACCGTCTCGCCGCGGCCAAAGGAAGGGAAGCACCAACCCGACGGCAGGCCGATCGCCGGCGCCCACTTCTTGCACTCCACCGAGAAGACATAGATCAGCAGGATGCCGATGACGAAGGTCGGCATGGCGACGCCCGCCAGCGAGAAGGTCATGATGGCGCCGCTGTCGGCCTTGCCCTTGCGCAATGCCGTGAGCACACCCAGCGGGATGCCCATGGCCAGTGCCAGCAGGGCGGCCACAAAGACCAGCTCCAGCGTCGCCGGCATGCGTTCGACGATCAGGTCGGAGACCGGTCGGGCCAGCCGATAGCTCTTGCCGAAGTTGCCGCTCGCCATGTTGCCGAGGAACTTGGCGAACTGGACGGGGATGGGATCCTCGAGCCCGAGCTCGCGGCGCATCTCCATCCGGTCGGCCATTGAGGCTTCCTGGCCGACCATGTTGTTCACCGGGTCGCCCACGAAGTTGAACAACGTGAAACAGACGAAGGAAACGGCCAGGATCACGCCGAGCGCCTGCAGCAGGCGCGAGATGACGAAGGCGAGCATCGCCTTCGCCTATGCCGCTTTCCCTACTTCATCTTGGCGTATTTGAAGTTGGGCGAGTCGTTGGCGAAGATCGGCATGTCGATCTTGTCGGTCATCGACCAGACGATCACCTGGTGGTGCAGCGGCAGATAGACAATGTCTTCCTTGGCGATCGCCCAGGCATCGGCGATCATCTTATCGCGCTTGGCAGAGTCGACCTCGACCAGCATGCCGTCGATCAACCCATCCAGCTTGGCGTTGCTGTAGCCGGTATAGTTCCAGCTGCCGACCTTCTTGGCCGGATCGTTGGTCTGGTAGAGGAAGGTGAAGACATAGTGCGAGTCGAGCGTCGGCACGCCCCAGCCGACCATGTAGAAGCTGGTGTCCTTCTTCTGCGCCTTGGGGAAATGCAGCGTCTTGGAACGCGCCTGCAGCTCGACCCTGATGCCGATCTGCGACAGCATGCCGACGACGGCCTGGCAGATCTGTTCGTCGTTGTTATAGCGGTCGTTGGGGCAGTCGAGCGTGACGCCGAAGCCGTTGGGATAACCGGCCTGCGCCATCAACGCCTTGGCCGCCGCGACGTCGAACTTGAGGCGCTGGTCGTTCTGCGGCGTATAGCCGTGCACGCCCGGCGAGGTGACGAGGCCGGCGGGCGCTGCGAAGTTGCGCATCACCTTGACCTTGATCGCGTTCTCGTCGATCGCCTGGTACATGGCTTGGCGCACGCGCTTGTCGGCGAAGGGGTTCTTGCCCTTGACGTCGGAATACTTGAGTTCGGGCGAGCCGATATCGAGGCCGAGGAAGATCGAGCGGACCTGTGCGGTCTCGAGCGTCTTGAGGCCAGCGGTCTGCTTGATGCGCGCGATGTCCTGCAGCGGCGCATCGAGCACGAAGTCGACCTGGCCGGAGATCAGCGCGGCGACGCGGGTCGCCGGCTCCTTGATCGGCGTGTAGGCGATTTCATCGGCGTAAGCCGGGAAGGTCTTGGCATCCCAGTAGTTGGGATTCTTGACCAGCACGGTGCGCACGTCGGGATCGCGCTGCTTGACCATGAAGGGACCGGTTCCCATGGCATTGCGCACGGCAAAGGTCTCTTCCTTGTCCTTGAAGTTCTGCGGCTTGGTGACGTTGTGCGTCTCGCTCCACTTCTTCGCCATGATGAGGATTGAGGTCGTGTAGTCGGGCAGGATGGGGTTCGGCCCGTTGGTGACGATGTGCACGGTCAGCGGGTCGAGCGCCTTCACCTCCTTGATGCTGGAGATGTAGGAGCGGAAGTCGGAGCTGGGCGAGAGCGCGCGCTGGTAGCTGAAGACCACGTCGTCGGCGGTGAAGGGCGTGCCGTCGCTGAACTTGACGTCGGGCCGCAGCTTGAATTCCCAGGTATCGGCGGCGATGGTCTTCCACGACAGCGCCAGGCCTGGATACTTCTCCAGGCTCGAGTTGCGCTGGATCAGCGGATCGTAGACGTGGATATTCATGGCCGTGGTCGGCCCTTCGTTCTGCGAATGCGGATCGAGCGTCAGCGCGTCTCCCTGGCTCGCCCAGCGAATGGTCTTGGCATCCGCCACGGAAATCGTGCACAGCGCCGCAGCGGCAAGCGCGGCAAGACGAGAGATGAACATGGCCCCTGGCCCCCAAAAACGTGGAATGATGCAAAGCGTAGCACAGGGAATGAAGCGATGAACCGGATTCTACTGCTGGCGGCAGCCCTCTCGGGGGTGGCGGCAACCGCCTGGGCCCAGGGCGGCAAGACCCGCCTGGAGGTCTATTCGACCCTCGAAGTCGAGAACATCGCCGACTTCAAGAAATCCTTCGAAGCCGACAATCCCGACATCGAAATCCTCTGGAACCGCGATTCCACCGGCGTGCTCACGGCCAAGATCGTGGCCGAGCAGGGCCAGCAGCGCGCCGACGCCATCTGGGGACTG
>JBBRFD010000225.1:0-7520 GCA_038224985.1 Reyranellales bacterium
GGATGTGGCCGTCGGCGCGCATCTCGGTCATGGGCGGCGAGCAGGCGGCGAGCGTGCTGGCCACCGTGCGGCGCGACAATATCGAGGCCAAGGGCGGCACCTGGCCGAAGGACGAGGAAGAGAAGTTCAAGCAGCCGATCCGCGAGGCCTACGATCGCGAAGGCCATCCATATTACGCCACGGCGCGACTCTGGGACGACGGCATCCTCGATCCGGCAGATACGCGCATGGCATTGGGCCTCGGCCTGTCGGCGGCGATGAACGCGCCGATCGGTCCCACCAAGTTCGGCCTCTTCCGGATGTGAGGGAGAGATGAGCTCGATCCTGTTCGCCATCGATCACGGCATCGCCACCCTGACGCTGAATCGGCCGAAGGCGATGAATTCCTTCGACGCCGAGACCGCGCGCGCCATGGTCGACATGCTGGAGATCTTCGCCACGGACGACCGCGTGCGCGTGCTGGTCGTCGCCGGCAATGGCACGGCCTTTTCGGCGGGCGGCGATTTCAACTCGGTCCTGACCTTGCCCGAGCTGAATTCGATCGAGCGTGGCGCTGCCGCCAGCGCACTCATGAGCGCCATCCAGGCGATCCGCGACTTTCCCAAGCCCAGCATCGCCCGCGTCCATGGCGCGGCGGTGGGTGGCGGTGTCGGAGTCATGCTGGCCTGCGACTTCGCTTTGGCCGCCTCGACGGCGCGCTTCGGCCTGACCTCGGTGCGCAACGGCCTGCTGGCTGGCATCGCCATTCCCGGCCTGATCGAAGCCGTCGGCCCGCGCGTCGCCCGTCAGCTCCTGATGCATGGCGGCATCTTCGACGCCACGACGGCGCTGCGCGTCGGCCTCGTCGACCAGATGGTCGAGCCCGGCGAACTCGACCAGGCCGTCGCCGATCTCGCCGGCGAGCTGCGGCTTGGCGCTCCCTCGGTGCAACGTCTCGTCAAGCATCTCGTGACCCAGGTCGACGCGGTGCCGCACGACGCCGAGACCGGCGAATTGCTGGCCGGCCATGTCGCCAACCAGTGCGTCACCGAGGACGCGCAGGAAGGCATGAGCGCCTTCCTCGCCAAGCGCAAACCGAAGTGGGCAGAGTGATGAGCAGGCTCAGTGGAGCAGTTTCCGCGGCTCTGCTGTTTATGGCCACGTTCTCAGGTTCCGCGTTCGGTCAATCAGACGCGCGCATTACCGCCGCGCGGTCGACCCTGGATCTGGTCATGGACCTTCTGTCGCAATCGATGTTTGCCATCCGCTTTTGTGCCGAGGGTGACATGAACGGCTGGTACATCCTCATATCGACAATCGATCGCCGTCAGGCCACTTGCATAGGGCAGGATCCCGCATGGATCGCTCTCAACAAAGGATGGGAAAAGGAAGAGGTGGAGGCACGCACTCTGAAATTGAAAGACGCCGGTATCGGCAGTTTTTCCTACGTGCGTGCCATGAAAGAGTTTCCCGAGAGCGTCAAAGGTGAGGCGGCCATCCAGCGTTTCTGTGCGGCTGTCCCGTGGAAAGTTCTGCTGAAACCGAATGAAGCGACTGCTCAAGAGCAGGAAAAGTATGCTGAGCCGATCCGCGTCATGCATACGGTACGAGCCCTGGCCTTCGAACGGGGTTGGGTGGACGCGCCTTGCGACAAAAGCTTTTGGCCGCCGGATTTTGTCCTGGAAAGACGAAAAAACTGATGTTCGATAAAGCCCTCATCGCCTGCCACGGCGAGATCATCGACAAGCGCGGCACCTACAAGACGGCAGAGGGTATGGGTGCTTTCCTTATCAAGCGTACGCCGAAATGGGTAGCGTGATGACAAAGAGTCTTCAAATCGTGGCTCTCTGGACAATTCTGGTCGGGCTCTCTGTTGGCGGTGCAGCAGCTCAACCCGATCCGCGATGGTTGCAGGCCGATCCGAAGGTCGTGGATGCCGCGCGTACGCTGAGAAACGTCGTCGACATTGTCGCTGTGTCTGTTCTTGGCGCGGACCAGTGCAAGTTGGGTGATAGGCAGCCATGGTTGAGGGTGATCGGCTTTGTCGAGTCGCGGTACGCCGTCTGTGTCCGGGAAGACCGTGGCTGGGAGACGTTTGCGCAAGGTCTCGACCAGGAAAGGGAATTCGCGATCAAAAGCAGATTGGCAACCGGCGCTCCGATGTTGTTGTTCATGCGAGCGATCAGCGCACATGGCAGCCGTGCGCTCGATGAGGGTGAAGCTTTCTGCAAGGACAGCCGATGGAAGTTTATCCTGATGCCGGAAAGCGTTACCGCAGATCAGATCGAGGAGCACAACAGAGTCTATCCGGACAAGAGAATTGAACGCGCGGTCGGCAATGCGGCGGCGGTTCTCTCTCTTGGCAAGAATGGTGACTGGATAGACGCGCCTTGCGGCAAGAATTTCTGGCCTCCGGGCTTTCTGTGAGGGCCGTGATCTTATGTTCACCAAGATCCTGATCGCCAACCGAGGCGAGATCGCCTGCCGGGTCATCAAGACCGCACGCAAGCTCGGCATCAGGACGGTGGCGGTCTACTCCGATGCCGATGCCGGCGCGCGTCATGTCGCCATGGCCGACGAGGCCGTGCATATCGGGCCGTCGGCGGCGCGCGAGAGCTATCTGGTGGCCGACAAGATCATCGCGGCAGCCAGGCGTACGGGCGCGCAGGCGGTGCATCCGGGATACGGATTTCTGAGCGAGAACGCCGGTTTCGCCGAGGCCTGCGTGGCGGCCGGCATCGTCTTCATCGGGCCGCCGCCGGCTGCGATCCGGGCCATGGGCTCCAAGAGTGAAGCCAAGAAGATCATGGAGAAAGCCAAGGTACCGCTGGTGCCGGGCTATCACGGCGACGATCAGTCGCCCGAGCTGCTGGCCAAAGAGGCCGTGAAGATCGGCTTTCCGGTGTTGATCAAGGCGGCCGCGGGTGGCGGCGGCAAGGGCATGCGCGTGGTCGAGAGCGCCGATAAATTCGCCGACCAGCTGGCTGGCGCCAAGCGCGAAGCCAAGGCTGCGTTTTCCGACGATCACGTGCTTATCGAAAAATATCTCCAGCGGCCGCGCCATATCGAGATCCAGATCTTCGCCGACAGCCACGGCCAGTGTCTCTACCTCTTCGAACGCGACTGCTCGATCCAGCGCCGCCACCAGAAGGTGATCGAGGAGGCGCCGGCCCCCAACATGGACCCGGCGCGGCGCAAGGCGATGGGCGAGGCGGCGGTCGCGGCGGCCAAGGCCATCGGCTACCAGGGCGCCGGCACGGTCGAATTCATCGCCGATCAGGACGGCACTTTCTTCTTCATGGAGATGAACACCCGCCTGCAGGTCGAGCATCCGGTGACCGAGGCGATCACGGGGCAGGATCTGGTCGAATGGCAGCTCGTGGTCGCGGCCGGCGGAAAGATGCCGCTGGCCCAGGACGAGTTGCGCATCGACGGCCATGCGGTCGAGGTCCGGCTCTATGCCGAGGACCCGGCGCGGAATTTCCTGCCCTCGACCGGCACGCTGGTGCATCTGCGCCTGCCGGAAGAGGGAACGCACGTTCGCGTCGATACCGGCGTGCGCCAGGGCGATACGGTAACGCCGTTCTACGATCCCATGATTGCCAAGGTGATCGTGCACGACCGCGACCGCGCCTCGGCGATGCGGCGCATGGCGATGCTGATGGGCGAGACCGAAGTCGTGGGCGTCGCGACCAATGCGGCGTTGCTGAAGGCGCTGTGCAGCCATCCGGCCTTTGTCGGCGGCGAGGTCGATACCGGCTTCATCGAGCGTTACCGCGCCGATCTGTTTCCCAAGGCAGCGCCGGTCGACGATCGGGCGCTGGCCGTGGCAACGCTGGCGCGGGTGGCCGAGCGGGCGGCCGTCGCGTCGGCCGATCCCTGGGGCCAGAAGAACGGCTTCCGGCTGCTCGACGAAGGCCATGATGAAATCCGCTGGAAGGATGGCGAGGCCGAAACGGCGGTCATCGTGCGTCACCAGCGCAACGGCAAGCTGAGGCTGGAATTGCCGGGTGGCCCCCTCGAGGCGGAATTCCGCGCGGCCGGGGAGGGCGCACTTGCCATCGTCCTGGCGGGCGATGCCTTCGAGGCGCGTGTCGTCCGGCGCACGGCGCTGGATGGCGGCATCGACTACACGTCGTTCGCGGGTGGCGAGAGTCGGCGGTTGCGGCTGGTCGATCCGCTCGACGTCACGCAATACGAGGCGAGTGCTGGCGCCGAGGGCGCGGTGCGCTCGCCGCTGCCAGGCAAGATCATCGACCTGCGCGTCAAGGCGGGCGACGCGGTGAGCAAGGGCCAGCCGCTGCTCGTCCTCGAAGCGATGAAGATGGAGCACACGCTGGCGGCGCCCGCCGACGGCACGGTCAAGGCCGTGCGCTGCGCGGTGGGCGAGCAGGTGGCGGAAGGCACTGAGTTGGTGGAGTTCGAATAGATGGCGCCCACGTCCGGTCACGGTCCCCTTCAAGGCGTAAAGGTCGTTTCCTGCTCAACGGCGCAGGCCGGCACCGTCCCGTGGATGCTGATGGCCGATCTCGGTGCCGATGTGATCAAGATCGAGACGCCCGACGGCGGCGATTCCTCGCGGCGCATGACGGTGCTGCCGGGCAAGGGCAGCACCTTCTTCGAAACCAACAATCGCGGCGTGAAGAGCGTCACGCTCAATCTCAAGACGCCGGAAGGCCGCGCCATCCTGCACAAGCTGGTCGCCAAGGCCGATATCTTCGGCCAGAATTTCCGCCCCGGTGCCGCCGAAAAGAACGGCTTCGGCTGGGAGGATCTGCGCAAGCTCAACCCCAGGCTCGTCTATGTCTCGATCTCGGGCTACGGCACCAAAGGCCCGCACGCCCATCTGCCCGGCACCGATTCGATGGCGCAGGCGCTGGGCGGCATCGCCGAAGCCTATTCCATGCCGGGCCAGAAGATGCGCACCGGCATCGCCTCGGTGGCCGACGAATCCACGGCCATGCTGGCCTTCGGTGGCGCGCTCGCCGCACTGACGCATGCGCGCACGACGGGAGTCGGCCAGAAGATCGACCTGTCGCTGCTGGGCTCGCTGGTGCGCCTGATGGGCTGGACCTTCACCACGGCGATGTGGCGCGACCAGAACCCCGTGACGGGCCAGGCGCGCATCACCGGCACCCGCGAGCGACCGGGCATGAGTGCCTCTTTCAACGACCGTGACGGCAAGCCGTTGGTGTTCCAGCTCGTCGGCCCGGAGAACTGGAAGGCCGCGATGTCGTCGCTCGGCTTCCACGAGCGGATCGTGGCGGCCGGCTTCGGAAACCTCGGCGTCATCATCGATAACGACGCCAAGCGCAACGAATTGCTGGCGCTGCTCGACGACTGCTTCGCGACCGGCACGCGCGACGACTGGGTGGCGAGGCTGCGCGCAGCCGACATCGTCTCGGCACCGATCAATACGCTGCTGGAAGCCTCGAACGATCCCGACGTGGTGGCCAACGGCTATGTCACGCATGTCGACCATCCCATACACGGCAAGCTCAAGGTCCATGGCTCGCCGTGGCAGTTCTCCGAGACGCCCGCCAAGCCCGGCATCGCGCCCGACCTCGGCGAGCACAATGCTGCCGTGCTGGCCGAATTGGGATACGGCCCGGCAGAGATCGCCGACTTCAAGGCACGGAAAGTCATCTGAAGTCTTGCGCCTGGACGGGCGAGGCAACGTTTTCGTTCGTTCACATGCTGGTGAAGCACCGAGTCGTGAGGTGCGCGAGAGGCCGGGGTGGGCGCATGAGACTGCATGTCCTATCGCCACCTTTTCGCACTCCTGCTGACTCTGGCTGCTCTTCCTGCCGCCGCGGCGTCTCCGGCCGATCAGCGGCAATGCCAGACCCTGATCATGATGTTCGACGGCATGGACCCCGAGCAGGACAAGACGACGGCTCGGCGCGATCGACTGCTGGGCGAAGCCGAGTGCCGCAAAGGCAACTGGAAAAACGGCGTGGCCCTGCTGGAGGAGGCAATCTATGCCGCGGGCTTCGTTCCGCCGTCCTCTCTTTAGGCGGTTGTCGGTGAAGACTTTCCGGAAGGCAGCGACAATGCGCCTTGCAGCGATGGCAATCATGGGTGTAAGCGCCGGAGACAAAATCCCTCACTGAAGCGGCCAGAAAGTCTGGTTGCGCCGGAGCAAAAATGCCTCGGCAGATAGCTCTTTGCATGGATTGCAGAGGGCGGAGGGATGAAGGGCGTGGAGCTTTACAGGCAGGTCCGCCATTCGGTGCGGATCGAGGGTCTGAGCCGTCGCGAGACGGCTCGGCGGTTTGGGCTGGATCCTCGGACGGTAGCCAAGATGCTGGCGTTCTCGGTCCCGCCCGGGTACCGGCGTAGCCGTCCGCCGGCCCGGCCGAAACTGGACCCGTTCGTCGGTATCATCGATCAGATCCTGGAGGATGATAAGGGCCATCCAGCGAAGCAGCGGCACACCTCGAAGCGGATCTTCGAGCGGCTGCGTGAGGAGCACGGTTACGTTGGCGGCCTGACCATCGTGAAGGATTACGTATTGGGACAGCGTCAGCGGCAGCGCGAGATGTTCGTGCCGCTGCGGCACGATCCCGGGCATGCGCAGGCCGACTTCGGCGAGGCTCTGGCGGTGATCGGCGGGGTGGAACGGAAGATCCACTTCTTCGCGATGGACCTGGCACACAGTGATGCCGGCTTCGTGCAGGCCTATCCGGCGGAGACGACGGAGGCATTCTGCGCCGGTCACGTGGCGGCGTTCGACTTCTTCGGCGGCGTGCCGCAGTCGATCCTGTACGACAACACCCGGATTGCGGTGGCGCGGATCCTGGGAGATGGCCGCCGCCAGAGAACCCGTGTGTTCAGCGAGCTGCAGTCGCACTATCTGTTCGCCGACCGGTTCGGTCGGCCGGGCAAGGGTAACGACAAGGGCAAGGTCGAGGGTCTGGTCGGGTTTATCGGGCGGAACCACCTGGTGCCGTTGCCGCACGCCGCCAGCTTTGACGCACTCAACGAGGATCTGCTGACAGCGTGCCGCCGTCGTCTCGACGATCGGCTGCGCGGTCACGACGAGACGATCGGGGAGCGGATGGCGCGCGACCTGGCGGCGTTACACGATCTGCCTCCGACGCCCTATGACGCCTGCGAGAAGCAGGCTGGCCGGGTCAGTTCGCTGTCTCTGGTGCGCTATCGCGGCACCGACTACTCGGTGCCAACCGCCTACGGTCATCGCGAGGTCGTGGTTCGTGGCTACATCCACGAGGTGGTGATCTCGTGCGGCGCCGAGATCATCGCCCGGCACGCCCGATCCTACGAGCGGCAAGACTTCGTGTTCGACCCGCTGCATTACCTGGCGCTGCTCGAGCAGAAGATCAATGCGCTCGACCAGGCGGCACCCTTGGCCGGTTGGAAACTGCCCGAGGCGTTCACCACGCTGCGCCGCCTGCTCGAGGCGCGCATGGGCAAGCAGGGCAAGCGCGAGTTCGTGCAGGTGCTGCGGCTGATGGAGGTGTTCAGGATCGATGACGTCGCCGCCGGCGTGCGCGATGCCATCGATCGCGGCGTGATCG
>JBBRFD010000226.1:0-7288 GCA_038224985.1 Reyranellales bacterium
GGGAGACGCCGCCGGCGCCGTGGAGCTGCAGGCAGCGGTCGACGACCTTGGAGGTGATGTTGGGCACCGCCACCTTGATCATGGCGATCTGCTGGCGCGCTTCCTTGTTGCCGAACTTGTCCATGGCCCAGGCGGCCTTCAGCACGAGCAGGCGGGCCATGTCGATTTCCATGCGCATGTCGGCGACATGGGCCTTGGTCACGCCCATCTCCGAGATGCGCTGGCCGAAGGCGACGCGGCTCTTGGCGCGCTTGATGGCCATTTCGAGTGCCCGCTCGGCCACGCCAATGGCGCGCATGCAGTGATGGATACGACCCGGTCCGAGACGGCCCTGGGCGATCTCGAAGCCGCGGCCCTCGCCGAGGAGAATGGCCGACTTCGGCACGCGGACGTTGTCGTAGACCACTTCGGCGTGGCCATGCGGGGCGTCGTCATAGCCGAAGACGTGCAGCATCTTCACGATTTTGATGCCCTTGGCGTCGCGCGGCACCACGATCATCGACTGCTGGCGGTAAGCCGGTGCATTGGGATCGCTCTTGCCCATCAAAATGATGACGGCGCAGCGCGGATCGCCCATGCCCGACGACCACCACTTGCGGCCATTGATGACATAGTCGTTGCCGTCGGCTTCGATTCGGCATTCGACGTTGCGCGCGTCGGACGAGGCGACCGCCGGCTCGGTCATGGCGAAGCAGGAACGGATCTCGCCGTTGAGCAGCGGCTTCAGCCACTTCTCCTTGTGCTCGGCGGTGCCGTAGCGGGCGAAGACTTCCATATTGCCGGTGTCGGGCGCCGAGCAGTTGACGGATTCAGAGGCGATCGACGAGCGGCCCAGCACTTCGCAGATCGGTGCGTATTCGAGGTTGGAGAGGCCCATCGTGCCGTGGGTGTCGCCGGTATCACGATCGGCTGGCAGAAACATGTTCCACAGCCCGCGCTTCTTCCCCTCGGCCTTGCACTCTTCCATCACCGGGGGGAGCTGCCAGCGGTCCTTGGCCTTCTCCATCTGCTCTTCGTAGACGGTCTCGGCCGGGTAAACGACCTCGTCCATGAACTTGCTGAGCTTCTCGACAAGCTCCTTGGACCGGTCTGAATATTCGAAATCCATCGTCTCCTGCCTCTCTTGCTTTCTCTCTTTTGGGTCGGGCGGACTCTGGCTGAATTTCGTGGCAATGTGAACGGCCATTCAGGCCGCGTCTCCGCCGCTCTGCGGTTTCGGATTGCGGACGATTTCGGAGGAAACGCCGTGAAAATCGCCAGTTACGAAGCGATGACGCTGAACGTGCCGGAGGACGACCCGCTGGCCAATATGCCGGAGGAAGCCGGCCGCACCCGCCCTATCGTGGCGCTGCGTCTGCGCACCGACAGCGGCATCGAGGGTATCGGCGTCACTCTCTATGGCGGCAGGGCCACCCGCAGTTTGCATGCCATGGTCGAGGACCTCGCCGCTCTCACCGTGGGTGAGGACCCGCTGCGCATTGAGGCGATTGTCGCCAAGCTTCGTGCCGGCGACGCCGGCGGGCCGGGCGGTATCTTCACGCTGGCGCTGGCGGCGATCGATACGGCGCTGTGGGACATCAAGGGCAAGGCGCTCGACCAGCCGCTGTGGAAGCTGCTGGGCGGCCATCGCGACCGCGTGCCGACCTATGCCTCCGGTTCGCTGCGGCGCGGCCTGACCGACGAACAGGCGCAACGCGCGGCGCGCATCCTGCTGCAGAAGGGTTTTCGCGAAATGAAAACCCAGATGGCGCTGCCGGGAAATCCGACACCGGCCGAGGAGATTCGCCGCGTGCGCGTTGTGCGCGACGCCATCGGCCCCGACATCAAGCTGATGTGCGACATCAACCAGCGCTGGCGGCCCGAGCAGGCGATCGACATCGGCAGCCGGGTCGAGGATGTCGGCCTGTTCTGGCTCGAGGATGTGACCGCGGCCGACGACTACGCGGGTCTGGCACGCGTGACGGCGGCCCTCAGGACACCGATCGCCGGCGGCGAGTACGTCTGGGGCATCGTGCCCTTCCGCCATATGATCGAGGCCCGCTCGGTCGACATCGTCATGGTCGATCTGGCACGTGTCGGCGGCGTCAGCCAATGGATGAAGGTTGCCGGCATGGCCGAGGCCTTCAATCTTCCGATCGTCAGCCATGTCATGCCCGAGGTCATGGTGCATATGGTCGCCGCCTGTCCCAACGGCCTCACGGTGGAGTACATGCCGTGGATGCTGGCCCTCTACGAGGAGACACCGGCGATCGAAAACGGCCAGCTCGTGCTGCCGACCAAGCCCGGGTTGGGCCTGAAGTTCGACGAAAAGGCCATTGCGAGGTTCAAGGCGTAATCATGGACAGCGTCACGCGCGTACCCTTCAAGCCGATGGAGTTCCTGAGCCGCGATGTCAGTGTCGAGCGGCGGGCCGATGGCACAATCGTGCTGCAGTCGAACCACGCGCTGAACCCCTACGAAAAGCACGTGCCGGCTTTTCTCGCCAAATGGGCGACCGAGGTGCCGGACCGGGTCTGGCTGGCGCAGAAGCGGGGCCCGGACCGCGAGTGGCTGAAGGTGACTTATGGCGAGGCGAAGAAGCAGGTCGATTCGGTGACACAGGCGCTCATCGACCGCGGCTTCGGGCCCGACAAGCCGGTCATGATCCTGTCGTCGAATTCGATCGAATTCGCGCTGCTCTCTATGGCCGCAAGGCAGGCGCGTGCACCGCTGGCGCCGGTATCGCCGGCCTATTCGGTGATGAGCCAGGATCACGCCAAGCTGCGGTACGTCTTCGATCTCATCAAGCCCGGCCTGGTCTTCGTGCAGAACGGCGAGATCTACGCCCGCGCGTTGGCGGCACTCGATCTGGAAGGCGTGCTGCTGGTCCATGTCGACAAGCCGCCGCCCCGGACGCAGTCGCTGCCGTGGAGCGAGATGATTGCCACACAGGTGAGCGATGCCGTGGCCAGGTCGGTGGCGATGATCGGGCCGAAGACCGTCGGTAAGTTCCTCTTCACCTCGGGCAGCACCGGCATGCCCAAGGCGGTGATCAACACCCAGGAAATGATGTGCGCCAATCTCGCGATGATGAAGATGTCGCGCGTGCGCAAGCCCTCCGAGCCGCCGCCGGTTTTGCTCGACTGGCTGCCGTGGAACCACACCATGGGCGGTAATGCCACCTTCCAGGGCAATCTCGGCGAGGGCGGCACGACCTATATCGACGATGGCAAGCCGCTGCCCGGTCTGTTCGACGAGACTTTGCGCAATTTGCGCGAGGTTTCGCCCACCTCCTTCTCCAACGTGCCGGCGGGCTACGCGATGCTGGCCACGGCGCTGGAGAAGGACGAGAGCCTTGCGGCCAAGTTCTTCAAGAACATCAATGTGCTCTCCTATGGCGGCGCCACGCTACCCGAAGACCTTTACGAGCGCATGGAAGCGCTGGCAGTAAAGCACACGGGCTATCGCATTCCCTTTACCACCGGTTGGGGCTCGACTGAAACGGCGCCGACGGCGACGGCGGTGCACTGGGCATCGGAGCGTGTCGGCCTGGTCGGCCTGCCGTTTCCCGGCGTGCAGCTCAAGATGGTGCCGACCGGCGAGGAGGGGCGTTACGAGCTGCGCCTCAAGAGCATCATCGTGACGCCGGGCTACCACAAGCGCCCCGACCTCACGGCGCAGATGTTCGACGAGGAGGGCTTCTACAGGATCGGCGACGCCGGCCGCTTCGTCGATCCCGAGGATCCCAGCCAGGGCCTGATCTTCGATGGCCGCGTGGTCGAGGATTTCAAGCTGATGAGCGGCACCTTCGTGCTGGTGGGCACTTTGCGTACCACGGCCATCGCCGCGGTGAGCCCGGTGCTGCAGGATGCGGTCGTTTGCGGCCAGGACCGCGACTATGTCGGGCTGCTGGGCTTTCCCAACTTCGCCGCCTGCCGCCGCGTCTCCGGCGATGCCGACGTGGCGCTCTCCAACGACGAGTTGCTGACCCATCCCGCCGTGATCGATGCCTTGCGCGACGGCCTGGCCAGGATGAACCGCGAAAGCGGCGGCTCCTCGACGAAGGTGCGGCGCGCCCTGCTGATGGCCGAACCGCCGCAGGTCGACGGCAATGAAATCACCGACAAGGGCTATATAAACCAGCGTGCCGTGCTGGAGCGGCGCCGGGTGCTGGTGGATAAACTCTATGCCGGCGGTGCCGGTGTGATCGAGATAAGGTGAACACAATGGACGGACGGTTGAACGGCAAGGTCGCCATCGTGACGGGGGGTGCCAGCGGCATGGGCCGCGCCACGGTGATGCGCTTTCTCGCCGAGGGCGCGAAAGTAGTGGTGGCCGACCTCAACGAGGCCAATGGTGCGGAAACCGTCGCCGTCGCCAAGGCTGCGGGTCATGGCGACGCCATCGCCTTCAAGCGTTGTGATGTCGCCAGCGAAGCCGACATGGTGGCGCTCGTGGGCGAGGCCGCGCGCCGTTTCGGCCGCCTCGACATCGCCTATCTCAATGCCGGTGTCGGTGGCGCCTTCGGGCCGATCTCGGAGACCAGCGTCGAGGACTGGGACTATACCTTCGCGGTGCTGACGCGCTCGGTCTTCCTCGGCATGAAGCATGCCTCGACGGCGATGCGGAAATTCGGCCCGGATGGCAAAGAGGGCGGCGGCGTCATCCTGGTTACCGCCTCGATCGCCGGCATGGTGGGCGGTGGCGGCAGTCATGCCTATTCGGCCGCCAAGGCCGCCGTCATCAGCCTGATCGAGAATGTCGCGGCCGAGCTGGCGCCGCACCGCATCCGCGTCGTCGGTATCGCGCCCGGAGTCATCTCGACGCCGTTGGTCCATCGCGGCCGGCCCGAGAAATTCGAGAAGCAATTCTCGCAACAGCCCTGGCCCGACCGCGGCGCGCCCGAGCATATTGCCGATGTCGCGGCTTTCCTGGTCTCCGACGAGGCGCGCTTTATCACCGGTGAAACCGTCAAGGTCGATGGCGGCCTCTTGGCGCAGGGTGTGGCACTTTGGGGCACGGGCAAGGAAAACACCTTTATGAAGAGTGCCGGCGTCAATCGCGGGACGACCGGTGAGGCCATGACCGTGCGTAACCTGGACACCAAGGACCGATAACATGAGCGACGCCGAACGCCTTCATCGCCACCTCATCGGCCAGCAGGGCTCGCGCCTTGGCCTCAACACGCCGGCCCTCGTGATCGATGTCGAGGCGCTCGACCGCAACATCGCCGAGATGGCCAGCTTCGCCAAGGCGCACAAGGTGAATCTCAGGCCGCATTCCAAGACGCACAAGTCGGCCGATATCGCCAAACGCCAGATCGCCGCCGGCGCGCTCGGCAACTGCTGCGCCAAGCTGGGCGAAGCCGAGGCGCTGGCCGAGGCCGGCATCGAGGGGCTGCATATCACTTCGCCGGTGGTAACCCCCCAAGCCATAACGCGGCTGATCGAACTGAACCGTAAAATGAACGACCTGATGGTCGTGGTCGATCATCCGGCCAATGTCGACGCGCTCGCCACCGCCTCTGCCAAGGCCGGCAAGCCGCTCAAGGTCATCATCGACATCGATCCCGGCATGCACCGCACCGGTGTCGCCAGCCCTGAGGCCGTGGTCGAGCTGGCGCAGAAGATCGTCAAGCTGAAGTCACTCGTCTATGCCGGTGTGCAGTTCTATTGTGGCCGCCATCAGCACATCAAGGACTTCGCCGAGCGCAAGGCTTCCATCGAGGAGCGCACGGAGTATCTCAAGGGCGTCGTGGCCAAGCTCGAGGCAGCGGGGCTTAAGCCCGCGATCGTCACGGGCTCCGGCACCGGCACGCATTTCATCGATGCCAAGCTCGGCGTCTTCACCGAGCTGCAGGTGGGTTCCTACGTCTTCATGGACTACGAATACAATATCTGCGATTTGCGCGGCGAGGACCGGCCAACCTTCGAGCAGTCGCTGCAGATCGACGCCCGTGTCGTCAGCGCCAATACACCCGGCATGGTGACCGTCGATGCCGGCCTGAAGGCGATGGCCACCGAATCGGGCCCGCCGCATATTCTGAAGGGCGCCGTCGAAGGCGCCACGACGCGCTTCATGGGCGACGAGCACCTCGGCATCTTCGCCCCCGAAGGCAAGTCGGCGCCGATGCATGGCGAGCAGGTCATCCTGGTGCCGCCGCATTGCGACCCGACGGTCAATCTCTACGACGCCTATCACATCGTGAAGGGCGACACGCTGGTCGAGATCTGGCCTGTCACCGGGCGCGGCCGCTCGCGCTAGAGTCTTTTCGGTTCAGATCGAAGCGTATCCAGCGTTTTGGATGTATGCGGCGCATTCTTGGGGCGAGAAGCACTGGAGAAGGTTGCCAATGCGGCGCCATGTTGCCTCGACGGTTCGCTCCTCGGCCTTTCGTAGAAGGATCTTGAGCTTGGCAAAGACCTGCTCGATGGGATTGAGATCGGGACTGTAGGGCGGGAGGAAGAAGAGCTTTGCACCGACAGCGCGGATGGCGTGGCGAACGGCTTGGCTCTTGTGACTGCCGAGATTGTCCATGACGACGATGTCTCCGGGCTTGAGTGTCGGCACGAGGAACTGACGAACGTAGGCCAGGAAACTGGCACCATTGATCGGACCGTCGAAGACGCAAGGTGCGGCGACGCAGTCGTGCCGCAGGGCCGCAAGGAAGGTCATCGTCGTCCAGTGCCCGTGGGGAACTTTGGCCAGCAGCGGCGCCCCGCGGCGATTCCAGCCGTGCGTGCGGGCCATGTTGGTCTTGGCCCAGGTCTCGTCGATGAAGACCAGTCGGCGCGGGTCGATGCGGGCCTGATACTTCTTCCACCAGGCGCGCCGGCGGGCGATGTCAGGACGATCCTGCTCGCTGGCGAATACGGTTTTTTTTGAAGCTGATCCCAGCCTCCCGCAGGAACCGCCACAGCGTGTCGCACGACACCGTTACCTCGCGCTCGCGCAACTCGGCCAGAACAGCGTGCAGCGTCAGATCCGGCTTCTCAGCCAGCCGGCTCAGCAGCCATTCCCGCTCACCGTCCAGCTTGCAGCCCCGCCGACCGCCCATCGGCTTGGCCGCAGGACTGCCCATCGAGCGTGCCCGCTGCGCCCACTTCACGACGCTGGCAACGCTTACCCGGAACAACGCCGATACTTCGCGGCACGAGTGGCCGTCGCCAACCGCCGCTACAACGCGTTCCCGCAAGTCCAGAGAATAGGCGCGCATCCCTGCTGGCCTCCGCCCAGCCAGCAGTTTGAATCACATCTCGCCCAGCTTGGGAATCCCTTCCGATTCTATTTCCCTCGGAAAGACTCTAGA
>JBBRFD010000227.1:0-7281 GCA_038224985.1 Reyranellales bacterium
TCCCCCGCCAGCGCTACGAGGCGCCGCCGGGCGGCCGGCTGGAGACTGATCGATATTCCTGTTCGCATGCCGCAGACTCGCATGCACGCTCCGACTTGGGAATCCTCGGCAGGACTCAAATGTTAGGCGGAGACCACTAGTTGCCGCGCGGGATCCAGGGCAGGCGGCCGAATTCGATGCCCTCTTCGGCCAGTTCCTCAGCTTCGTCGTCGGTGGTCTCGCCATAGATGCCGCGCTTGTCGCTTTCGCCGTAATGAATTTTGCGGGCTTCCTCGGCGAACTTGTCGCCGACATTGTCGCAATTCTTCTCGACCTCGGCGCGCACCTTCATCAGCGCCTCGCGCAGCTCCTTGGGCATATGCCGGGCCAGCGCCGCCATTTGATGCTGCTGTTCGGGCGAAGGTGCCACCGGAACCGGCGCCGTCGTCTCGACCGTCGTCTCGACCGGCATCTCGACGTCGGTCACGCTGCGCTTGCCGCCGCCCTTGCCGATGCGCGGCGCCATCGGCGCCCGCACAATCGTGGAGTCGCCGCAGTTCGGGCAACCGATCAGCGAGCGCTTTTCCTGGCGCTCATAAGCCTTGCTGTCCTTGAACCAGCTGTCGAACTCATGGCCTTTACGGCAGCGCAGACGATACAAAATCATTTCAGTTAAAAAATGGTGCCTTGTCGCCCCGGACGCAAGGCCCGATTGTCGCCCGCCATGGCCAGCTTCCCCTCCTCCTGGATCACCACTTGGGCCGGTCTCGTGCCGGCGGGCGCCGCCGTGCTCGATGTCGCCGCGGGCAGAGGCCGGCATGCGCTTTACTTCGCCGGCAGAGGCCACCATGCCACGGCCCTCGACCGCGATGTGAGCAGGATCGACGCCGCGGCGGAGATCGAAATCGTCCAGGCCGACCTCGAGGATGGCAGCCCGTGGCCCCTGCCCGGCCGGAAATTCGGTGCGGTGATCGTCACCAACTATTTGCATCGCCTGTTGCTGCCCGTGCTGATCGACGCGATCGAACCGGGCGGCGTGCTGCTCTACGAGACCTTCATGGAAGGCAACGAACGCTTCGGAAAGCCGAGCCGGCCCGACTTCCTGCTCAAGGATGGCGAGCTGCTGGAGCTGGTGCGCGGAAAGTTTTCGGTCGTGGCCTACGAGGCTCGCCTGATCAGCGAGCCGAAGATGGCGATGATCCAGCGCATCGCCGCCCGGCGTCTCTAGAAATTACTCGGCGGCCTTCGCGACCGCCGGCTTATGGAGCACCGGCGCCGTGTAGGTCCGGTCGTGCTGCAGCGACGGCACCATGCGGCGGGCTTCCTCGACCTTGGCAAGGTCGATGTCGGCGGTGACGAAGCCGGCCTTCTCCGACCCGGCATCGGCCAGCACTTCGCCCCACGGCGACACGACGATGGAGTGGCCGTAGGTCTTGCGGTTGGAGCCCTTGTGCGTGCCGACCTGGGCGGGCGCGAAGACGTAGCAGCCGGTCTCGATGGCGCGGCTGCGCAGGATGGCGTGCCAATGCGCCTGACCCGTCGGCACGGTGAAAGACGACGGGATCGACAGCATGGCAGCACCTGCATGGGCGAGGTCGCGGTAGAGATAGGGGAAGCGCAGGTCGTAGCAGATGGTCATGCCCAGCACGCCCCACGGCGTCTCGGCCAGCACCGAACGCTCGCCCGGCTTAAAGGTGAAGGACTCGCGGTAGTTCTCGCCGCCGGCCAGACGCACGTCGAACATATGGATCTTGTCGTAGCTGGCGACGATGCCGCCCGCGGAATCGATCAGGTAGGAGCGGTTGCGGATCTGCTCCTCGCCCTCGACGCGGACATGGATCGAGCCCAACAGGAACCAAGCGCCGGTTTCGCGCGCCGCGGCGCGGCAGGCGGCCAGCATGCCGTGAGTTTCTTCCGTCTGCGCCTTGGCGAGCGTGTCCTCGCGGTTGATGCCGATCAGGCCGGTATTCTCCGGCGTCATGATGAAGTCGACGCCGGCATCGCGGGCAAGACGCGACTGCTCGCGGATGAAGGCGACGTTCTCGGCCATCTCACTGGTGACGTTGGTCTGGATCAAGCCGGCCCGGAACGTAACAGGCAACGTGGTCATGGTGTCGGTCCCTCAGCCCGGCTGGGCAAGCAGGGCGTCGAGCTTGCCGGCGCGCTCCAGCGCCGCCAGCTCGTCGGAGCCGCCAATATGCGCGCCGTTGATGAAGATCTGCGGCACGGTGGTGCGCTTGGCACGCTCGCGCATCTCGCTGCGCTTCTTGTCGTCCATCATGACGTCCATCTCGTCGAAGGCGGCGCCCTTCTCCCCGAGCAGCGCCTTGGCGCGCGCGCAGTAGCCGCAAAACGGCGTGGTATAAATTTCGATCTTTGCCATCTCGACGCTCATCTGGGTTCTGGGTGGGTTCGCGCTGGGTTCGCGGTGGGTTTGTGGCCTGCATTATACAGACGGCCAGACGACCCGCGCCAGCGTCAGGACATCGACATGGCCGGCCCCCGCCTTCTGCAGGGCGCGGGCACAGGCCTCGACGGTGGCGCCGGTGGTCAGCACATCGTCGACCAGCACGATGCCTTTGCCCTTGATCCTCTCCGCCCAGCGCGGATGGACTTGGAAAGCCTGGCGGACGTTGCTGCGGCGCTCCTTGGCCTTGAGGCCGGCCTGCGAGCCGGTCCAGCGCACGCGGAGCAGCAGGTCGGGCGCCAGCGGCTTTTTTGTTTCACGTGAAACACCGCGTGCCAGCAGGACGGACTGATTGTAGCGGCGGCTGAACAGGCGCCGCCAATGCAGCGGCACCGGCGCGATCAGGTCGGCATCGGCCATCAGCTCGGCGCCGGCCCGCGCCATCCACCTGCCATAGGCCCGCGCCATGTCGGTGCGGTCGCCATGCTTGAACGGCAGCACCAGCGCCCGGGCGCGATCGTCATAGGCAACGACAGCGCGGGCCCGGCGGTAGCGCGGCGGATGGGCGAGGCAGGCGCCGCAGAGCGCGCCCCCACCGGCATCGGCGCCGGCATCGGCATCCGCGGCAAAGGGATAGCCGCAGCAGGCGCATTGGGGATGGCTGAGAAAGGCGACGCGGCCCCAGCATTCGGTACAGAGCGCGCCCGGCTCGTCGACGATCTCGCTGCAGCCGAGGCAGAGCGGCGGCAGCACCGAGTCGAGAAGGGTCTTGCCCGCACGGGCAACGAAAGAAAGCACACGGCAATTGAGCCCAGCAAATACGCCAATAGCGGGGCATCGCCCCCTACCCGCCGCCCTCTTTCCGCCTTACATACAGCCCGTGAACAAATCAGGCGCCATGGCCGACCCCCTGCTCGTCTTCGACCGCGCGGTGCTGCGCCAGCATCGCGAGCGGGCGGCGCGCGGCTGGGCCGATCATGCGTTTCTCAAGCGTGAAATCGTCGGCCGGCTGATCGAGCGGCTCGACGACGTACGCCGGACCTATCCGCTGGCCCTCGACCTTGGCTGCCATGGCGACGAGATCGCCGATGCGCTCGAAGGCAGGAAAATGATCGAGACCCTGGTGCGCGCCGATCTTGGCCTGGGCTTCGCGCGTCAGACCAAAGGCACCGCCATAGTCGCCGACGAGGAGGCGCTACCTTTTGCCGCCGGAAGCTTCGACCTGGTGCTGAGCGCGATGGACCTGCATTGGGTCAACGACCTGCCCGGTACGCTGATCCAGATCGCCCGCATCCTGAAGCCCGACGGCTTGTTCCTCGCCGCCATGCTGGGTGGCGGCACGCTGTGGCAATTGCGTCAGGCGCTGTCGGTGGCCGAGAGCGAGATCGAAGGCGGCTTGAGCGCGCGCGTCTCACCCTTCGCCGACCTGCGCGACGCGGCGGGCCTGCTGCAGCGCGCGGGCTTTGCCCTGCCGGTGGCCGATATCGAGACCATCGACGTCGAATACGAAAGTGCGCTCGCCCTGATGCGCGACCTGCGCGGCATGGGCGAGAGCAACATCATCGCCGACCGCCGCCGCGGTCTGGCGCGCCGCGCCACGCTGCTGCGCGCGGCGGAAATCTACGGCGAGCGCTTCGCCGCGCCCTCGGGCCGCGTGACCGCGAGCTTCGAGGTGCTTTTCCTGCATGGCTGGACACCGCATGTCTCGCAGCCCAAGGCTTTACGGCCGGGTGCGGCGGCGCGACGGCTGGCCGAGGCATTGGGTGGCGTCGAACTGAGCGCCGGTGAAAAAGCGGGGCAAGGCTAGATCGTGATCAAACTGTCTTTCGCCACGGTGCTGGGAGAAAGCTTCCGCTTCTTCTTCGCCAACACAGCGCTCTTCTTCCATCTCGTCACCGTGCCGTGGATCATCTCGCTGGCGATCCGCGTCATCGGCTCCTTCGTCATGTCCGACGACGACCTGGTCTACGCCGCGCTGATCGAAAAGGCGCTCGACGTCATCCCGACGACCATGTTCCTCGTGGCCTGGATCCGTGTGACCCTGCTGGGACCGAACCGTCTCGAAGGGCTGCCGGGCCTCCACTGGTCGGGCCGCGAGACCGGCTTCCTGCGGCACCTGTTGAAGGTGGGCGGCGTCACCTTCGCGCTGATCGCCACACTCATGCTGATGCTGGGCACGCTCGATCCCGAGATGCTGGGCGCCAATGCCGATCCCGAGACCCAGCGCCGCCAGGCCATGGGCGCGCCCATCGCGGCGGGCTTCATCGTCTCGGTGCTGCTGGCACTGCGCATCAGCTATGGGCTCGCGGCGACCGCGGTCGATGTCCCCTTCACGCCGCGCAACTCCTGGACATATGGCCGTGGCAACGGCTGGACCATTATCGGCACCATGTTCCTGATCTTCCTGATGAGCGCCATCGTCACGGCCATCGCGGCCGTGTTCACCGTCGCCATCCTGCGCGGCATCACCGGCCCCGGGCCCGGCGCCGCGATCGCTGCCTGGACGGTCGCGACGCTCACCAGCTACGCCGGCACCGCCGTCGCCGCATCGGCCCACGCCATCATCTTCCGCACGCTGCTGGGCTGGCGCGAAGGCCAGGCGCTCAAGGCGCCTTCATAGCTGCCCTCGGCGCGACCGGCCGCGTATTGCGCGAGATGCTGGACTGACCCCTTTGCGCTGCATATCGAGGGGTCCGTGGGAAAGTGGGAAGTTTGGCCTGAAACCCTTATGCCATGGGCATCGGAGGCTTCCCACTGACGTGGGAAGTCCGGGGAATCCGCTTTAGAGAAGATCCCTGAGCAGTCCCACCAGCGGCACGTCGGCCGGCGGCATGGGATAGCGCGAGAGCTCCATCGGCACGACCCACTTCAGGGTCTGGCCTTCGCGCGGTCGCGGCTGACCCGCCCACTTGCGGCAGGCGAAGACCGGCATCAGCAGGTGGAATTTCTCATAGCCGTGGCTGGCAAAGGCAATGGGGGCGAGGCAGCTCGTGGCGGTCTCGATGCCGAGCTCTTCCTGCAGCTCGCGTACCAGCGCCTGCTCCGGCGTCTCGCCCGGATCGACCTTGCCGCCGGGAAATTCCCAAAGGCCGGCCATCGACTTGCCCTCGGGCCGTTGGGCGATCAGCACGCGACCATCGGTGTCGACCAAGGCAACGGCTGCGACCAGCACGAGCGGACGCTCGCCCAGAGGCGGCGGCCCACCCGGGCAGGTCTCGTCGAAATTCACCTTAGGTCCGGTAGCTGCCGTTGATGTCGATGTAGCCGTGCGTCAAGTCGCAGGTCCACACGGTTGCACGGCCGCGGCCGATGCCGAGATCGATGTCGATCACGATGTCGGTGCCCTTGATGTGCTTGACCACGGGAGCCTCGTCGTAGCCCGGCACGACCTGGCCCTGATCGGTGATCTTGGTGCCGCCGATCGAGATCCTGAGCTTGTCGCGGTCGGCGCGTTCACCCGACTTGCCGATCGCCATGACGATGCGACCCCAGTTGGCGTCCTCGCCGGCGATGGCGGTCTTCACCAGCGGCGAATTGGCGACCGCGAGGCCGATCTTGCGCGCCGCCCCATTGGACGAGGCGCCGCCGACGTTGATGGTGACGAACTTGGTGGCGCCCTCGCCGTCGCGGGCGAGAAGCTGCGCCAACTCGATCAGCACTTCATCGAGCGCGCGGCGGAAATCGACCAGCACGGGGTCGTCGGCTTCCTCGATCGGAGCATGCCGCGCCGTGCCGGTGGCGACGCAGAGCAACGTGTCGCTGGTCGAGGTATCGCCGTCGACGGTGACGCAGTTCAGCGACTTGTCGGCGGCATCGGTCAGGATCTTCTGCAGCACGTTGCCGGGGATCTTGGCGTCGGTGAAAGCAAAGCCCAGCATCGTCGCCATATCGGGCGCGATCATGCCCGAGCCCTTGAGGAAGCCGTTGATGGTGACGGTCTTCTCGCCGATCTTGGCCTGGCGGGTCGCCAGCTTGGGGAAGGTATCGGTCGTCATGATCGAGGCGGCGGCGGCCGACCAGTTGTCCTCGCGGCCGCCCTTGATCAGGGCCGGCACGACGGCGGCGATCTTCTCCCAATCGAGCGGCTGACCGATCACGCCGGTCGAGGCCATGAAGACCTCGTTGCGTGGGCAGCCCAGTGCCTGCGCCACCGCGCGCGTGCTCTCCTCGACCGCCTTGTCGCCCAGCTTGCCGGTGAAGGCATTGGCGTTGCCGGCATTGACCACGATCGCGCGGACCTTGCCGCGGGCGAGGTTCTTGCGGCACCAGTCGACCGGCGCCGAGCAGGTCTTGGATTTGGTCAGGACGCCCGCGATGGTCGCCCCGGCCGGCACCACCGCCAGCAGGACGTCGTCGCGGTCCGTGTAGCGCACGCCGGAACGCGCGACGCCGAGCTTTACCCCCGCAATGCGGGGCAGCGTCGGAATCGTCTTGGGCGCGAGCGGCGATAGGGCGTGCTTAGCGGACATGTTTCTCCCCTCGGGCGCGGCCGCAGGTATGCGGCCGGCCAGCGGCGGAGCCTACACCAGAAACGCCCTAAAACGTGAGTTCTAGTTGAACGTAGGTTTCTACTTGGGCGGCGCGGCCGGAGTCGCGGGCTTGGCCGGCGTTGCGGCGGGAGCCGCCGGCACCGCCGGGGCCGCCTCCACCTTGGTGCCGTCAATGTTGAACTTCTCGATCTTCGAGCCGGCGCGGATCTTGTCGAGCTGGGCGGTCACGGCCTCGCGCGCCAGTTCCTCGCGGATCTGCTCGGAAAGCTCCTCGAGCGCGGGCGGCGGCGCCGTGCGGCGATCGTCGATCTTGATGACGTGGTAGCCGAACTGGGTCTTGATCGGCGCTTCGGAGAGTTCGCCCTTCTTCAGGCCAAAGGCCGCGTCGGCGAATTCCTTCACCAT
>JBBRFD010000228.1:0-7179 GCA_038224985.1 Reyranellales bacterium
ACCCGTTCGTCACCTCGTCCAACACCGTGGCGGCGCAGGCCATGATCGGCAGCGGCATGGGCAATGGCTCGGTGGGCTATGTGCTGGGCATCGCCAAAGCCTATACGACGCGCGTCGGTGACGGTCCTTTCCCGACCGAGCTGACCGACGCCATCGGCCAGGGCCTGGGCGATCGCGGCAAGGAATTCGGCACCAATACCGGCCGGCCGCGCCGTTGCGGCTGGTTCGACGCCGTCATGGTGCGCCAGGCGGTGAAGCTGAACGGCATCAATGGTATCGCCTTGACCAAGCTCGACGTGCTCGACGGCGAGAAGACGATCAAGGTCTGCGTCGCCTACGAACTCGACGGCAAGCGTATCGAGCGCTTCCCCTTCACCATGGGCGCACAGGCCAGGCTGAAGCCGATCTGGGAAGAGTTCGAGGGCTGGAGCGAGAGCACGCAAGGTGCGCGCTCCTTCGCCGAGCTGCCGGCGACCTGCATCAAGTACGTGCGCCGCGTCGAGGAGTTGGTCGGCTGTCCGGTGGCGCTGCTCAGCACCTCGCCGCAACGCGAGGACACGATCCTGATGACGGACCCGTTCCGGGACTAGACGCTAAGCCGCCGACTTGTGCGGCATTTTCGAAAGCGCGACGGGCGCGGAGGCCGGCGCGGCAGACGTTGCGATCGGCAGTGCGGGAATGGGCACCGCGGGCGCCGGTACAGCAACCGGCATCGCCAGCGGCAGCGAAATCTTGAAGCGGGCGCCGCCCTCGGGGCGGTTCTCGGCCGATAGTTCGCCGTGCATGTTGCGCACGATATTGTAGCTGATCGACAGACCGAGGCCAGTGCCCTTGCCGGTCGGCTTGGTCGTGAAGAAGGGCTCGAACAGACGCGGCAAGGCGGTCTCGGGAATGCCCGACCCGTCGTCGTCGACGCAGATCGTCGCCACTCCCTTTTGGGCATCCTCGAACACGCGCACGGCGACGTGGCCGAGGCCGCCGACTGCCTCGAGCGGCGCATGCTCGACGATGGCGTCGCGCGCATTGAGCACGAGATTGATGACGACCTGCTGAAGGCGGCTGACCTGGCCGAGCACGGTCGGGCCTGCGCCTTCTGGCAGGTGCAGCGACAGCTCGACGCGCGAGGCGCGCAGTTGCTCGCTCAGAAGATCGGCGCTGATGCGGGCGGCATCGGCCAGCGCGAAAGGCTGGGCCTCGTCGCTCGGCTTGCGCGCCACGGTGCGGAGCTCGCGGATAATGCCCGAGGCGCGATCGGTCTGTGCCGAGATGCGCTTGAGCTTTTCCTTCATGAATTCGAACAACGCCGCCGGGTCTGCCGTCACGTCGGCGCCATCGAGCTCTTCCTGCAGGCTGTCGGCTGCCATGCGGATGACGGCGAGCGGCTGGTTGATCTCATGCGCCACGCCCGAGGCCATTTCACCGAGATTGGCGAGGCGCGAGGCGTCGAACAGCCGGATCTCTGTCTGGCGGCGCTCGGTGTCGTCGACGCCGATCAGGACGATGTACTGCAGACGCCCGGACTGGTCCTGGATGGGCGTCGCCGTGTTCTTGATGATGCGGGTGTTGCCGGCGGCATCGACGACGCGACTTTCATATTCCAGCGGTTTCAGCACATTGACGCCGGACGCGGCTTTCCACTTCTCCACCGTCTCGCTGCTGAGCCCGCCATTCTCGGAAATGCTGTAGGTCTCGCCGGCCATGGCGCGGTCGCCGTCGCCACGCAACTCGCGCAGCGCCTGGTTGACCATGACGATGCGCTCGTCGCGATCGAGCATCAGGAAGTAGGCGCCGGTCGACTGGAACAGCGAATTCAACTGTTCCATCTCTGACTGGAGCGTCCAGGCGATTCTCTGCTGACGGTAAAGCAGCGCCAGGATGACGATCAACGCGGTGAGCAGCAGGCCGGTGAGCGTCCAATGCTGAACGCTGAGATCGTATTGATCCTTGGCGACGTTCTCGCCACTCCACTGGTTGGCCGCCGCCGCCATCTGCAACGTCCGCGGCACCAGCGGTTCGAGCAGGGCGCGCATGCGCACGGCAACCTTGGGATCGGGCAATCCGCTCACGAGGATCTCAAGGGCGATCAGGCTGCTGGAGAGTTCGGCGACCGTGGCCTTGAGGTCGGGGCGCTCGCCAATGAAATCCGCCGCTTCACCTTTCTGCAGCAGGGCCAGACGATTGCTGAGCACGTCCAGCCGCAGCGTCACATCGTCGGAATCGACATCGCTTCCCGACAAGGCCGCCGCGCCAACGGTTTCCTGCAGCCTCAGCGTTTCGTGGGCCGCCTGGCTCAGCAGCCAGGTCAGGTTGTAGCGCGAGACTCGCTCCAGCGCCGCCTGGCGCTGGACGATCAGGACGGAGTTGATGAGGGCCGCGCCAGCGAGAAAGAGAAGCACGAGCGCCAGTACCCGCTTCATGCCGCCCGATCGGCTGGTGCCAGGTTCGCTGATGCTCGTCACAGATCTCCCTCTCAGTCCGAGACCGCGGCGGCGCCCTACTTCACGATGATCTGGGCGACCTGCCACGCCGAGCGGCTGTAGAAGCGCTGCTGCGTGAGGTCGGGATCGGAGTCGTACGGGTAGACAATGAACAGCGGGCCCTTGTCGCGCACCGGCATGTAATTGCCGTCGCGCTTGAGGGCCAGGATCACCGGATACTTCTTGAAATCTTCCATCGGAATGTCGGTGGCGTAGTCGTTCAGCGCCTTGATCTGCACGGCGGTGCCTTTGGCGCCGACGTAGTCCATCAGCTTGGCCATCGAAACGCCTTCGAAGGTCACCTTGCCGTCGTACCAAGGGGTCGCCGTCGAGAAGGACTGCATGCCCATCTTCTCGAGCATGGCGATGTCAAACTCGGCGGTGCCGTCCTTGTTGGTGTTGCCGATCATCCCCGACATGCGCAGCACGACCTTCCCCTGCGGCGCCGGCAGGGCGCCGGCGAAAGCCTGGCGGGCGCCAGTCACCCCGACAGCGGCGGCAAAGCCCAGGAGATTGACGAAAGAGCGGCGGCTGGTGGAAGTCGACATGGTGTTTTCCTCGGGGTCTAGGGATGGAGCGAACGAACGATGCGTTGAGTTTGCTGGGCCGGCGGCGCTTCAGTGAGCCGGGCCGTCTTCGCGGAATTCTTCCTGGTACATGGCCGAATTGCCGCTGTGCTCGAGCACTTCGACGGACTCGACCCAAACCCTGCCCTTGGTATCGGCGCCGATCATCTGGCCGACGTGGTCGAAAACGTGCTTGGCAACGGCTTCGCAGCCGACGGCCGGCAGAACGCGCAGATCCATCAGGTCGAGCTTGGCCATGCGCGCGAATTCATGCTTGTGCGGATCGTCTTCGGCGATAAGCACGGTGTGATCGAACATCTCGTGCAGCCAGTTGCGAACGCCCTTCAGGCCGCCGAAGTCCTGCACCCAGTTGTTGTCGTCGAGCGTATGCGTGGCGAAGACGAAGCGAAACGCCAGGGCATAGCCATGAACGAGATGGCAGTGCGAGTCGGCTCGCCACTGGCGGAAGCAGCACGACAGACCTTCGTTGTGATCGTAGGTCTTGGTCGAGCGGTAGATCTGCCGGGTCGGCGTGGGGCGCAACATGTTGCTCGCCGACCAGGTCCGCGACAACGGCGCGTTCACGGCTGCGCGCTCCGCTCGAGGCCCTGGCACTCCTGCAGGAACTCGGCCTTGAGCGCCGGATCGGTCCGCATGTCGCCGAAGTAGGCGCTGCTGATCATGTGGGAATTGTGCGAGGCCTTCACGCCGCGATGCGTCTTGCACATATGAACGGCCTTGATACGCACGGCCAGGCCGCGCGGCGCCGTGCTCTCCATCAGGAACTTGCCGATCTGGTTGACCAGTTCTTCCTGCACCTGGAAACGGTGGGCGAAGTGATGGACCACGCGATCGTACTTGGAGAGGCCGATGAGCCTGCCATCCGCCGGCACGATGCCGATGATCGCGGTGCCATAAATCGGCATGAGATGATGCGCACACATCGAACGCACCTCGATGGGGCCGGTCACGATCAGGTCGTCGAAGGTCTCGGCGCTGTCGAATTCGGTGATGGCCGGCGGAGCGGAAAAGCGGCCGGCCAACAGTTCTTCGACATACATGCGCGCGACACGCCGCGGCGTATCGCGGGTATTGGCGTCGCGGCGATGATCGATGTGAAGCACGTCGAGCAGCTCCGATACTTTTTCCGCGGCGGCGTCGATCATCGAGACTTTCTGCTCAACCGTCAGCGGCGCGTCGAGTTCGCGGTTTGCCGGAGAGCCAAGATAAAAAGAGCTGAGAAGGTGATCCATGACTTATCCTCAAATTACCGTTCGTTAATCTCAAAAAAAAAGAAAGATCAGCGACTTATACTAATCTGTTAATATTACAGTAGCAGAGCGATAGGCCGAACTACAGAGTAACAGTCGATCTGCAAGACACTCTAAATTGTCGCGATTGTATCCGCCAAAAGCCCTTTTTAGGTCGCGCGCGGCAAGCCCGTGACCTGGCTGGCGACCAAGGCAGCGCTTACTTCCCGGTAAAGAGCTGAAACGGCGAAAGGCTTGTGAAAGACTTTCACTCCGCGCAGGTCGGCGGCGATCTGGCTTTGCTCCAGATGGCCGGTCATCAGGATGCAGATGCAACGGGCACCCGCCCGCTCGGTGTGCGCCCGGATCAGGTCGATGCCATTGCCGTCAGGCATGCGCGCGTCACTGATCAACACATCGACCGGCATCGACGCGTCTTCGAGAATGCCCAGCCCTTCGTTATAAGAACCCGCCGTCACCACCGTCTGGCCCTTACGGCGGAAGTACGACGCCACCTCATCGAGGAGATCGACTTCGTCTTCGACGATCAGGACCCGGGGAGAAATCGATATCGACATATCCATGACATTTCTCATCGAGAGCGAGGGCATTGCAGAAAGTGCACGCCAATAAATCGCTCAAAGCGCAATGATTAAAAATATCATGTCGGACGTAATCTGTCGCCGCCTGCATAGGGCAGTCTGCATAAATATTCGCGGTATATTGATAAAGAGCTACGCCCTCGGCGACCCCCGGTTGTGATGGCAAAGACAGGCATATAAAGGCGCACCATAAGGCGCGCGCCTCCTCCGCGATTACTTCAAGCTGACCAGCGTCAGGTCGACAAACCACGATTGTGGCGACACGAAGCCCTGCACGTTATTCGACAGCGCACGCGGGTTTAGATCGTGCACGATGTAAAGCCACGGCGGGTTGTCGACCAGCCGCTCATGCGCCTCGCCGAAGAGCTTCGCGATCACTGCTGGATCGGTGGCGCCCGCCAGCGAGTCGAGCGCGGCCTCGAACTTCTCGTCCTTCCACTGCTGGAAGTTCGAACCGGTCGGCGAGAAGTTGGCCGCCGCGAAGTAGCGAAACATCATGCCGACGTCGCTCGACGGCGAGCTGACATTGAGCGCCATGGCGCCGTTCAGTGTCGGGCTGTCGGGCACGGCGCGGCCGGCGTTGAGCAGCGCCTGCCATTCGACGGCCTGGACCTGCACGTCGACGCCGCAAGCCTGCTTGAGGTTCTCCTGCAGCGCCTCGTTCATTGGCAGCGGCAGCATCTGGCCGGAGCCGGAGGTCGATATCATGACCTTGAAGGACAGCGGCTTCTGCGGCGTGAAGCCCGCTTCGGCCAGCAGTGCCTTGCCCTTGGCGGGATCGAATGTATAGCGGTTCACCGGCCTGCCGAAGGCTGGATCGTTGGGCTTCAGCCAACCGACCGACGGCTCCGCCGTGCCGTTCAGCAGGGACACGATGGCGCCGCGGTCGATGCAATAGTTCAAGGCCTGGCGAACACGCACGTCCTTGAAGGGGCTGTTCGTGGCCGCCATGTTGTAGAACCACGGCCAGACATGCGGGTAGGAATTGGTCGAAATCGTGAAGCCGGCCTGCTTGAGCGACGGAATGCCGTCCGGCGGCGGCACCTCGATCCAGTCGACGCGTCCCGAGCGCAAGGCGGCCAGGCGTGTATTGGCCTCGGGAATGGGCAACAGCAGGACCTGATCGACCTTGGGCTTGCGCGCCGGATCCCAGTAGCCGTCCCACTTCACCAGCGTCACGGACTGACGCGGCACGACGGCGGAAATGCGGAACGGCCCGGTGCCGGCAGGCGGCAGCTGGGCGACCTTCGCCCAATCGCGACCCCCTTTCTCGAAGGAGGCCGGCGACGTATTCAGCAGATAGGGCACCATCCAGGGGAAATACGACGCGACCGTCGTGGTGGTCAGCGCCACCGTAGAGTCGTCGATCTTCTTGTAGCTGGCCAGGATCGGCACGCGCGAACGTGAGATGCCGGTGGCCGCCGCCTCGAACTGCGGGCTGTCGGTCTTGAACAGGCGGTCGAGGTTCCAGATCACCGCGTCGGCGTTGAAATCGGTGCCATCGTGGAACTTCACGCCCTTTCGCAGGTGGAAGATCCAGGTCTTCTTGTCGTCCACCGCCTGTTCCCACTTCTCGGCCAGGCCCGGCTTCAGGGTCGCCAGCTGGTCGGAATTGGTGAGATCGAACAGGATCATTCCCTCGAAGGCCGTGAAGCCCAGGAAGCGCATGCCCTCGAAGCCGTTATTGGGCATTCCCGTCGTGGTCGGGATATCGGACGCCGTCATGGCGATGCGCAGGATCTTCTCCTGTGCCGCGGCGGGCGCTAGTGCCGCGGCGACCGGCAGCAGCGCGGAGGCGGCTGCAAAAGCAAGACGAACAGGAAGGCTGAGCATGAAGTTCTCCCGATTTGATTGGGGAGAGCGATGCAATCGGCGCGCCACCTATTTTACAGAAATTCGCGTCTTTTCATCCGTGCCGTTCTTTGAACGAAGCCACGGCCCTGTCCGTACGCTCCAGATACGTCCGGGCATGCGCCCTGTAGTCGGCGCCCGGTATCTTGAGGTGAATGTCGGACACCAGCGCCCACATCGCCTCACGCAGGGCGCTGGCCGCCTTCATGGCGTCGAAGGAGCGGCGGATGTCGTCGTTGACGCGCCCCTCGAAATAGGCGCCCAGAAGGGCGGCGTCTTCCGCATCATCGTAGCCGCCATTGGCCGCGACATTGGCGAGATCGAACATCGCCGTGCCAAAGCCGCCATATTCCCAGTCGATAAGCCAGAGCTTCTTGCCATCGTCGATCAGATTGCCAGGCAAGAGATCGTGATGGCCGAAGACGATCGGCAT
>JBBRFD010000229.1:0-7173 GCA_038224985.1 Reyranellales bacterium
CTGGTCGGCCTGCCGGCGGCGATGGACCTGCTGTGCTCCGCCCGCAAATTCCGCGCGCCCGAAGCCCTGTCGCTCGGTCTCGTGAGCCGCGTCATCCCCGACGACAAGCTTCTGGCCGAAACCCGCGCCTATGCCCGGCTGATCGCCGACACGGTCTCGCCGCGCTCGGTCACGGTGATGAAGCGCCAGCTCTGGGAGGCCGAGTTTCAGACCCTGGCCGAGGCGACGACCCAGGCCAATCACGAGATGGCGCTGTCTTTCGAGACTTCGGACTTCAAGGAAGGCGTCGCCCATTACCTCGAGAAGCGCGCCGCCAACTTCACTGGGCGCTAGACGCGCTCGGTCTCGCTGGTGCGCGGCTGCCAGGTCATGAGCCGGCGTTCGACGGCGCCGACGCCGGCATCGAGCAGCAGCGCGAAGCCGGTCAGCACGACGATGCCGGCAAAGACGGTGTTGATGTCGAAGGTGCCCTCTGCCTGCAGGATCAGATAGCCGACACCACGCGCCGAGCCGAGATATTCGCCGACCACGGCGCCGACGAAGGCGAGGCCCACGGCATTGTGCAGGCTGGCGAAGACCCAGCTCATGGCGCTCGGCAAGTAGATCGAGCGCAGCAGCTGGCGACGGCTGGCGCCCAGCATGCGGGCATTGGCGATCAGATTGGGGCTGACCTCGCGCACGCCCTGGTAGACGTTGAAGAAGACGACGAAGAAGACCAGCGTGACGCCCAACGCCACCTTCGACCAGATGCCGAGACCGAACCAGACGGCGAAGATCGGCGCCAGAACGACGCGCGGCATCGAATTGAAGCCTTTGATGTAAGGATCCGTGATCGCCGAAGCCGTGGGCGACAAGGCCAGCCACAGGCCGATCAGCAGTCCAGAGATGGCGCCAATCGTAAAGCCCAGCGCCGTCTCGAGCAGCGTGACGCCGAGATGGACAAAGATCTCGCCGCTCCAGAACCACTCGACGACGATCCAGAAGACCTTCTGCGGCTCGCCAAAAAAGAAGGCGGCGCGATTGTCCTGCTCGAAATAGAACGGCGGCACCAGTCCCGGCGCCGTCATGGCGTACCAGAACAGGATCAGCAGCGCGAAGACCCCGAGCTGGAGCGTCTTCAGCCGCATCTCAGGCGACCTTCTGCGCGGCATAGGCCTTCAGGACTTCTTCCTTCATGGCGGCCCAGATCTCGCGATGCAGCGCCAGGAAGCCCGGTGTCATGCGGATTTCCGAAACGTCGCGCGGACGCGGCAGGTCGACCTTGAAGTCGCCGATGGGATGGGTGCCCGGCCCGGCCGAAAGCACGATCACCCGGTCTGAGAGCGCGATGGCTTCTTCCAGATCGTGGGTGATGAACAGCACCGACTTGCGGTCCTCGGCCCACAGCGCCAGCAGCTCGTTTTCCATCAGCTGGCGGGTCTGCACGTCGAGAGCCGAGAATGGCTCGTCCATCAGCAGAATATCGGGGCTGAGGATCAGCGTTTGCGCCAATGCCAGGCGTTTGCGCATGCCGCCCGACATCTGATGCGGATAGCGGTCGCCAAAGCCGGCGAGACCGACGCGCCGCAGCCAGTCCTCACCCTGCACCAGCGCCTCGGCGCGCCCCACGCCGCGGAACTCGAGGCCGGCGATGACATTGTCGATGCCGGTGCGCCACGGCATCAGCGCGTCGGCCTGGAACATGTAGCCGGCGCGCCGGTTGACGCCCTGCGCCGCGTCGACCGGCTCGCCGAAGACTTTCACGGTGCCGCTCGACGGCGCGAGCAATCCCGCCGCGACGTTGAGCAAAGTCGACTTGCCACAGCCGGTGGGACCGACGACGGAAACGAACTCGCCCGCCGCCACGGCCAGCGTGGCATGTGACACGGCCGTATAGGCTTCGCCGCCGTGACGGGCGGCGAAGCGGCAGGTGATATCCCCGAACGCCAGCGCCGGAACGTCGCTCATCGAGGTCGCCGTCTCAGCTGCGCTTGGCGGCGCGGAGCGCGAACTCGTTGGTCCAGGTGTCCGCAAGCTTCACCGTTGCCGGCTTGATGGCGGGATCGCTCTCGGTCAGGAACTTGAGGCAATTCTCCATCGCCCCAGCCGGCATCGTACCATCCGGCGAGATGGTCTCGCGCACGCCGGCGAAGGACTTCTCGTAGACCGCGCGATCGCCCAGCAGGTATTCCTTGGGCACGGCGCTGGCGACGTCGGCGGGCGAGGCCGTCTGCAGCCACTCGTTGGCGCGCACGATGGCGGTGGCCAGTGCCTGCGTCGTGTTCGGGTTCTTCTTCACGAAGTCGCTCTGGGAATAGAGGCTCGCCGCGGGGAAGAAGCCGCCGAAGACTTCCTGGTTGCCCTTGTTGGTGCGCGTATCGACGACGACCTTCACCAGATCCTTCTGGGTGAGGATCGTGAGCGCCGGATCGGTCTGGGAGACGCCGTCGATCTCGCCCTTCTCGATGGCGGCCACGACCGAGGCGCCGGCGCCGACGCCGATGGCCACGACGTCGCTTGCCTTCAGGCCGCCCTTGGCCACCCAGGCATTGAGCAGCGCATGGGTCGAGGAGCCCGGCGCGGTCACGCCGAACTTCATGCCCTTCACGTCGGCGGGTCCCTTCACCTTGGCGGCGACGTCCTTGCGCAAGGCGATGCAGATCTGCATGCCGCGGCCGATCAGGGCGAAGCCGGTGACGGCCTGGCCGCGCTGCTGCATGCGGATGGTGTGCTCATAGGCGCCGGCGACCACGTCGGCGCTGCCGCCCATCAGGGCCTGCAGCGACTTCGAGCCGCCCTGGAAATCGTTGATCTCGACGTCGAGGCCGGCTTCCTTGAAGAAGCCCTTGGTCTCGGCGATCGTGAGCGACAGGTAATAGAGCGCCGACTTGCCGCCGACAGCCAGGATCACCTTGGGCTTCTCAATCTTGCTCTGCGCGCGGACATAAGGCGCCGCCACGAGCATCGGGGCCGCCGCCAAAAGAACACGGCGGTACATCTGAAGCTTGGTCATTTGTTATCCTCCCTAGAGGCGGGGAGAGTGCCGCAAGCGCGGGCAGGCTTCAACCGGACGAAAGCCCCTCTTGAGGGTCGGCGCCCTGATCCATCCGCCGTTTGATCACAAACAGCGCCGACTTGAGGCCGTTGGCCAGGGCGTAGGCCAGATGGCGCTCCACTGCCGCAAGCATATCTGTATCGGTCTGCCAGAGCGTGACCGTGTGATCGAGCACCATGCTGGGCGCGGCCGCGCTATGGCGCGGGTGACCGCCGCCGCATCCAACGCTTTGTAAGCGGCGGCGTAGCCCGCCCAGAAGCCCCCTATTTCGGGAATTGCCGCTCCTGCCACCACGGGAAGTAGGACGGCATGCCGTCGCTCACCCTCATGGGAAATCTCGCCGGGCGCTTTTCGAGGAAGGCGGTCACGCCCTCCTTCACGTCGGCCGACTTGCCGCGCGCATAGATGCCCTTGGAGTCGACCTTGTGCGCTTCCATCGGATGGTCGGCGCCCAGCATCTTCCAGATCATCTGGCGATTGAGCGCCACCGACACCGGCGCGGTGTTGTCGGCGATCTCGCGAGCGATGGCATAGGCCGCCGGCAACAGGTCCTCGGGTTTGTGGACGGAGCGCACCAGCCGGCCGGCCAGCGCCTCCTGGGCCGAGAAGACGCGGCCGGTCATGACCCATTCCAGCGCCTGCTGCGGGCCGACCAGGCGCGGCAGGAACCAGCTCGAGCAGGCCTCCATGACGATGGCGCGGCGCGTGAAGACAAAGCCGTAGCGGGCCGCGTCGGAAGCGAGCCGGATATCCATGGGAAGCTGCATGGTGATGCCGACGCCGACCGCCGGTCCGTTGCAGGCAGCGATGGTGGGCTTGAGGACGTCGTAGAGGCGCAGCGTGAACAATCCGCCGCCGTCGCGATGGCCGTCGAGGCCGGGATCGACCGGGCCACGATTCTCGGCATTGAAGGTATTGGCGCCACCCGACAGGTCGGCGCCGGCGCAGAAGCCGCGGCCGGCGCCGGTGAAGACGATGGCGCGCACGTCGTCGTCACGGTCGGCGCGGTCCATGGCGTCGAGCAGTTCCGACAGCATCTTGCCGGTGAAGGCATTGAGCTTGTCGGGGCGATTGAGCGTGACGGTAAGGATGCCGTCCTTTGTCTCGTACTTGATCTGCTCGTAAGCCACGTCCGTCTCCTCAGCCCTGATTGATCAGTGCGACGCCACCGACGATCAGCACGATGCCGCCGATCTGACGGATGCCGAAGGGCTCGCCAAAAAGGAAATGCCCGAGCACGGCGACGATTGCATAGGAGAGCGACACGCTTGGGAAGGCGACGGAGACCGGGATCTTTCGCAAGGCGACCATGTAGAGAAAAGCCGCCGAACCGTAGAGCGCCAACCCCATGATCGTCGACGGCCTCATCAGCTGGCTGACGAAATTCGGCGCATCGGAGCCCGCCTTCAGCAGCATCTGCCCGCCGATACCGGCTAAGATGCCGATGGCGAGCGCACCGTAATAGAGCATCATTTCCGCGACTCCGTGTGACTCGGTACCCGGTAAGGTTTGCCGGCGGCTTCGGTATTGGCGGCGGGACGCTCGATCTGAAGCGCCTCGCCTTCACCGCCGCGAAAGACTTCGCGCACGAGATACTGCGGCTTGCGGTTCACCGCGAGGAACATGCGGCCAAGATATTCGCCGATGACGCCGATGACGATGAGTTGAACGCCCGCCAGCACAAGCACCGCCACCATCAGCGACGCCCAGCCTTGCGGCGGCCGGTCGGACACGATGGCCTCGACGATGACGATGGCCGCCGCCACCGCGCCCAGGAAGCCGAAGCCCAACCCAAACAGGGTGGCGAGGCGCAGCGGCATGACCGAGAAATTGAGGAACATCGACAGCCAGAGCCGCAGCAGGCGGCGCAGCGTGTAATTCGAATGGCCTTCCAGGCGTGCCAGGTGATGGACCTGCAGGCGGCCGACATTCTGCGTCACCTGGAAGATCAGGCCGTCGACATAGGGATAGGGACCGTCGTAGCTCGTCACGATGCGCTCGCGCACGAAGGCGTTGATGCAACGGAAGCTCGAGAGATAGAGGCCCTTGGGCTTGTCGATCAGGCGGTCGGCACACCAGTTGGTGAAGCGGCTGCCCCAGTTGCGCCAGGCCTCGTGCTTCTTGTCCTCGTAGTAGGTGTAGACCGCGTCATAGCCGCCGTCGCGGCAATGCTCATAGAGCCGCTTGACCTCTTCCGGCGGATTCTGCAGGTCGTCGTCCATGGTGATGACAAAGGCGCCGCGCGCATGGGCGAGGCCCGCCATCACCGCATTGTGCTCGCCGAAATTGCGGCTGAGATTTACCACGACGATCGGCGCGCCCGGCTCGGCGGCCAGTTGCTTGCAAATGTCGATGCTGTTGTCCGGGCTGCCGTCGACCGCCAGCACGATCTCCAGACCGCCCTCGATCTCCAGCGCCCGCAGTGCCTCGACCAGGATCGCGATGGTGGCCGAGCCGCAATAGACCGGCACGACGACCGAAAGGGCGGCGTGTTCACTCATCGCGCGCCGCCACGATGATCAGGGAACCGCCGAAGGGCAGCGACAGGCCGGCCAGGATCGCGGCGCGTTCGACTGCCAGGGCCGCTGAAAAGAGCGCGTCCAGCCAGGCCGGATAGTCGCGCACATCGCTCTCGGCGTCCTGGTGTCCGACCAGGCGGTGAATCAGCATCAGGGGAAACAGCAAGGTATTCCAATAGCTCGCGCGAAGAATGCGAAAGCCCTGCGCGGCGAGCAATGCGCGGGCCTCGCCGAGGGTGAAGCGGCGGGTATTGTGCACGCGCCTGTCATGCGCCGACAACAGCCAGCGATAGGCCGGCAGGTTGAACAGCGCCACCGCGCCCGGCGCCAGGCAGCGCCGGGCCTCGGCCAGGGCCCGGCCGGGATCGACCCCGCCATGGCAGAGCACATCGAGTGAGAGGTAGCCCGCGAGCACATCGTTTCGCAGGGGCAATTCATTGACCGAGCCGACGGCGACCGGACGAGCTGCCTTGGCGGTGGCCATCGCAGCAGCGACGGCATTGAATTCCAGACCCAGAGTGGGGCGGCCGGCTACCGCTCCGCCCAGCACGCCCAGCATCCCGCCGGTGCCGCAGCCGGCGTCGAGCACGGCGCCTGTAGCCGCAGAGCGGTCCAGAGCGCGAACGAGCAGGCCGCCCGCCAGCTTCCGCAGGCCGCGATACCACCACATGCGATCTTCGACCGCATGCATGCGCTCGTACTCGACCCTCTCCACCCGTTCCTTGCTCCTGCAGTCCTGCGTCCGCTTATGATATCGTCACGGTCGCTTGCCAACCTCAACCGTCAAACCGCCTTCCCTCTCCCCGCGCGTCGAGCAGCTCCTCATGCTGCCGCTTTTCGCGCTGCCGATGCTGTGGCTGGCCGGCTACTTCTTTCCGCCGCTCAACCATGACGTGGCCGCCATCCTCGATGTCTCGGCCCGCTGGGTGGCCGGCGAGAAGCTCTACGTCGAGATCATCGACGAGAATCTGCCGCTCACTTTCATCATCCACGCCTTGCCCGTCCTCACGGCCAAGCTGCTGCCCGGCGACACGACCTTCTGGTTCACCGCCTGGGTGGTCGCGGGCATCGTCGCCTCCTTCATGGCCTGCCGCCGGCTGGTACGGCTGGTGCCTTCGGCCGACCATGCGCTGACCGAGGCGTTGCTGCCGCCGGTACTGTTGTTCCTCTTCACGGTGCTGCCCAACGAACATTTTGGCCAGCGCGAGCACATCATGTTCGTGATGGCCGCCCCCTATCTACTGGCCTCGATGGCGCGCGCCGAAGGCGCGGCGCCGACCCGGCGGGCAGCAATCGCCATCGGTCTGGTGGCCGGCATCGGCTTCGCCATGAAGCCCTATTACCTCGCCATCCCGGCGGCGGTGGAATTGTACCTGCTGTTCCGTCGCGGCATCCGCCAGACCTTCACCGACCCTATCCCTTGGTCGATCGGCGTTCCGGCCGTGCTGCATCTCGTCTCGATGTACACCGTCTTCTCGGATTTCGGCCTCGTGGTGATGCCGCTCGCCATCGAGTCCTATACGCCGCTCGGCACGGGTGGCTGGCGCGGTGTGCTGTTCAGCGACGTGCTAGGGCCTACCCTGCTGGCGCTGCTGATCTTCGGGGCCTTCGCCACGCTGC
>JBBRFD010000230.1:0-7143 GCA_038224985.1 Reyranellales bacterium
CGCGCGAGGATCTGGCGCGCGACGTGGCGGGCGCCGTGCGCAAGGCGGTGGCGGTCGATTGCGACGTCGTGCTGGTGGCACCCACTCAAGGGCTGCCGCACACCTCGTCTGGCAATCTCAGCCGCTCGCGCACGCGGACCAATTACCTTGCCGGGCTCTCGGCCGCCTAGATGCGCCTCATTTGGGCGGAGTGCGGGCGTTCCGCCCGCTTCATATTAAAGAGCGGGCGATACGCCCGCGGTCCGCAGAAATGAAGTCGGTCGCTGTCACCGGCGCCACCGGCTTCGTCGGTCCCCATCTTATTGCAGCACTTGCCAAACGCGGCTGGAAGCTCCGCCTGCTGATCCGCCGCTGGACGCCGCTGCCCTCGCTGGCCGGCGTCGAGGCCGAGATGGTGCTGGGCGATCTCGACGACGAGGCGGCTCTGTCGCATCTGGTCGAGGGCGCCGATGCCGTCATCCATGCCGCCGGCCTGATCAAGGCGCGCCGCCCCGCCGACTTCCATCGCGTCAATGCCGGCGGCACCGCGCGGCTGCTGGCCAAGGCCGGCGACAGGCCGTTCGTCCTGCTGTCATCGCTGGCGGCGCGTGAGCCCGCCTTGTCGTCCTATGCCGCCAGCAAGCGGGCGGCGGAGGAAGCGGTGGTGGGCAAGGCGATCGCCATCCGTGCGCCCGCCGTCTACGGTCCGGGCGACCGAGAGACGCTCGCCTATTTCAAGGCGGTCGCCCGGGGGCTGGCGCCGCAGCCGCGGCTACCGGGCGCGCGCCTGTCCCTGATACATGTCGCCGACTTGGCCGAGGCGCTGGCGCGCGCGGTCGAGAATCCGCCGCCGCCCGGCGTGTACGAAGTCGACGATGGCCGGGGTTACACTTATGCCGAGATGGCCGCCGCCGCGGGCGCCGCACTCGGTCGATCCGCACGCTCTGTTGCACTGCCGCGAAGCGTGATGGCGGGCGTCGCCTCGCTGAACGGATTGCTGCAGTTGCTCGGTGGTCCGGTCCGGATCCTGACGGCCGGTAAAGTCGCCGAACTCTTTCATCCCGATTGGGAGAGCAACGACCGGCGGCTGGCGGCAACGCTCGGCATCGTGCCGCGTTTCGATCTGGCGAGCGGCTTTCGCGAGACCGTTGCCTGGTACCGGCAGGCCCATTGGCTCTGAGGCACTGTAATATTGGGAAACAATTAGTCATTTCCCAAGGAATCGTGGTTTCTGGCACAAGATGCCTGCCCTAACCCCGGGGCCGGAGGTCCGCTTTTGCGCGCTGCCCAAAATTTGATCGTCGAGAACGACGACATGGTGAAGACGATGCCGGCGATGAACCTGGCCGGCGAGATTTCACGTCATATCGTGCTGGAAGAGATTTGCCGCCATCTGGCGCCCTTCCAGACCGGCGAACGCCCGATCACCGGCGAGACCGTGATTTCCAAGGACCTGACCATCGATTCGCTGGCGGTCATGGACATGGTCATGGAGCTGGAAGACCGCTTCGATATCTCCATTCCCATGAACACGGTTGCCGAGATCCAGACTGTGGACGAGTTGGCCGATACGATCCTGACGCTCCACGCGGAGCGCTAAGTGGCTCTCCTCGACCGGCATGCAGGCCTCCTCGAGGCCTACCGGGACGTTCGCACCACAGGGCTCGACCCTTTCCAGATCCGCATGGAACGCGTGCTGTCGCCGACCGAGGCGATCATCAACGGCCGCAAGACCCTGCTGGTCGGCACCAACAACTATTTCGGCCTGACATTCGATCCGTCCTGCATGCAGGCGGCGATCGACGCCATCAAGGCCGAGGGCACCGGCACCACCGGCTCGCGCATCGCCAACGGCAGCTACAGCGAGCACGTGGCGCTGGAAGAGGAAATCGCCACCTTCTACGGCAAGAAGCACGCGATGGTCTTCACCACCGGCTACCAGGCCAATCTCGGCGTGATTTCGACGCTGGTTGGCCAAGGCGACTACCTGCTGATCGACGCCGACAGCCACGCCTCGATCTACGACGCCTGCAAGCAGACCCAGGCCGAGGTCGTGCGCTTCAAGCACAACGATCCGTCGAGCTTGGACGCCCGCCTGCGCCGGCTCCAGAGCAAGGATGGGGGAGACAAGCCGGGCAACCGGCTGGTCGTGCTGGAAGGCATCTACTCGATGCTGGGCGACACGGCGCCGCTCAAGGAATTCATCGAGGTCTGCAAGAAGTACAAGGCCTACGTGCTGGTCGACGAAGCCCATTCGCTGGGCGCGCTGGGCGAGCACGGCCGCGGCCTCTGCGAGGAGACCGGCGTGCTCGACGATTGCCACTTCATCGTCGGCACCTTCTCCAAGACTCTTGGCGCCATCGGCGGCTACTGCGTCTCCAACGACCCCGATTTCGACATCCTGCGCGTCACCGTGCGCTCCTACATGTTCACGGCCTCGCTGCCGCCCTCGATCGTGGCCTCGGTCCGCCAGGCCCTGCGTGTGGTCACGGCCAAGCCCGAGCTGCGCAAGCAGCTCTGGGGCAATGTCGCCACGCTCTATGACGGCCTCAAGGCCAAGGGCTTCACGCTGGGGCCAGAGCATGGCCCGGTGGTCGGCGTCCATCTGCCCGACCGCATGATGGCCATCGCATTCTGGCGGGCGCTGCTCGACGCCGGCATCTACGTCAACGTCGCCATCCCGCCGGCCACGCCCAACGGCGTGTCGCTGCTGCGCTGCTCGATCTGCGCCGTCCATACCAAGGAACAGCTCGAGCACATGATCGAGGTCATGACCGGCATCGGCCGCCAGCTCGGCGTCATCGACGCTGCACCGCAACTGCGGGCGGCGAGCTAAGCCGTACGCTCGGCTTCGGCCGGGACCACGAGTATGGTGAAATCCGTGTTCACCCTCGCCCATCTCTCCGATCCGCACCTGCCGATGCCGCGCACGCCGTACCGGCAGCTGATCGGCAAGCGCGCGACCGGCTATCTCAACTGGTGGCGGCGGCGTTCGACCCTGCATGTGCCGCAGGCGCTGGCCGGCATCGTGGCCGACATCAAGAAGCAGAAGCCCGACCACATCGCGCTGACCGGTGATCTCATCAACATCGCGTTGCCCGAGGAATTCCGTCACGGCGCCAGGTGGCTGGCCGAGTTGGCCGATCCGAAAGACCTGACGCTGATCCCCGGCAACCACGACGCCTATGTCCGCGTCGCCTGGCCTTCGGGTGCCGGCTTGTGGGCCGCTTACATGGCGGGCGATGGCTTGCCGCCGGCGGCGGGCTTCGACTCGTTTCCAGCGGTGCGCCGCCGCGGTGAGATCGCCATCGTCTCGCTCTCGACCGGGGTGCCGACGCTGCCCTTGCTGGCGACCGGCTCCCTAGGTGCCGACCAAATCGCCCGCGCCGAACCGCTTCTGGCGGCGCTGAAGAAAGAAGGCCTCTACCGTGTCGTGCTGATCCATCACCCGCCGCTCACCACCGAACACTGGCCCAAGCGCCTGACCGATGCCGGCGCCTTCCAGGCGATGATCCGCCGGGTCGGCTGCGAGATGGTCCTGCACGGCCACAACCATCGCAGCGAGGTGGCAAGGATCGACGGACCGGACGGACCGGTGCCGGTGATTGGCGTCGCCTCGGCCTCGGCGGCGCCCGGCAGCAAGTACGGCCGCGCGCGCTATCACCTCATCCGCATCGCCCGTGAAGCCTCGACCTGGTCGGCCCGCGTCGAGCTGCGGGCGCTGACGGCGGATTGCAGCGGTTGCGAGCCCGACGGCGAGCTGGTCTTCCGTGCCTGACATCACGGTCACGGCCGTCGAGAACAAGGCCGGCCTCGACGCCTTCATCCAACTCCCCAAGCGGCTCTATGCCGGGCAGCGGGGCTACGTGCCGCCGCTCGACCTTGAGCGCCGCGAGGCGTTTTCGCCCAAGCAGAACCCGCTGTTTCAGCATCTTCAGGCGCGCTTTTTTCTGGCCAGCCGCGCCGGCCGCGTCGTCGGCCGCCTCTCCGCCCAGGTCGACCACGCCTGGCTCGAACGCCATGCCGACGCGACCGGTCATTTCGGCTGCCTCGCCGCCGAGGACGATGCGGCGATCTTCGCCGCGCTCTTTGGCGCCGCCGAAGGCTGGCTGAAGGAACAGGGCATGAAGCGGGCGACCGGCCCGTTCAGTCTGTCGATCAACGAGGAGGTCGGCCTGCTGGTGGCGGGCTTCGATGAGCCGTCGAGCGTCATGGTGCCGTGGGATCCGCCTTATGCCGGCGCTCGTATAGAGGCCGTGGGCTACGCCAAGCTGAAGGACCTCTTGTCCTACGACTACGATATCCAGAACGCGCCCGAGACCGCGGGCAAGAGCCTGCTGGCGCGCGGCGGCCTCGCCGGCCGGGTCAAGGTGCGCTCGGCCAATGCGAGGCTTTTCCACGCCGAACTGCGCACGCTGATCGGAATTTTCAACGACGCCTGGAGCGACAACTGGGGCTTCGTGCCTTTCACCAGGGCCGAGATCGACCACGCGGCCGAAGCGCTGCGGCCCCTGATCGTGCCCGAGCTGGTGATCTTCGTAGAGGTCGACGACGAGGCGGTGGGTTTCATCCTGGCGCTGACCAATATCAACGAGGCGCTGGCCGATCTCGGCGGCAGGCTCAACCTCTGGACCCTGCCCAAGCTGCTGTGGCGGCTGAAGATCGCCGGCGTCGACAGCCTGCGCGTGCCGCTGATGGGGGTGAAGAAGCGCTTCCGCAATCACCCGATCCTGGGCGCCGGCCTTGCCATGATGGCCATCGACCGCCTGCGCGAGACCGCCCGCAAGATGGGCAAGCGGCGGGCCGAGCTGGGCTGGCTGCTGGAGGACAACAAGGCCGCCAACAATATCCTTCGATCGGTCGGCGGCCGGCTCTGCAAGACGCACCGTCTCTACGAGAAGGTGCTGGCTTGACCGCTGCTCCTCCCGGCAATCCGCCACCCGACACCCCGGCGCCGCATCACGCCGCCCCGATCCGCGTCTCGGCCTTCGCGCCGCTGGCCAACAAGGCCTTCCTCGGCATGTGGATCGCCAACCTGATGTCCAATATCGGCGGCTGGATGCAGACCACGGGTGCGGCCTGGGAAATGACCACGCTGACGCCGGAGCCGATCTTCGTGGCGCTGCTGGCGGCATCGAGCCTGCTGCCGATGTTCCTGTTCTGCTTCCTGGCCGGCATCCTGGCCGACCGCTTCGACCGGCGGCGCTACATCATCGGCTGCCAGTTCTGGATGATGGGCGTGGCGGCGACGCTGGCGGTGCTGGCCTGGCTGGGCAAGCTCGACCACTGGAGCCTGCTCGGCCTGTCCTTCTGCATGGGCCTCGGCAATGCCATGAACGCGCCGGCCTGGCATGCCGTGGTGCCGGAGATCGTCTCGGGCCCGCAGCTGCGGCCGGCCATCGCGCTCAACAGCGCCGGCTTCAACCTCGCCCGCACCGTCGGGCCGGTGGTCGGCCAGATCCTGCTCAGCCTGGTGGGCGTCTTCCTGCTCTTCGCCATCAACACCTTCACCTACGTCGGCGTGATCCTGGCCATGCGCAGCTGGAAGCGCTCGGACGAGGCCCGCGCCTCGCAGCGTCGCGAGGGCTTCGGCGACGCGGCCCGCGCCGGCATCGCCTTCGTGCGCAATTCGGCCGAGCTCAAGGCCATCTTCGCGCGCGGTCTCTGCTTCTTCGTCCCCGGCATCGCCATGGGCACGCTGCTGCCGGTGATCGGCCGCTTCGAGCTGGGGCTGGACGAGTTCGCCTTCGGCATCCTTTACGCCGTCTTCGGCGCCGGCGCGGTGGGCGGAGCGGCCGCCATGCCGACACTGAACCGCCTGATCGGCCCGGATCGCGCCAATATCTGGGCGATGGGCATCTCGGCCGCCGCCACCTTCACCGCCGCCCTGGTCATGACGCCGCTGGTCGTCGGCCTCGTCGTCACCCTCAACGGCGCCTGCTGGATCACCGTCATCGCCAACAACGGCGCCTCGGTGCAGATGATCCTGCCCAATTACATGCGGGCGCGCGGCATGGCGGTGCACCAGATGGTCTTCTTCGGCGCCATGGTCGCGGGCTCCCTGTTCTGGGGAAAATTCGCCGACCTTTTCGGCGTGCCGGCGGCTCTGATCGGCTCGGCGGTGGCGCTGGTGCCGATGACGGTGCTCGCCGCCACGATTCGTCTTCCGGGGATGGCAACGCCCCGCGCTTAGGCGCGTTGTGTGATCAACAGAACACAAGTCTGTTGAAAATTGTGCCGGCGGGGAAGAATCCGCTTGTATCGACGTACATTAGTTGTATTTACCAAGCCGAGACGCCCACGCACGTGCCGCTGGCCCTTAGAGGTTACGCAACGACGGAAAGTGTTCTTTTTGGCAGTTCCGGTTTTGAAGCCGGGTCCGGGAAGGAGCTTCTGAGATGGTTGCTAGCAGTGCGGGGATCTCCCGCTGTCATGTCCTTTTCCTGTCGAAACAGGTTTTGCTCGAGCTTCCGTCGAGTATCGGCTGACGTCCGTCGCCTTCAAGGCTTCGCACGTCGCGATCTTCACCGAACCAAGCTGACACCCTTTCGTCGGGGATTCCTGATCAATGACCGAGCGTATTTCCAAGTATCTGCGTGAGAATCAGCCCGAGACCCCCGTCCTGATCGTCGATCTGGATGTGGTCGAAAACAACTTCCGCCGCATGCGCGAGCTGCTGCCGACCGCGCATATCTTCTACGCCGTGAAGGCCAATCCGGCGGCTCAGGTGCTGTCGCGCCTGGCCACCGCCGGCTCGAAGTTCGACACGGCGAGCCGTGGCGAGATCGAGCTGGTGCAGGCCAGCGGCGTCGCCATGGACCGGATCTCCTTCGGCAACACCATCAAGAAGGAAAAAGACATCGCCTGGGCCTACCAGCAGGGCGTGCGCCTGTTCGCCTTCGACTCGGAGGCGGAGTTGCAGAAGCTCGCGCGCGTCGCGCCGGGCGCCCGGGTGTTCTGCCGCGTGCTGGTCGATTGCGGCGGCGCCGAGTGGCCGCTCAGCAAGAAGTTCGGCTGCGCGCCGGAGATGGCCAAGGACCTGCTGCGCAAGGCCAAGGACTGGGGCCTCGATGCCTATGGCATCTCCTTCCATGTCGGCAGCCAGCAGACCGACCTCGAGCAGTGGGACAAGGCCTTGGGCCAGGTCTCGCAGATGTTCTTTGC
>JBBRFD010000231.1:0-7143 GCA_038224985.1 Reyranellales bacterium
GCGCGGCGAGATTGCTGGCGGCCATCGCGGTCTCGATGTCGCGCCGTGAGGTCACCGCGGCGTGCGAGAACCGGCGCAGCAGATTGAGGCGGGCGGTCTCGTCGTCCTGGATCCAGGGATCGAGAACAGAGCGGTCGATCGCCGGCTTGGCCTCGCCGGGCAACCAGCGCTGCAGGGTGGAGCGCAGGCGGGCCAGATCGACCGGCTTGGAGAGGTAGCCGTCCATGCCGGCATTCCGGCAACGCTCGTCCTCGCCGGCCAGCGCATTGGCCGTGACGGCCACGATCGGCGTCCGCAGCCGACCATCGTCGGTCTCCGCCTTTCGGATCGCCGCCGTCATTTCAAAGCCGTCCATGACCGGCATGTGGATGTCGGCGAAGACGATGCCGTAGGTGCCAGCGCGCCAGGCTTCGAGGCCCGCGCGGCCGTCTTCGGCAGAATCGGCATCGACGTCCAGGATCCGCAATTGGCGGACCAGTACGTCGCGGTTGATCGGATGGTCGTCGACCACCAGCACGCGGCCATGCGCGATCCGGGTGGGCGCACTGATGGCCTCGACATGTGGCATTGCGATCATCGGCAGATCGATCAGCGGCGAATCGGTGGGGGCTGCGTGCAACAGCAGCGTTACCGTGAAGGTTGACCCTTTGCCGGGCACGCTTTCGACGGTGACATCGCCTTCCATGAGCTGGGCGAGGCGCCGGACGATGGAAAGGCCGAGGCCGGTGCCGCCATAGCGGCGGGTCGTCGAATTGTCGGCTTGCGAGAAGGGCTGGAACAGGCGGGCCTGCTGCTCCGGGCTCATGCCGATGCCGGTGTCGCTCACCGACATGACCACGTGCAGGCCGCCCTCGCTTGCCGGCTCGGTTCGGGCGCGGATCGTGGCGCCGCCGCGTTCGGTAAACTTCAGCGCATTGGACAGCAGATTGAAGAGGATCTGCCGGACGCGCGTCGGGTCGCCGACGATCGCGTCGGTGACACCGGTTAAGACGGCGATCTTGAGCGATAGGCCCTTGTGCTGGGCATGCGGCAGGAGCGTGGCGATCGTGCCCTCGATCAGACCGCCCAGCGAGAACGAGGCTTCCTCGAGTTCGAGCGCGCCGGCCTCGATCTTCGAGAAGTCGAGCAGGTCGTCGATGATGCGCAGTAGGGCATGCGCCGACTCGCGCATGGTGGCGAGCGTGCGGACCTGGCTGTCGGCCACGCCCTCCGCCTCGAGGATTTCCATCATACCCAGCACGCCATTCATGGGCGTGCGGATCTCGTGGCTCATGGTGGCAAGGAAAGTCGATTTGGCCTGGTTGGCCGCTTCGGCCTCAACCCGGGCCGCTTCGGCCTCAACTTGGGCCGCTTCGGCCTCATCGCGTGCCGCCTCGAGTTCGCGTTCGCGCGCCTTGGCGTCTGTGAGATCGGTGATCAGCGTCACCACGCCACCCTCGCGGGTTGTATGCTTGGCGATACGGATCCAGCGGCCGGCGATGGTCGCCATCTCGCGCTCGCCGAAGACGGTGCGGTGATGGTGCACCATCTCGGCGATCCAGTCGTCGCCGCGCGCGGCATGCGCGACGCTCACCCGGCCGAGTCGCATCATTTCGCGCAGACCTTCCTCGTGAGTCATGCCGCGCCGCACGAGGTTGCCACCGACGCCGCCGGAGACGGCCTCGTAGGCGTCGTTCCAGACCATCAGACGTGTTTCGGGATCGTGAATCGCGAAGCCCGAGGGCAGGGCGCGGATCGCATCCTCGAAGCGCTCGCGCTCGCGGGCGGCCTCGGCGCGCGCCGTCTCGGCGACCTTGCGGGCGTTCTCCAGCTCGGTGACGTCGCGATACATCATCAGACGCCAGCCGTTGGCGAGAACAGTCAATGCGAACTGCAGCTCACGTCCGTTGCGCTGGAGAAGAAGCCAGCCGTCGGTGCCATGGTCGAAGATATGCCTCCGCGAGGCGACAAGCTTTTCCCGTTGTTCTGAATCGAGGGCGCCAAAATCGCCGCGCTCAATCTGGTAGTCGAGAAGGGCCCAAGCGTCCGGCAAGGTCTTCAGGACGTCGTCGGTGAAGCCATGCATGCGCTTCATCGACTCGTTGACGAACAGCCATTTGCCGTCGCTGTCGTAGACCAGCACGGCGTCGGGCATTTCGTTCAGCACCGTCTGCAGAGTAAGGCGCGAGCGCTCGAGCTCGCGTTCGCGCAACTTGAGTTCGGTAAGATCGGTCACCAGCGTGACCTTGCCTCCCTCACGCGTCTTGAACTTGGCAACCCGGTGCCAGGTGCCGTCGGTGAGGGAGACATCTCGTTCGCTCGGCGTGTCGCGATGAACCGCCAGCACCGCGGTGATCCATTCGTCGACCCGGTTGACGAAGCCGGGCGGCGTCCCGCCAGCCAGGGCCTGGTCACGGATGATCTCCTCGTGGGTGCGGCCGAGGCGGACGAATTCAGGGTGGCCGAAATAGCGCGCATAGGCGTCGTTGAATACTGCCAACCTGTCGTCGGCATCGTAGATCGCGAAGGGCGAGGAGAGGGCTGCGATGGCGTCTTCGAGACGGACCGTGGCGCGGCCCAGGGCGGCCTCGCTGTTCTTCAGCGCCGTGATGTCGCGGCAGATTCCCAGCAGGCGACCGTCAGGCAGCCGGTAGGAGATGGTTTCGATCATCAACTCGTTGCGGCCCTCGCGCACGAAGGTCGTGCCCTGGCCAACGCGGGCGGTGCGATTCTCCACTTCGGCTTCAACATCGGGCACGGGACCGAGGTCTCCGCGCTGGGCCTGAAAACGCACGATCCCCGGCAACGAGGGATTGGCCGCCAGCGTTGCCGCGTCGAGGTCGAGCAGACGGCGGAAGGCAGCGTTGTGGAACAGCAGCGTACCGTCGGCGGCATAGAGCGCGGCGCCGTCGCCCATGTTGTCGAGAACCGCCTGCATGGTGTTGTGCGTGCCCTGCGACTCGGTCTGCGCCGACACCAGCTTGCGCTCCTGATCGACGATGTCGGTGAGGTCGCGATGAACCGTCAGCACACGGCCGCCGGGCAGCGGGCGATAGATGACTTCCACCGTCCGGCCCGTCACCGTGCGGCGGCGCTCAGGCGTCTGACCCGGCATGTCGAAGCGGGCGACGCGGCTGGCGATCCAGCCTTCCAGGCCGCCCGGCAGTGCCTCGAGCGGCCCGTAATCGCCACGATGGGCGCGGTAGCGGATGACGTCGGCGAAAGTCGGCAGCGTCTTCAGCAGATCGTCCGACATCTCGTGCAAATCGGCCATGGCCTTGTTCTGGTAGAGCCAGCGGCCATCGCGCTCGTAGAGCATGGCGCCGTCGCTCAGGTTGTCGAGCACGGTGCGCATGGTGTCCTCGGCGAAGGCGACATCGCCATGCGCCTTGTCGAGGGACTGAGAGAGGTCGGTGGCGGCCAGGTCGCGGGCGATCTGCTCGCGCGTGCGCTTGCGATCGACATAGGCGAACAGGTTGAGGACGATCAGGAAGCCCAACATGATCGCGGTCAGCGCATAGGCGTTGCGGCTGCCATCGATAAAGGCCAGCACGCCCGACATCGGCAGAACCAGCGCCAGCCCCGAGAGCAGGTACGTCCGGCCATCGAGCGAGCGCGAGGGCGTCCAGCCGGCGATCAGGCAGAGCGCGAAGGCCCAGAGCATATGCTCTTCGTTGCCTGGCAGGCTGGCGAAGAAGCCGCCCAGCAGCCCGCTGGCGAAGGACTGCGGAAACGATGTGGATGTGTAGTTCCAGCGCCAGGCGTTGAAGCTGCGCGCCTCGGGCGCGCGCCTGTAAGCCTGCTGGCTGCGCCAGGCGCCGTAGACCGATGCCAAATAGAAGAGCGCCGGTAGTGCGAACATCCAGAGCGGCGCCACGCCGGCATAGATCGCCGCACCAGCCCCCTGGATCACCGGCAGGGCGATCAGTCGCGGCACGATGGGAACGGATTGCAGCCGGTCGGCAATGACGCGATTCACCCGGCTCGCGGCGATTCGCGTCACATCCAGATTGTTGGTGGCATTCATGTTCAAACTAGCCGCCAATCTCTTCTCGCGTGCGCTTCACTTCGACCGCGAGCGGGCCGAGCCCATCCTGGCAGGCCGCGCGGTCGCCGGCCTTGGCGGCGCTTTCCAGCGCCGCCGCGGCTTCGCCGACGCCACGGGCACCGACCGCCATGGCGCTGCCCTTGAGCTTGTGGGCTTCGGCGGCCAGGGCAGCGAGGTTGCTGGAGGCCATGGCAACCTCAATGTCGCGCCGCGCGCCCTCGATGCTCGTCGCGAAGCGCTTCAGCAACTCCTGCCGCTGCGGTTCGTTGTCCTCGACCCAGGGATCGAGAACGGAACGGTCGATGGCAGGCGTCGCGGGTGTGGCCGATGCGAACCATCGCTCGAGCACGGCATGTAGACGGTCGAGGCTGACCGGCTTGGAGAGATAGGCGTCCATGCCGGCTGCGCGGCAGCGCTCGTCCTCGCCCGCCATGGCGTTGGCGGTGACGGCGACAATCGGCGTGCGGGACTGGCCTTCCGCCGCCTCGGTCTCGCGGATGCGCGCGGTCATCTCGAAGCCATCCATGGTCGGCATATGGATGTCGGCGAAGACCACGGCATAGTTGCCGTTTCGCCAGGCCTCGAGGCCGAGTTTGCCGTCCGCCGCGGTGTCGGCGGCGACACCCAGCACGCCCAACTGCCCGACCATGACTTCGCGATTGATTGGATGGTCGTCGACCACCAGCACCCGGCCGCCGCTCAGCTTGCGGCGGGCGGCCTTGGCGCGGACGGGCGGCGCTCCGGCGCGCGGCAGGTCGATCAGCGGTGAAGAAGCCGGTGCTGCCTGAAGTTCGAGCGAGACGATGAAGATCGATCCTTCGTCGGGCGAGCTCTGGATCGAGACATCGCCGCCCATCGCCTGGGCGAGGCGGCGCACGATCGACAGGCCGAGGCCGGTGCCGCCGAAACGCCGTGTCGTACTGCTGTCAGCCTGCGCAAAAGGCTGGAACAAGCGGCCCTGCTGCTCTTCGCTGAGGCCGATTCCGGTATCGCTCACCTCGAAGACGACGCGCGCGCGGCCTTCACGCAGGGGCTCCGTGCGCGCGACCAGGGCCACGGCGCCGTCGTCGGTGAACTTAATCGCATTCGCCAGGAGATTGAACAGGATCTGCCGCACCCGCGTCGGATCGCCGACCAGCGCATCCATCGAATCGGGCGCCACCGAGGACGAAAGCATCAGGCCTTTGGTCTCGGCCTGGGCACGATAGGTGGAGATGGCGCTGTCGCAGAGTTCGCTCAGCGAGAACGAGGTCATTTCGAGGTCGAGTGCGCCCGCCTCGATCTTGGAGAAGTCGAGGACACCGTCGATGATGCGCAACAGCGAGCGGGCCGACTCGCGCATGGTCACCAGCGAAGCATGCTGGGCACCGGTGAGGCCTTGCGCTTCCATGACGTCCATCATGCCGAGCACGCCATTCATCGGCGTACGGATTTCGTGGCTCATGACGGCGAGAAAGGTCGACTTGGCGCGGTTGGCATTCTCGGCTTCGACTCGGGCCGTCTCGGCCTCATCTCGGGTGCGCTCGAGTTCGACCTCGCGCTGCTTGATCCCGGTGATGTCGCTGTAGACGGCGGTTTGGCCGCCATCCTCGGTCTTTCGTTCGGCGACGAGCAGCCAGCGCCCCGAGGGCAGGTGATACTCGAACGGAGGATGAGGCGTGTTGCGGACTTTCATCCGCTGCTCGACCCATTCCGCGGCGGAACGGCCTTCCAGCGGGACCTGGGCGTTGCGCGCGGCAACCTCGATCATTTGCCGGACATGCGTGCCCGGTTTGGTGACTTCGGCCATTTCCGGGAAGTATTCGAGGAAATGCCGGTTGCCCATCACCAGCCTGTCGTCGGAATCGAACAGCAGGAAGCCGTTGGGCATGGATTCGATGGCTTCGGTCAGTCGCTGCTGCGCCTTGACCGCTTCGTCGCGGGCATGGGCGAGGGCGGCATCGTTTGCCTTGAGCTGGGTGATATCGCTCACCGCGCCGACCAGGCGGATGGCGCGGCCCTCGGCATTGCGCACGGCGACGCTGCGGCTGCTCACCCAGCGCGTCGAGCCATCGGCGGCGGTAATGCGGTATTCCATCAGCAGGCGGTCGGTGCGGCCGCGCAGATGGTCGGCCAGCAGCTTGTTGTAGAGCGGCCAGTCGTCGGGATGGACGATGGCCTGCCAGTCGTGCGACGTCCGCCATTCCTGGCGGAAGCCGAACAGCGCATCGAGCTGCGGCGAGATGTAGAGCTGGTCGGTGTCGATGTTCCAGTCGTAGATGCCTTCGCGGGCGGCACCGACGACGAGGGAGAAGCGCTCTTCACTCTCCTTGAGGGCCGTGATGTCGCGGTAGGTGATGAGGAGGTCGCCGTTGGCGACGCGGTGCGACACGATCTCCAGCGTGCGGCCGTCGGGGATCTTGCGGATATAGTTGATCCCGCCTTCGGCAAAGGCGTCGTCGAAACGCCGGTCGGCGTAGCGCAGCGGGTTGGAGAGTTTGCCGAAGTCGCCGCGCAGGGCACGGAACCGGATCAGGTTCCGGAGATTGTCGTGCTCCTTCAGTATCTCGGGCGTAACGCCGATCAGGTCGCGAAAAGCATCATTGTAGAAGAGCGCCTTGCCGTCGGCGGCATAGAGCGCGACACCGTCGCTCATGTTGTCGAGCACCGTCTGCATAGTGGTGCGCGCGGCTTCCAGCTTCTCCTGAACGTCCTGCAAGGCGGAGATGTCGCGATAGGTGGCGAGCACGCGGCCGTCGGGCAGGCGATGCGAGGCGACCTCCAGAATCTTATCGCCACGGCCTCGCCGCGCGTAGGGGGCGACGTCGCCCTCGGTGAGAAGGCCGACCCGTTGCTCCACGCGGGCATCGATATCGTCGAGTTCGCCGAAATCGCCCCGCGCCACCTGGAAACGCATCAGGTCACGTGCATGGGCATGTTTGCGGATGGTCTCGTCATCGAGATCGAGCAGGCGGCCGAAAGCGGCATTGTTGAACAGCCACGTGCCGTCCGGTCCATAGAGCGCGGCTCCGTCGCCGATATTGTCGAGCACGGCGCGCATGGTCTCGCGCACCTGTTCGGCATCGGCGCGGGCTGTTTCGGTCTGCAGCAGGGCGGCGCGGGTTTCCTGCAAGGCC
>JBBRFD010000232.1:0-6989 GCA_038224985.1 Reyranellales bacterium
GCGGAACTTCGCGGGCACCACCCAGCATTTGTCGGTGCGCTCCATCACGGCATAGTCGATCGACTTGGCCGGCGCCTTGGCGAAGGCATCGGCATCGAGGAACACCGTCGAGCCGGTCGTCTTGGCCTTGGCGACGGCTTCCTCGGCGGCGGCGGCCATCGCGGGCTCGAAGCGGGCCATCTCCGACAGCAGCAGCGCGGGCGGGAACAGGAAGTTGCCGCTGTTCCACAACAGGCCCTCGGCGATGTAGCGCATCGCCGTCTTGGCATCGGGCTTCTCGACGAAGGCCGCGACCTTCATCACGGGCCCGATGTGCTCGCTGCCGGGGCGGATATAGCCATAGTCGGTCTTGGGTTCCGTCGGCGGGATGCCGAAAGTGACGATTCCGCCCTTTTCGGCGGCGGCGAGGCCCTCCCGGCAGCCGGCGAGGAATTCCTGAGCGCCGATCACCAGATGGTCGGAGGCGAGCGCCAGCACAGCCTTGGCGCCCTGATTGCGTGTGTAGGCGGCGGCGGCCGCTATGGCGGGGCCGGAGTCGCGGCGCGACGGCTCGACTAGGATGTCGATCTCGATGCCGATCTCCTTGGCCTGCTGCTCGGCCATGAAGCGATAGGCGTCGTTGGTGGCGATCACCGGCTTGGTAAAGAGGCTGCGATCGGCAACGCGCTGCAGGGTCTGCTGGAAGGTCGAATACTTGCCGAGCAGGGGCACGAACTGCTTGGGCATGCTTTCGCGCGACAGCGGCCAAAGCCGCTTGCCGGAGCCTCCAACCAGAATGACGGGCGTGATCGACGACATCTGAAAGACTTTCTGTAAGGCAGCCGTCAGCTTGAAACGCCAGCGGCGTGACGGGCCGCGATATAGCCGAAGGTGAGGGCCGGGCCAATGGTGATGCCGGCTCCCGGATAGGTGCCGCCCATGACGCTGGTCATGTCGTTTCCTGCCGCATAGAGGCCGGGAATAGGCCCTCCCTGGGCGTCCAGCACGCGGGCGTGGCCGTCGCAACGCAGCCCCAAGAAGGTGCCGATATCGCCGGGAATGAGCTTCATGGCGTAGAACGGCGGCTTTTCCAGCGGTGCGAGGCAGGGATTGGGCTTATGGCTCGGGTCGCCGTTGAAGCGGTGATAGGCGTCGGTACCCTTGCCGAAGTCGGGGTCTTCGCCGCGAGCGGCGTTGGTGTTGAAGCGCTCGATGGTTGCCTGCAGCGAGCCTGCATCGATTGCCATTTTGGCGGCCAGATCGGGCCAGCTCGGCGCGCTCATCAGGTAGCCATTCTTGAGATGCGGTCCGAGCGGCAACGGCGCCGGGCCGATGGCGCCCATGCCGTAGCGGCGGAGGGCGCGATGATCGGCGATCAGCCAGCAGCTCGTCTCGTTGCGCGCCCGGCTCGCCTCGACCATCGCCGGCACGAAGTCGTGGTAGGAGGCCGACTCGTTGGTGAAGCGCTGGCCGCCTGCATCGACACAAATATAGCCCGGCTTGCCGCGTTCGTAGAAATGCGGAAACGGCAGCGTCGCGCCGCCGGGTTGTGGCACCAGCGAGACCGGCACCCAGGCCGCCGCATAGGCGACGTCCTCCGCCATCGCGCCGCCGGCGGTCTGGCCGAGACGGATGCCGTCGCCCTTGTTGCCCGGCGGTGGCGCCGAGCGGTGCTGGCGGCCGTCCCGGACATGGCCGTAGTAGCGCTGCTTGAGTTCGTCGCTCGCCGGGAAGCCGCCGCAGGCCAGCACGACACCGCATTTGGCGGAAACCTCTTCGCGCTTGCCGTTGCGCTGGACGATGGCGCCGGTAACCGCGCCGTTCTTCTGGATCAGTTCGACGACGGGGCTGTCGAGCCACAAGTCGATGCCGCGTTCTTCCGCCGAGAGGGCAAGGGCTGCGACCAGGGCATTGCCGTTGGTGAGACGTGTGCCGCGGGCATTGCCGAGCCGGTCGTAGGCATAGCGAGCCGTCATGCCGGCAACGTACAGTGCCGATTTGAAGGAGCGCGTCATCTTGAAGACATGCGGCAGGTCGTTGCGGCCCAGCATCATGCCGCCGAAGGCCATCATGGTCTTGATCGGCGCGCGCAACTGGCCAAAGCGCTTGCCGAGGCGGCGGCCGTCGAAGGGCAGCGGCAGCAGCGAGCGGCCGCCCTGGGCCGCGCCGGGCTTGGTCGGGTGATAGTCGGCCCAGATCGGCACGGCCTCGTAGCGCACGTAGCTGTTGGCCTCGATGAACTCGACCGCCGGATTGCAGTTGTCGAGAAAGGCGTGGGCCAGTTCGAGGTTGAGGCGGTTGCCGGCCTCGTGCTGCAGGTAGGTGAGCGCCTCTTCCTTGGAATCGGCGATGCCGAGCGCGCGGCCGTGGCGGTTGCCGGGGATCCATATGACGCCGGCGGAATAGGCTGTCGAACCGCCGAACTGACTTTCCTTCTCGACCATCAGCACCTTGAGGCCGGCATGCGAGGCCGTCATCGCCGCCGAAAATCCCGCCGCGCCCGATCCGACGACCAGCAGGTCCACTTCCGTCATGTCTTATTCTTCCTTGGCTGCGCGTGCGAGGTTCTCGGCGTGGCGCCGTTTGGCTTCAGCCTCGACCGCCTCCACCAGCGAGGGGATATTCGAGGCGATCTGGTAGAAGTCGCTGGCATAAAGAACCAGCAGCGTCGTGGGTTTGGTCGTCACCACCGTGGCGCTGCGCGGCTGACGATCGAGCAGCGACATCTCGCCGAAGAAGGCGCCTTGTTCCAGCTTGATCGCGCTATGCGTCAGGAGGACTTCGACCTCGCCGTCGGAGATGAAGAACATCGAGTCGCCGGGATCGCCGTGGAGCACGACGTTGATGCGGGCGGGGTAATAGCGCGTGCGCAGCTTGCCGACGATCTCCGACAGCGTGACGACGCCGAGCGAGGTGAAGATCGGCACGCGCACGACCTGTTCCCAGACGCGGATGTATTCGCGGCGGCGCTCCTCGTCGGCGAAGCCGGTGGCGAGCACGCCGGTCATCAGCGCCAGCACCGAGATGCCGCTCACCATGACGACGGCGCCGATCATCTTGCCGCCGACGGTTGCCGGCACGACATCGCCGTAGCCCGTCGTCGTCAGCGTCACGACGGCCCACCACAGCGCGTCGGGCAGGTTGCCGAACTTGTCGGGCTGGCCTTGGTGCTCGAGCAGATGCGTGCCCGTCGCGGCGGCGACCAGCACCATGGAGAAGACGATCAGGATGGATGAGAGCGTCGCGCGCTCGTTGGCGATGACGTGGCCGAGCGTGCCCATAGCCGGGGCATGCGAGGAGAGCTTGAGAATCCACAGCAGACAGAAGACGCCGCCGGCATCGGTGCCGGCGATGGTCGAGCCGGTGACGACGATGATTGCCGGAAGGATCGCGAGCAAGCCGATCAGGCCGGGGATCGAGGCGGCCCAATGCGCGCGGGCGTGCGCCGGCGTATGGCGGCTCTCCGAGGGCGCCTCGGGCGCCACCCAGAGGCGGGCGAGGTACTCCACGAGAAAGAACGCGCTCACGACCAGGGTGACGACGGTCAGCAGCCGGCGTGTCGGGGCCGGCAGATCGTTCAGCGTCGTCAGGGCGACGGCAAGCAAGCCTGCCGCCAGCACGAGTAAATGAAGCTGCCGCCATTGCCGGGCGCCGGCACTGGCATCGTGGGGGCGCAGGACCTGGTATAGTCGCGCGCGGAGGCTCGGAGCCTTGTCGGTCACGTCTCGACCTTAGGCATTGTGGCCTGCGAATTGCAACGCAGGGCGCCGCGGACTACGGTCCGGCTCGCCGAAGCCGGAACAGGAAATCAGGACACGTGTTGACCAGCGATTTGCGTATTGCCGTCGATATCGGCGGGACTTTCACGGATGTGGTGCTGGAAGAGGGCGGCAAGCGGCTGACGCGCAAGCTGTTGACGACGCCGCAGCGTCCCGAGGAGGCGGTGCTCGACGGCGTCCGCCTGATCCTGGGCGATGCCGGCAAGGGCTTCGCCGATGTCGGCGTCTTCGTCCATGGCACGACGCTGGCCACCAACGCGGTGATCGAGCGGCGCGGTGCGCGCACGGCGCTGATCGCCACCGAGGGCTTCCGCGACGTCCTCGATATCGCCAACGAGAGCCGCTACGACCAGTACGATCTCACCATCGAGAAGCCCCGGCCCCTGGTGCCGCGCGCGCTGCGCTTCACCGTGCCCGAACGCATGGATGTCGCCGGCAAGGTGCGGCTGGCGCTCGACGAGGCGGCGGTGACCGCGCTGGCGCCGATGCTCACCGAGCGCGGCATCGAGAGCGTCGCCATTGCCTATATGCATTCCTACGCCAATCCGGCGCATGAGCGGCGGACGCGCGAGCTGCTGAAGGCCGCCTTGCCCGATATGTGGGTGACTCTTTCGAGCGAGGTCTGCCCGGAAGTGCGCGAATACGAGCGAACCTCGACGGCGGTGGCCAATGCCTATGTCCAGCCGCTCATGGAATCCTATCTCGCGCGCATGCAGTCGGCGCTGGCGGCCGAGAACTTCAAGGGCACGATCTATCTCGTGACTTCGGGCGGTGGCCTGACGGCCATCGAGACGGCGCGGCGCTTCCCGGTCCGGCTGGTCGAATCCGGCCCGGCCGGTGGCGCGATTTTTGCGGCGCAGATGGCGGCGCGGGCCGGCGAGAGCCGCGCGCTGAGCTACGACATGGGTGGCACCACGGCCAAGATCTGCCTGATCGACGACTACCAGCCGCATACCGCGCGGCTCTTCGAGGTCGATCGCGCCGCGCGCTTCCTCAAGGGCTCCGGCCTGCCGGTGCGCATTCCCGTGATCGAAATGGTCGAGATCGGGGCAGGCGGCGGCTCGATCGCCCGTCTCGATGCCCTGAAGCGCGTCACCGTCGGCCCGGAAAGCGCGGGCGCCGAGCCGGGTCCGGCCTGCTACGGCCGTGGCGGTACCCATCCGGCCGTTACCGACGCCAATGTCGTGCTGGGCACCATCGACCCCAAGGACTTCGCCGCCGGCAGCATCGTGCTCGATGTCGAGGCGGCCAAGGGCGCGCTCGACCGCGATGTCGGCCAGGGCATCGGCCTGTCGGCTGAGATGGCGGCCTATGCCGTCTATGAAATGGTTTCGGAGAACATGGCGAGTGCGGCGCGCGTGCATGCCGTCGAACGCGGTGCCATCGCCAACGACTATACGCTGATCGCCTTCGGAGGCGCGGCCCCGCTGCATGCCGCCCGCGTCGCCGAGAAGATCGGCGTCAAACGAGTGATCATACCGCCCAACGCCGGTGTCGGCTCGGCCGTCGGCTTCCTTGCGGCACCCGTGGCCTACGAGTTGGTGCGCAGCAAGCACATGCGCCTCGATGCCTTCGATCCCGAGGGCGCCAATACGCTGCTGGCCGAGATGAGCAAAGAGGCCACGGCGCTGGTCGAACCGGGCGCGCGCGGTGCGCCGACTTTCGAGAAGCGCATCGCCTTCATGCGCTATGTCGGCCAGGGCCACGAGATCACCGTGCCGCTGGCGCTCACGCCTTTGACGGCCGCCGATGCCGAGATGATGCGCAAGGCCTACGAGCGCGATTACGCCGCGCTCTTCGAACGCCATATTCCCGACGCCGCCATCGAGATCCTGAGCTGGTCGGTGCAGGTCTCGACCGAGGCCAAGATGCCGGCGGTGCAGGGCAAGGCCCCCGCCGCGCCGGTGCCTGAGCCAGTCGGCCGCCGCGCCGTCTTCGATGGCCGCTCGGGCCGCTCGCTCGACGTGCCGGTCTATCGCCGCGAGAAACTGCCCCTGGGCAGCGCCTTCCCAGGCCCGGCGGTCGTCGCCGAGGACGAAACCTCGACTTATATTTCGGCCAGTTTCACCGTACACATCGATGCGTCCGGCTGTATCGTCATGGACCGCAAGGAGTAAGCGATGAGCCAATCCAACAGCGTCGGCCTGATCGACCTGCAAATCATGTGGAACCGCCTGATCGCGGTCGTCGAGGAACAGGCGCAGACCCTGATGCGCACCGCCTTCAGCCCGATCGTACGCGAATGCGGCGATCTTTCCGCAGGCGTCTTCGATCTCGAAGGCCGCATGCTGGCCCAGGCCGTGACCGGCACGCCGGGCCATGTGAACTCGATGGCCGAGTCGGTGAAGCACTTCCTGCGTCACTTCCCGGTCGAGACGATGAAGGCGGGCGACGCCTATATCACCAACGATCCGTGGATGGGCACCGGCCATCTCAACGACTTCGTCATCACCACGCCCTGCTTCCGCAACGGCAAGCTGGTGGCGCTGTTCTCCTGCACCAGCCATTTGATGGATATCGGCGGCATCGGCTTCGGCCCGGATGCCACCGACGTCTTCATGGAAGGCCTCTATATCCCGATGCTGAAGCTCTTCGAGGAGGGCAAGGTCAACCAGACGCTGATGGCGATGATCACCGCCAATACGCGCCAGCCCATCGACACCGAGGGCGATGTCTATTCATTGGCCGCCTGCAACGACGTGGGCGCCCGCCGCCTGGTCGAGATGATGGACGAGTTCGGCATCGAGTCGCTCGACACTCTCGGCGAGCACATCATCGCCCGTTCGCGCGAGGCCGTGCTGGAGGAGATCGCCAAGCTGCCCCAGGGCACCTGGAACAACACCATGACGGTCGACGGCTACGATGAGCCGGTGACGCTGGCGGCGGCCCTGACGATTTCCCAAGACGGCATCCATGTCGACTACACGGGCACGACCGGTGCCTCCAAGCGCGGCATCAACGTGCCGCATGCCTATACCACGGCCTATACCGTGTTCGGCCTGGGCTGCGTCGTCTCGACCCATATCCCCAACAATGCCGGTTCGCTGGGACCGCTGACGGTCTCGGCGCCCGAGGGCTGCATCCTCAACGCGCCCAAGCCGACGGCGGTCGCTTCGCGCCATGTCATTGGCCAGATGCTGCCGGATGTCGCTTTCGGCTGCCTGCGCCAGGTCATTCCCGACCGCGTGCCGGCGGAAGGCACCTCGTGCCTGTGGAACATCAACGTGCGCG
>JBBRFD010000233.1:0-6979 GCA_038224985.1 Reyranellales bacterium
AGGCAACCTTGCGTGATGCGCCCGTCACGCTCGACATGCGTGGCTTCCAGCGTCAGCAGCCCCGCCCCCGACATCGACAGCATGCCGTAATGCACCTGGTGCCAGGCCTGGGCCGTGCCATCGACGGCTGCGTACTGGCACATCGGCGAGACGACGATGCGGTTGGGCAGCGTGACGCCACCCAGCTCGACGGGTGAGAAAAGCTTCGAACTCATGTGTGCCTCTGGGGTCAACCGTTGATGGAGGCGCCGGCCTCGTGGCCCAGCCACTCTTCGATCAGGCGGCGGGCGATCGAATCGCGGCGCGGCATGAAGAACGAGCCGTCCTTGGGCATGTTCTCCGGCCGCAACTCCTCGCGGCTCATCCAGCGCGCGCTCGCCAGTTCGGATTCGTTGACGGTGAAATCCATCGACTGGGCTTCGGCATGAAAGCCGATCATCACCGAGGCCGGGAACGGCCAGGGCTGCGAGGAGCGGTAGATGATGTTCGTCACCTTGACCTTCACTTCCTCATAGACCTCGCGCGCCACCGCGTCCTCGAAGCTCTCGCCCGGCTCGACGAAGCCCGCCAGCGTCGAGTGCATGCCCTTGGGGAACTGTTTGCCGCGTCCGAGCAGGCACTTGTCGCCGTGATGCACGAGCATGATGACGGCCGGATCGGTGCGCGGGAAATGCTCGGTCTTGCAGCTGTCGTTGGTGCACATGCGGACATGGCCGCCGCGCGTGATCTTCGTGGAGGCGCCGCAGACACCGCAATAGCGATGGCGGCGATGCCAATAGGTCATGCCGCGCGCATAGGCGAGGATCGAGCCCTCCTTGGCGAAGAGCAGTGGTCCGACGGTGCGCAGGTCAACGAAATCGCCCAGCTCCGACAGCGGCGTGTCCTTGCCGGTGACATCGACGGCGAAATAGGGCGTGCCTTCCATGTAGCCAAGGAAGATCTGCGTGTCGGCGGCATTGGCGACCGCGCGGCCCATCATGCCCTGCAGGAACACCGCTTCGGGATTGCCGCCGGTCCTGACCAGGTTCTTCTCGGTATCGATGGGGACGAACCGCGCCTCGCCGGAGGCTGCGAGTTCGAGCATCCGCTCCTCGTCCTCGCGCTGGTCGCTGGCGCGGTCGAGGTCGGCACTGGAGTAGGGATTTCTGGGATTTTGCATGCGCGCGAACGGTGCCACAGGGAGCGCCATGCTGCAATGCACCGCACTGCGGACGGCGCGCTGGCGACCACCTATTGATCGTCCGAGGGACCTTTTTCGGTCAGGCCAGCGCGCGGTCCAGCACTTGGGCGACGTGGAGGGCGTGGCGGTTGGCGCCGTCGGCGATCTGGTGACGGCAGGAGGTGCCGTCGGCCACGATCAGGGTATCGGCGTCGGCTTCCAGCACAGCCGGTAGAAGCGAAAGTTCGGCCATGGCGAGCGAGGCGTCGTAATGCTCGACCTCGTAGCCGAAGCTGCCGGCCATGCCGCAGCAGCTCGACTCGATGGTGCCCACGGCCAGGTCGGGCACCAGCGCCAGGACTTCCTGCACCGCGCTCATCGCGCCGAAGGCCTTCTGGTGGCAATGGCCGTGCAGCAGAGCCTTCTTCTCGGCGAGCGGCTTCAGCAGCAGCGTGAGACGCCCCGCCTTCTTCTCGCGCGCGAGGAATTCCTCGAAGAGGAAGGAATTCTCCGAGGCCTTCTTGGCCTCTTCGCCAAAGCCCATGACGAGATACTCGTCGCGCAATGAAAAGATGCACGACGGCTCGAGACCGACAATGGGCACGCCCTTGGCGATGTAGGGCGCCACCGCCGCGAGCAGACGCCTCGCCTCCTGCTTGGCTTTGTCGACCTGACCCGTCGCCAGATAGGTGCGACCGCAGCAGAGCGGCCGTTCACCCTGCGGCGGCAGCGCCAGCGCCACCCTGTGGCCGGCCGCCTCCAGCACGCGGCGCGCGGCGTTCAGGATTTCCGGCTCGAAATTGTTGGCGAAGGTATCGGCGAAGAGCACCACCGTCGCATCGGCAGCGTTGGGCGCCGTCTTGCCGAGAAAGGTTTCGCCGCGCCAGACCGGCAGCGAGCGCGGTCCGGCAAAGCCGATCAGCGCGCGGCCGATGGCGGCGGTGTTGAAAAGCCACGGCACGCGGTTGGCCCAGGGCGCATAGCGCGGCAGATCGGCGATCATGCGGTCGCGCAGCGAGAGGCCGCGCTTGGCCGTCTGCGCCGCCTTCACCTCGATCTTCATGCGCGCCATGTCGACGCCGGTCGGGCAATCGCGCTTGCAGCCCTTGCAGGAGACACAGAGATCGAGCGCCTTGGCGACTTCATCCGAAGCCAGCGCGTCGGGACCGAGCTGGCCCGACAGGGCGAGGCGCAGTGTATTGGCGCGACCGCGCGTCAGATGAACCTCGTCGCGCGTGATGCGGAAGCTGGGGCACATGGTGCCGGCATCGAACTTCCGACAATGGCCATTGTTGTTGCACATCTCCGTGGCCTTCGCGAAGCCGCCGGTCGGATCGCCGCCCGTGCCCGGCGCGGTCAGCGCCTCGGTCATCGGATCGGCCTGCACGTTCCACGCCGACCAGTCGAGTGCCGGTTTGAGCTCGATGCCCTGGTAGCCCGGCTTGAAGCGGAACAACGAGCGGTCGTCCATCTTCGAGGCGCGCACGATCTTGCCGGGATTGAGGATCCCCTGCGGATCGAACAGGTCCTTGATGGCCTCGAAGGCCTTGGTGAGGCGCGGTCCGAATTGCCAGGCCACCCATTCCGACCGCACCAGGCCGTCGCCATGCTCGCCCGAGAACGCGCCCTTGTATTCGCGCACCAGCGCCGAGGCCTCCTCGGCGATCTCGCGCATCTTGGCGGCGCCCTCGCGGCGCATGTCGAGGATTGGCCGCACATGCAGGGTGCCGACACTGGCATGGGCATACCAGGTGCCTTTGGTGCCGTGCCGGGTGAAGACATCGGTCAGACGCTGCGTGTAATCCGCGAGATGCTCGAGCGGCACGGCGCAGTCTTCGATGAAGGAGACGGGCTTACCGTCGCCCTTCATCGACATCATGATGTTGAGGCCGGCCTTGCGCACTTCCCAGAGTTCGGACTGCGCCTTGGCCTCGGGCATTTCCACGACGCAGCCGGGCAGGCCGAGATCGGCCATCAGCTCGACCAGCCGGCGCAGATCAGCAATCTGGGTGTCGCGGTCCTCACCGGAGAACTCGACCAGCAGGATGGCCTCGGGCCTGCCGATCAGGGCCCGTTCGATGACGGGGCGGAAGGCCGGATTGGCGCGCGCCAGCTCGATCATGGTGCGATCGACCAGCTCGACGGCGGCCGGCTTCAGCTTGACGATGTGCTGGGCGCTGTCCATCGCCTTGTGGAAGTTGGTGAAGTTGACGACACCGAGCGTGCGGTGCTTGGGCAGCGGCTGCAGCTTGAGCGTGAGGCGCCGCGTGACCGCGAGCGTGCCTTCACTGCCGACCAGCAGATGCGAGAGGTTGACCGAGTTGTCGGTGGTGTAGGGCCGTTCCGACTGCGGGAAGAAGATGTCGAAGTTGTAGCCGCCGACGCGGCGCAGCACCTTCGGATACATCTTCTCGATCTCGCCGCGCTCGGACAGCGCCATGGCCGCGATCTTGTCGACGATGGCGCGCACGCCCGGCGCCATATCCTCGGGCCGAGACGAGTCGAAACGCGCCTGCGTGCCGTCGGCCAGGATCGCATCGAGGCCGGCCACGTTGTGCACCATATTGCCGTAGCGGATCGAGCGGCTGCCGCAGGAATTGTTGCCGGCCATGCCGCCCAGCGTACATTGCGCTGCCGTCGAGACATCGACGGGATACCAGAGGCCGTGCGGCTTCAGCCAGGCATTGAGGTGATCGAGCACGATTCCGGGTTGCACCGTCACTTCGGCACGTGCCTTGTCGAAGGAGATCACGTCGCGCAAGTGCTTCGACATGTCGATGACCAGTGCCTGGCCGACAGTCTGGCCACACTGCGAGGTTCCGGCACCGCGCGGCAGGATCGCCACCTTCCGCGCCCGCGCGACATCGACGATGGCCGCGAGATCGGCCTCATCGCGCGGCACAACCACGCCCACCGGCTCGACCTGGTAGATCGAGGCGTCGGTCGAATAGCGCCCCCGCGAGGCGCCGTCGAAGAGGACGTCGCCCCGGATGGCGCCCTTGAGGGTTTGTTCGAGGGAACTCAGTCGAGTTTCACCCCGGCCGCTTGCACGACCTTGGCCCACTTCTCGATTTCCGAACGGATGCGCTTGGCGAATTCGGCAGGCGCCTCGCCGCCGACCTGTGCGATCTGGTCCTTCCAGATGCCCTGAAGCTTGGGCGTCGCCAGTGCCTTGGCGATCTCGGCATACATGCGGTCGACGATCGGCTTGGGCGTGCCCTTGATGGCCCACAGACCGTACCAGGTCGACACGATCCAGCCGGGAATGCCGACTTCGGCGCCCGTCGGAATGTCCGGGAACTCGGGCAGGCGCTTGGGCGTCGCCACGGCAAGGCCGATCAGGCGATTGACCTTGATCTGCGAGGCCGAGGTGCCCATGCCGTCGAACATCATGTCGACATTGCCGGCGAGCAGGTCCTGCATCGCCGGGCCGGCGCCGCGATAGGGTACATGCGTGAGGTCGGTCTTGGTCTCGAGCTTGAAGAGCTCGCCCGCCAGATGATGCGCCGTGCCGGCGCCGGGCGAGGCATAGTTCACCTTGCCGGGGTTCTTCTTAACGTAGTCGAGGAACTCGGCGTAGTTCTTGGCCGGCACGCGCTGCGGGTGGATGGAGATCACCTGCGGCACCAGCGCGATCATGGTCAGCGGCTCGAAGGACTTCTCGAGATCGTAGTCGAGGCTCTTGTAGATCGAGGGCGCGATGGTGTGATGGACGGCGCCGACGAAGAAGGTCTGGCCGTCGGGCTTCATCTTGGCGGCCTGCGAGGCGCCGACGGTGCCGCCGGCCCCGCCCTTGTTGTCGATCAGGATCTGCGTGCCGATCTGGTCGCCGACCTGCGCCGCCAGCGGACGGGCGAAGACGTCGGTGCCGCCGCCGGCCGGGAACGGGTTAAGCCAGGTGATCGGGCCGCTGGGCCAGGTCTGGGCGCGCACGGCGGTGGCGGGAACGAGGGCCGGCGCCAAGGTGGCGGCGAGGCCTAATTTCAGCGCACGGCGGCGCGACGGCTTGAATGTCGAAGTCATTTCTTTTCGTCCTCCCGGTCGGGTGTTGTTCTTGTCCCTATGTCGTCTGCTTTGGTGCTGTCGGCTTTGGCATCTCGCCGAGCACCGCCTCGCGCTTGGCGCGGAGATGACCGACAAGTATCTCACGCAACCGGGCCGCATCGCCGGCGCCCAAGGCCTGTAGCATCTCCCGGTGCTCGTTCACCGCGCTGCTCCATTTGGTCCGGTTGACGTTCGAGCGAAAGCGCAGCGCATGGAGCCGCGCGTTCAGGGCCTTATATGTCTGGGTCAGCACGGGATTGCCAGCGACGGCGTTGATGCGGTCGTGAATGGCGCGATTTATACGGTAGTAGTCCGGCAAATCGCTGCGCGCGTAGGCCTGCTCCATTTCGGCTTGCAGCCCTTCGAGGTCGGCGAGGTCGGCGGCGGTCACGCGGGCGCAAGCCAACTCCCCCGCCAGCGCCTCGAGCGCACCCATGACATCGAAGGCATGGCGCACGTCGTCGGCCGACAGCGCCACGACCTGGGCGCCGCGGTTGGGCAGCTGCACCAGCAAGCCTTCCGAGGCCAGCATGCGGAAGGCCTCGCGCAGCGGCGTGCGCGACAGCCCGAGCTGCTCGCAAAGCTCGCGCTCGTTCAGCCGCGCCCCCGGCGCCAGCACGCCCTCGACGATCAACCCGCGCAACCGCTCCGCCGCCGCCTCGGGCAGCGCCTGCCGCGCTATCGGAAAGTTCGACCCGTCCATTTTCCCTCTGGACCCAGTTTCGCATTTTGTATACAAAATGCAACTGCAATCTCCGAGGGGACAAAAGATGCGCCTGAATTCACATCCGAGCGGCCGCCACTTCCTGCAGATTCCCGGCCCGACGAACGTCCCCGACCGCATCCTGCGCGCCATGGACAACCCGACGATCGATCACCGCGGTCCCGAGTTCAACGCTCTGGCCAAGAAGGTCCTGCGCGGCGTCCGACAGATCTTCCAGACCAAGCAGCCCGTCATTATCTACCCCGCCTCCGGCACCGGAGCCTGGGAAGCCGCCCTGGTGAACACGCTCTCGGCCGGCGACACCGTGCTGATGTGGGAGACCGGCCACTTCGCCTCGCTGTGGAAGAAGATGGCCGACAAGCTCGGCATCAAGTCGGAGTTCATGGGCGGCGACTGGCGCAAGCCGGCCGACCCAGCCGCCATCGAGGCGCGCCTGAAGCAGGACACCGGCCATGCCATCAAGGCCGTCTGCATCGTCCATAACGAGACCTCGACCGGCGTGGTGAGCGACATCTCCGCCGTGCGCCAAGCAATCGATGCCGCCAAGCACCCGGCCCTACTGCTGGTCGACACGATCTCGTCGCTGGGTTCAGTCGACTATCGCCACGACGCCTGGGGCGTCGATGTCACCGTGGCGGGCTCTCAGAAAGGCATGATGTTGCCGCCGGGGCTCTCCTTCAACGCCGTGAGCGAGAAGGCGATCGAGGTCTCGAAGAAGGCCACTACGCCACGCGCCTTCTGGAACTGGGAAGAGATGCTGACGGCCAATGCCAACGGCTGGTTCCCGTACACGCCCGCCACCAATCTGATCTACGGCCTCTCCGAAGCCATCGACATGCTGACCGAAGAAGGCCTCGACGCCGTCTTCGCGCGTCACACGCGCCACGCCGAGGCGACGCGCACTGCCGTCACCGACTGGGGGCTGGAGATCCTGTGCAGCGATCCCAAGGCCTATTCGGGCTCGCTGACGGCGATCGTCATGCCGGAAGGCCACGACGCCGACGCCTTCCGCAAGGTCGCGCTGCAGAACTTCAACCTCTCGCTCGGCCAGG
>JBBRFD010000234.1:0-6972 GCA_038224985.1 Reyranellales bacterium
GCCCAACCACTTGCTGGGCACCGATGAGCTGGGACGGGACATGTTTGCCCGCCTGATCTACGGCGGCCGCCTGTCGCTTTTCATGGGGGTCATGCCTGTTCTGTGCGCCTTGCTGATCGGCGGTTCGCTCGGCATCACCGCAGGCTTCGTCGGCGGCAAGATCAACATGGCGATCATGCGTGTCATGGACGTGTTCTACGCTTTCCCTTCCGTGCTGCTGGCCATCTCCCTCTCGGGTGCCATGGGTGCGGGCACCGAGAACACCCTGCTCTCGCTCACCCTGGTCTTCATTCCGCCGATCTGCCGGGTGTCGGAGAGCGTCACCACCCAGGTGCGCGGCTTCGACTTCGTCGATGCCGCGCGGGCAAGCGGCGCCGGCACCTTCACCATCGTGCGCGTCCACGTTCTGGGCAACGTGCTGGGACCGATCCTGGTCTACGCCACCTCGCTGATCAGCGTGGCGATCATCCTGGCGGCCGGCCTCAGCTTTCTCGGCCTGGGCGTCAAGCCGCCCGAGCCGGAATGGGGCCTTATGCTGAACACGCTGCGCCAGGCGATCTACGTCAATCCCGTACTGGCCGCCTTGCCCGGCGTGATGATCTTCATCACCTCGATCTGCTTCAACCTCATGAGCGATGGCCTGCGTGCCGCCATGGACGTGAAGGCCTGACATGGATGCGCTGACGCCTATCGAGGATCGCGGCGGCCCGGCCCAGCCGCTGCTCCTGGCCAACAACCTGCGCAAGTTCTTCCCGGTGCCGGGTGGCCTGCTCGGTCGCGCCACCCGCGTCGTCCGTGCCGTCGACGATCTGTCGCTGTCGGTGGCCAAGGGCGAGACGTTGGGCGTCGTGGGCGAGTCGGGCTGCGGCAAGTCGACCGTCGCGCGCCTGCTGATCCGCCTCCTCAAGCCCGACAAGGGCACGCTGGTGCTGGACGGCGATCCGGTCGATGAGCCGCACGGCATCACACTGAACGAACTGCGCCGCCAGGTGCAGATGGTGTTCCAGGATTCCTACGCCTCGCTCAATCCGCGCCTCACCATCGGCGAGACGCTGGCCTTCTCGCCCAAGGCGCACGGCCTGCCGGCGGCGGAAGCCAAGGCGCGGGTACGCGATCTCTTGAGCAAGGTCAGCCTCGATCCCGAGAGCTACTACACGCGCTATCCGCACGAGCTGTCGGGCGGCCAGCGCCAGCGCGTCAATATCGCCCGCGCCTTGGCGCTGCGGCCGCGGCTGGTCATCCTCGACGAGGCGGTGTCGGCGCTCGACAAGTCGGTCGAGGCCCAGGTCCTCAACATGCTGGTCGATCTCAAGAGCGAGCTCGGCCTGACCTATGTCTTCATCAGCCACGACCTCAACGTCGTGCAGTATCTCAGCGACCGCGTGCTGGTGATGTATCTCGGCAAGATCGTCGAGATCGGCGCTGTCGATGCGATCTACGGCAATCCGCAGCATCCCTATACCCGCGCGCTGCTCTCGGCGCGGCCGTCGATGGATCCGCGCAAGCGCACGCAGGAAGCGCCGATCCAGGGCGATCCGCCCAACCCGATCGATCCACCCTCGGGCTGCCGCTTCCGCACGCGCTGTCCCTTCGCCGAAGACGTCTGCGCTCGCGTCGAGCCGCCGCTGGCCGATATCGACAGCCAGGCCGTCGCCTGCCACATGCGCGTCGCCGGCTCGGGCCATTCGAAGGCCGCCACGCCATGACCGCCTCATCGTCAAGCGAACTCCTGCAGGTCCGCGATCTCCACGTCACCTTCGTCACGCCCGACCGTACCGTCCATGCCGTGAACGGCGTCAGCTTCGACGTGAAGCGCGGCGAGACGCTGGGCATCCTGGGCGAATCGGGTTCGGGCAAGAGCGTGACCCTGCGCTCGATCCTGCGCCTCCATCCCGAGCATCGCACGCGCTGGTCGGGCAGCATCAAGCTCGAGGGCGACGAAGTCCTCGACATGAAGCCGGGCGCGCTCTCCGACCTGCGCGGCCAGCGCGTAGCCATGATCTTCCAGGAGCCGGCGACAGCTTTCGATCCGGTCTTCACCATCGGCCACCAGATCACCGAGACCATCAAGCGCCACACCGGCAAGAGCGAGAGCGATGCCTGGGCGCGCGCCAAGGAGCTTCTGGAACTGGTGCGCATTCCCTCGCCGGCGCTGCGCCTCAAGGCCTATCCGCACGAGATGTCGGGCGGCATGCGCCAGCGCGCCATGATCGCGCTCGCTTTGTCCTGCAATCCCAGCCTGCTGCTGGCCGACGAGCCGACGACGGCGCTCGATGCCACCGTGCAGATCCAGGTGCTGCTGCTGATCCGTGAGCTGCAGCGCGAACTCGATCTCGGCGTGATCTTCGTCACCCACGATATCGGCGTGGCGGTCGAAGTCTCCGACCGTGTCGGTGTCATGTATGCCGGCAAGCTGGTCGAGTTGGGCGGCGTCGAGCAGATGGTCGACCATCCCAAGCACCCCTATACCCGCGGCCTGCTCGCCTCGACGGTGCATGGCGGCATGCGCGGCACGCGGCTGGAAGCGATTCCCGGCGCGCCGCCCGATCTCACCGACGTGCCTACCGCCTGCAGCTTCGCGCCGCGCTGCAGGTTCGCCGAAGCTCAGTGTGTCGCGGCCCCGCCGGATTTGCGCGAAATGCCCGGTCATCACCTTGTGCGCTGCGTGCGGGCGGAGGCTTTGGCCTAGAAGGCCAGTCAGAGTCCCTGCAGCACCAGTCGCAGCGTCGCGCCGGGCTCGTCCGAGAGGACGAACTCGAAGGGCGCGTCGAAGATCGCCACCACCACCAGGCAGAAGCTGAAGGCCACCGTGAACAAGCCGACCGCCACGCGCATGGGCCGGCGGTTGTCGACATGAACCAGCATCAGGGCGATCTGGGTGATGCCGCCGAAGACCAGCAGGGCCAGCCACTTGATCGGCGCTGTCACGTCGTTGGCGAGATGGAGGCGCTTGTCATGGGCGTTGAGCAGTTCGCGCGCGGCGCCGAGCAGGGCAGCGCGGACGGGAGGTTCGATACCGACGACGGTGCTCAGCGCGACCAGCAATTCCTGATAGGCCTTGCCGGTCTCGCCGCGGCGCGCGTCGATGGCAGCGGAGTAGGGGTCCTCGGCGCTGGCGGCCTCGGCATAGGCCTTGAGACGCGGCATTGCCATGGCCTCGATGCCGTTGGCGCGGGCGAGATGGGCGATCAAATGGACCGCGTCGCCTTCGGCCTCGACGGCGTGCCGGGCTTCGTTGCATTTCTGCCAGACATCGCTCACCAGCAGGGCGGCGAAGAGGCCGAAGATGATCGAGACCACGGTGAAGTAGGGCGCCACCAGCCCGCGGCCGGAGCGGATGGGGGCGGCGAGCGGCCCTCTGGCCTCCAGCGCGAAGAGGCCAAACGCCATGGCCAGGGGCGCGAAAGCCGACAGAACCAGTTCCCAGCTGGAGGCGAGGAAACCGGTCATCAGCCGCCGAACATTTCCTTCACCTTGGTGAAGAAGCCCTCGGAGGTCGGGCTGGTCTTGCCGGCGTTCTCGAATTCCTTGAGCAGCTCTTTCTGCTTGGCCGTCAGGTTGACCGGCGTCTCGACCATGATCTCGATGTACATGTCGCCGCGCTGGCTGGAGCGCACGATCGGCATGCCCTTGCCGCGCAGACGGAACTGGTGGCCGCCCTGGGCGCCGGCGGGAATGTTGATGCGCGCCATCTTGGCGTCGAGCGTCGGCACCTCGATATTGCCACCCAGGGTTGCCTGCACCATCGAGATCGGCACGCGGCAATGGATGTCGGCACCCTCGCGTTCGAACAGCGTGTGCCGGCGCACCGACAGGAAGACGTAGAGATCGCCCGCCGCACCGCCGCGCGTGCCGGCCTCGCCTTCGCCGGTGAGGCGGATGCGGGTGCCGTCCTCGACACCGGCCGGGATATTGACCTTGAGCGTCTTGTCGCGCCTTACGCGGCCCTGGCCCGCGCAGGTCTTGCAGGGCTTGTCGATGACCTGGCCGGCGCCATGGCAGGTGTGGCAGGCGCGCTCGACGGTGAAGAAGCCCTGCTGGGCGCGCAGCCGCCCGCGACCGTGGCAGGTGGCGCATTGCTGCGGCTTGGAGCCGGCTTCGGCGCCCGAGCCCTGGCAGGTCTCGCAGGCGATCGAACTGGGTACGCGCACCGTGGCTTCGGTGCCGCCGTAGGCCTGTTCCAGCGTGATCTCGAGATTGAAGCGCAGGTCCTGGCCGCGCGTATCGGCCCGTCCGCCGGGGCGGCCCCGCTGGCCGCCGAACATTTCATCGAAGATGTCGCCGAAGACCGAGCCGAAATCGAAGCCCGCCGCGCCGGGTCCGCCGCCCGGGCCGCCGCCGCCCTCGAAGGCCGCCGCGCCGTAACGGTCATAGGCGGCGCGCTTGTCCGGGTCCTTCAGGACATCGTAGGCGTGGTTCAACTCCTTGAATTTCTTCTCGGCGTCCTTGTTGCCCTGATTGCGATCGGGGTGATGCTCCATCGCGAGCTTGCGGAAGGCCTTCTTGATGTCGTCGCCGCTCGCCGTGCGGGCAACGCCAAGCATTTCGTAAAAATCCTGGGCCATGACGCCTTACGCAGCCCCCACCTTAAGGCCCCAAACCGAAGACCTCCCGCCCGAGGGTTTCCCGGGCGGGAGGTTTACCGTTGTATTTCTAGCGACTAAGCCCCGCCGGAGCCCGTCTTTTTCTTGGCGTCGGTGACATCCTCGAACTCCGCGTCGACGACTTTCTCGCCCTTCGCGTCGGTGTGAGGAGCGCCGTCGGCACCCGGGGAGTCACCCGGGGCGCCGCCGGGCGTGCCGCCCTGGCCGGCCATCGGATCGGCCTGCTGCGCCTTGTAAATCGCCTCGCCGAGCTTCATCGCCGCCTGCGCCACGGCATTGGTCTTGGTCTTGATGGCCTCGGCGTCGTCACCCGGCAGGACCGACTTCAGCGCCTCGACCGCACCCTCGATCTCGGCCTTCTCGGTGGGGCTCACCTTGTCGCCGTATTCCCGCAGGTGCTTCTCGGTCGAGTTCACCAAGGCCTCGCCCTGGTTTCGGGCGTCGATCAGCTCGCGCTTCTTCTTGTCTTCCTCGGCGTGGATTTCGGCATCCTTCACCATCTTCTGGATCTCGGCCTCGCTGAGGCCGCCCGAAGCCTGGATGCGGATCTGCTGTTCCTTGCCGGTGGCCTTGTCCTTGGCCGAGACCTGGACGATGCCGTTGGCGTCGATGTCGAAAGTGACCTCGACCTGCGGCATGCCGCGCGGCGCCGGCGGCAGGCCGACGAGGTCGAACTGGCCGAGCATCTTGTTCTCGGCCGCGATCTCGCGTTCGCCCTGGAAGACGCGGATGGTGACGGCGGTCTGGTTGTCGTCGGCCGTCGAGAAGGTCTGGCTCTTCTTGGTCGGGATCGTCGTGTTGCGCTCGATCAGGCGCGTGAACACGCCGCCCAGCGTCTCGATGCCGAGCGACAGCGGCGTCACGTCGAGCAGCAGGACGTCCTTGACCTCGCCCTTGAGCACGGCGGCCTGAATGGCGGCGCCGACCGCGACGACTTCGTCGGGATTGACGTTGCGGGCCGGCTCCTTGCCGAAGAACGCCTTGACCGTCTCGATGACCTTGGGCATGCGCGTCATGCCTCCGACGAGAATGACCTCGTCGATCTGACCGGCGTTCATCCCGGCGTCCTTGAGGGCCGCCTTGCAGGGATCGAGCGTGCGCTGGACGAGATCGTCGACCAGGGTCTCGAGCTTGGCGCGCGACATCTTGAGCACGAGATGCTTCGGACCCGAGGCATCGGCGGTGATGAACGGCAGGTTGATCTCGGTCTCCTTGGCGGTGGAGAGCTCGATCTTGGCCTTCTCGGCCGCTTCCTTCAGGCGCTGCAACGCAAGCTTGTCGTTGCGCAGGTCGATGCCCTGTTCTTTTTTGAACTCGTCGGCGAGGTAGCCGATGATGCGGACGTCGAAGTCTTCGCCGCCGAGGAAAGTGTCGCCGTTGGTCGCCTTGACCTCGAACACGCCGTCGCCGATCTCGAGGATCGAGACGTCGAAGGTGCCGCCGCCCAGGTCATAGACCGCGACGGTGCCGTTCTTGCGCTTGTCCATGCCATAGGCGAGGGCCGCCGCGGTCGGCTCGTTGATGATGCGCAGGACGTCGAGACCGGCGATGCGGCCGGCATCCTTGGTCGCCTGGCGCTGGGCGTCGTTGAAGTAGGCCGGGACGGTGATGACCGCCTGCTCGACCTTCTCGCCGAGATAGGACTCGGCGGTCTCTTTCATCTTGCCGAGGATGAAGGCCGAGATCTGGCTCGGGCTGTACTGCTCGCCATTGGCCTCGACCCAGGCATCGCCGCTCGGCGCCTTGCCGATCTTGAAGGGGACGAGCGACATCTCCTTCTGGACCATCGGGTCGTCGAAGCGGCGGCCGATCAGGCGCTTGACCGAATAGAGGGTCTTCATCGGGTTGGTGACGGCCTGGCGCTTGGCGGCCTGGCCGACCAGACGCTCGCCGCTGTCGGCAAACGCCACCATCGACGGCGTCGTCCGCGCGCCCTCGGAATTTTCAATAACCTTGGTCTCGCCGCCTTCCATGACGGCAACGCACGAGTTGGTCGTGCCGAGATCGATACCGATGACTTTCGCCATTTTTCCACTCTCTCTCTAGGCGGATCGGCCGGCCCCAAAGGCGCCGGATGGACCCCCAAATACAATATGTGTCCCGGACCGCGAAAACCCGATTGGGACAAGGGCTATATAGGTTCTTTGCGGCGGCCTGCAATGCCAGGGTGGCGCGAATATGATCATTTCGCCCTCGCGCTGCATCGATATTCCGGTCTACAGGATTTGCGGCCGCAGGGAACCCGGATCGGGTCTACTCAGCGCCCCTAATGGGCGCCCCTACTTCGCGCCCCTACTTCGCGGCGGTGTCGTTGGCCGGGGCGGGCGTGATGACGCGCGGCGGGCCACCCTTGGAGAGCGCCACAATG
>JBBRFD010000235.1:0-6951 GCA_038224985.1 Reyranellales bacterium
CTTCGAGGCCACTTCGCGCACCATCTGGGCGCCCATGTTCTCGAACTTGTCGGCGAGCTCGATCTCCTTGGCGACGGTGACGCCGTCCTTGGTGATGCGCGGGGCGCCGAACGACTTGTCGAGGACGACGTTGCGGCCCTTGGGACCCAGCGTGACCTTGACGGCGTTGGCGAGAATGTCGACGCCGCGCAGCATGCGCTCGCGGGCATCGCCGCTAAAACGGACTTCCTTGGCTGCCATGTGATGTTCCTCTTTCGATGTTTATTGGATGGAGTGGATTAGGCGGCTTTGCGGACGGAAGCCGGCGTGCCTTCGATGATGCCCATGATGTCGGACTCCTTCATGATGAGGAGATCCTCGCCATCGAGCTTGATTTCCGTGCCCGACCACTTGCCGAACAGGATGCGGTCGCCCTTCTTGACGTCGAGCGGAACCAGCGTGCCCTTCTCGTCGCGGGCGCCGGGACCGACGGCGACGATCTCGCCTTCCATCGGCTTTTCCTTGGCGGTGTCGGGAATGATGATGCCGCCCTTGGTCTTGCCTTCTTCTTCAACGCGCTTGACCACGACTCGGTCGTGAAGCGGACGGAACTTCATATTTTCTTCCTCCAGATCGGTGAATATCGGCGCCTGTCAGCACTCAAACGAGGTGAGTGCTAAAGACGCGCAGGGTTTAAGGGTATTGCCGGGCCGAGTCAAGGAAACCGGGCAAAGTAGCTTCGCACTGGCAGCAATCGCCGGGCACGGCTGCTAAGTCGTTGGTGTGGAACGATTTTTAATGATTTTGCGTTAAGGGTGCGTGACTATTCCGTGTGGCTTGTCGTGTCAAGGAGTGCTCGATGGACCGGAGTTTTGTGGCTCAGCTCAACGACTATCGCTTCACCACCGCCGAAATCCTCTACTGGATGCCCGATCACAGGCATGTTTTGCAGTCCTTCCTCTGGCAAAATCTTGATCTAGCTCCGAAATTCCCCAACCTCAGCAAGTTCCTTGATTTCTGGGAACACAATCTGGACGGTAAGGTCCATCGAGTTCGCGTGGCCAATGCGAGGCTGATTCAGCCAGCGGAATTCACTTTCGCCAGCGGCCTTTACCATCTGCACTAGGACGGCGCCGCGCGGGGCTCCGCGGCGGCATGAAAAGAAGAGGCGCTATAGGCGTGCTGGGGAGCGCGCCGTTTGTCATCGCCGGTGATTTCGCCTGCGCCCAGGAAAACTATCCGACCAAACCGGTTCGCGTCGTCGTGCCCTTCGGCCCGGGAGGCTCGGGCGACATCGTCTCGCGCATCGTGGCGCATGAGCTGGAGAAAGTGGCGGGCCAGCCTTTTTAGTGTGAGGTGCACAAGCACCTGCTCGACATCGGCAGCACACCGCCTCCCCGGGACTGGGACATCGCCGCGTCGGACGCCTTCGTGACGCACGAGTGTGAGCTTTGGACGAACGACATCAAGCTCGCGAAGATCGAGCCGCAGTAGCGTATTCCGCCGCCGTCCGTTCGACGAGTTCGGCGACCGAGGGAATATCGGCGACGCCCGAGACCGAGTGGCCGGCGCTCCAGATATCCTTCCAGCGCTTGGCGTTGGGCCCCCCGGCGTCCCGTCTCTCGCGTTCGGCGGCGTTGATGTCCTTGGCGATGTCGATGGCGCCGCGCCGCGGCAGGTTGTCGGGATCGAGGCCGGCCGCTTCGATCGAGGGCCGCAGCATATTGGTCTCCAGCCCGGTGAAGGCCCGCGTCAGCAGCACGTCGTCGAGCAGGCTGTTCACCAGCATCTGCTTGTATTCATCCTTCGCCAGGCTCTCGCGCGTGGCGATGAAGCGCGTGCCCATATAGGCGAGGTCGCAGCCCAGGGCTTGCGCGGCAAAGACCGCGTGACCGTCGGCCATGCCGCCCGCCATGACGATCGCGCCGTCCCAGAATTTCCGCACGGCCCGCACGAAGGCGAAGGGATTGGCCCAGCCGGTCTGCCCGCCCGCGCCTGCCGTCAGCAGAACGAGCCCGTCGACTCCCGACGCGATGGCCTTCTCGGCATGACGCACCGAGGCCACGTCGGCGAAGACGAGACAGCCCGCATCCTTCAACGGCTTCATCACCGGCTCGGGCGAGCCGACCGACGTAATGACGAGTTCGACCTTCGCCCTCAGCACGGCGGCGAGATCGTCCGGCACGCGCGGATTGGAACGGTGGACGATCAGGTTGGGACAAAGCGGTGCCACCTCTTTGCCCATCTCGTCGGCGGCACGCTTGCCGTTGAGGGCCATGTCGGCCAGCCAGGCGTCGAGTTCCTCGACCGTCCGGCAGTTGGCGGTCGGAAAGGAACCGATCACGCCCGCCCGACAGGCCGCCTTCACCAGCGCCGGCCCCGAAACCAGAAACATCGGGGCCGCGATCAGCGGCAGTGTGAGACGGCTCTTCAGCGACGCCGGCAGCACGTTAGGCCGCGGCGGAGAGGCCTTCCTGCTCCAGCACGCGTGCGACGGCCGGACGGGCCTTCATGCGCGCGTAATGGGCGGCGACGTTCTTGGGCAGGGTCATCTTCATGCGGCCATGCGCCCAGAACTCGACATAGAAGAGCGCGGCATCGGCCACCGAGAACTTGCCGGCGACGTATTCCTTGCCCTCGAGCGTCTTGTCCATCAGCGCGAGACCCTTCTCCATAATCTCCTTGCCGCGCGCCTTGACCTTGTCGTGATCGGCTTCGGTCGGCGCGTAGTTGATCGGCCGGAACATGCGCGAGAAGCCCTGCATGTGCATGGTCGAGACGACGTAATCCATGGCTTCCAGCGCACTGGCCTCGCCATCGGCGTCGGTCGGCAGCAGGCCCTTCTCCGGGTTCTTGCGGGCGAGCCAGGTGGCGATGGCCGGGAACTCTGTCAGCGTCGAGCCGTCGTCCTTGGTCAGCGTCGGCACCTTGGACTTCGGATTGACCTTAACGAAGTCGGCGCCGTACTGTTCCTGCTTGGCGCCGTCGATCTTCTGCACGTCGTAGGGCTTGCCGATCTCTTCCAGAATGACGTGAATGCCGAGAGAGCAGGCGCCGGGCATGTAATAGAGCTTCATGGTGTGTTTCCTCCAGATTGAGTGTGGCTACACCCTATCTCATCGCAGGATGGCCAGCAGCGCAATCCCGCTCACGACCAAAGCGGCTGCGGTTACGCGGCGGAAACCGAAGCCCTCCTTTAGTACGACTGTGCCGATGATCGCCCCGAAGATGACGCTGGTTTCGCGCAGCACCACGACAGGGCCGAGCGGCAGGCTTTGCGCGGCAAAGAGGAACGCGACGAACCCCAGCACGGAGACCGTGCCGGCGAAGAGGCCGACGGCGCCGAAGTGCCTGATATGGCGGAAGAGTGCGGCGCGACGCGTTACTAGCGCGAACATCAGCATGCCCGCGCCCGTGACGATCTCGAGGATCGCCTGATAGCCCAGCACCGTACCCGCCGCGCGCACGCCCATACCGCTGAAAAAGCTGTAGGTCGCCACCGACACGCCGGTCGCCACGGCAAAGCCCACTGCCTCCCGGCTGACGCCCGCGCCGAACGAAAGCGCCATGATGCCGAGCGAGATCAACGCGACGGCGAGCATATGCAACGGACTCAGCGCCTCGCCGATGGCAGCGAAGGCCACCAGGGTCGTGAGCACCGGCGCGATGCCGCGGGCCAGCGGATAGACGACACTCATGTCGCCCAGCCCATAGGAACGGACCAGCAGTGCGTAATAGGCGAACATCACGACAGCGGTCAGCGCCAGCCATTTCCAGCTTTCCGGCGCGGGCCAGTCGACGAACGGGAGTGCTGCCAGTCCCAGCAGAAGGCCGGTGATGCGGATCATCACCATGGTGAGCGTGCGGTCGCCCACCGACTTCACCAGCGCGTTCCAGATCGAATTGGCGATCGCCGAAAAGACGACGAGGCCGTAGAGCGCCAGGGGAGTCATCTGCATCGACAATCGGCGCGCACCCCCTATCCTGCAACCAACAACAAAGGGGGAAATCGCATGCCGGCATCGGACCTGCGTTCATACATCGGCAAGCCGCAGACCAAAATCGGCACCTTCCTGTTCGAATTCGCCACGCCCGGCATCGGTCAGATCCTGAAGGCCGCCGGCGCCGAATATGCCGTGCTCGATATGGAGCATACCGGATTCGGATTCGACACCGTGCGACAGGTCGTGCGCTACTGCCAGGCCGCCGACCTGCCGATGATCGTGCGCGTGCCCAGTCAGTCGCGGCATCACATTTCGCGCGCCCTCGATACCGGCGCCGACGGCATCATGGTGCCCATCGTGTCATCGGTGGCGCAAGCCAAGGCTGTGCTCGATGCCGCCAAATACTGGCCCGACGGCACGCGCGGCGTGGCGCTGGGTCTCGCGCACGAGCGCTTCGCCATGCGTTCGGAGCCGCTGCTGCAACGCTTCGCCGAACAAAACGCCCGTACCGCCATCATCCTGCAGGTCGAGGACCCGCGCGGTGGAGCGGCCGCCGACGAGATGCTGGCGATGCCCGGCGTCGACATGCTGTGGCTCGGGCACAACGATCTCTCGGTGGCGCTGAACAAGCCCGGCGCCTGGGACGATGCCGATTTCGTCAAAGCCGAGCAGGCGACGCTGGCGGCAGCCAAGAAGCACGGCAAGTCGGCCGGGCGTCTCGCCGTCGACGCCAAACAGGCCGCCCAGTTCGTGAAGATGGGCTACGATTTCGTCTCCATCGCTGGCGATGTATGGCTGTTGCAGCAGGCGTTTGCGGCCGGCGTGGCGACGATCAAAAAGGCCTAGCCCGCGAGCCTCACCGGCAACGACCGGATGCCACGGATGAAATTCGAATAGAGCCGCACGGGCGGGCCCATCAGTTCGATCTTCATCCGGCGCTTCATCATCTCGTGCACGAGGATACGAAGCTGCATCTCGGCCAGGCGGTCGCCGACGCAGCGGTGGATGCCGGCGCCGAAGGCGAGATGCTGGCGCGCCTTGGGGCGATCGACGCGGAAGGCTTCGGGCGCGTCGATGGCGCTCTCGTCGCGGTTGCCCGAGACGTACCAAATGACGACCTTGTCGCCCTTTTTGATCTGCTTGCCACCGAGTTCGGTGTCCTTCGTCGCCGTGCGCCGCATGTGAATGACAGGCGTCTGGTAGCGGATGATCTCGGGGATCGCCGTCGCCAGCAGGTCGGGATCGTGCGTCAGCTTCTCATACTGGTCGGGATTCTCCACGAGCGCGATCAGGCCGCCCGTCATCGAATTGCGCGTGGTGTCGTTGCCGCCCACGATCAGCAAGGCGAAGTTGCCGATGAACTCAGGCAGCGGCATGTCGCGCGTCGCCTCGGCATGCGCCATCATCGAGATCAGGTCGAACTTGGGCGGCTGGGCGGCGCGCTCCTTCCACAGAGCAGCCATGGTCTGTCCCATGACCCTGAGTTCGGCCATGCGCTCTGAATTGCTCTTCACGACGGCGTCCTCGGCCTCGATATTGGCGATGGCGACGTCGGACCAGTACGTCAGCTTGCGCCGCTCCTCCCAGGGAAAGTCGAACAGCGTCGCCAGCATCATCGCCGTCAGCTCGGTCGAGACACGGTCGACCCAGTCGAAGGTCTCGTTTAGCGGCAGGGAGTCGAGCACCACGGCCGTGCGCATCTCGATGGTGGTCTGCAGGTTGGCGAGGTTGGTCGGGGCAACGATCGGCGCCACGGTCTTGCGCTGGGCGGTGTGCCGCGGGGGGTCCATGCGGATGAAATTGGGCAGTTCCTCGCCTTGGGGCTGGTCGGCGATCTGGATGCCGCCCAGGGCCGAGGACGAGGAATAGGTCGCGGGGTCGAGTTCGACCTTCATGATATCGGCGTAGCGGGTCACCGACCAATAGGGCCCGTAGGGGCTGTCCGGGTGGAAATGCACCGGATCGTGGCGTCGCAGCCGGGCGAAGGCGGGCCGCCAGCTGTCGTCGCGATACAGCCTCGGATCGCCCAGATCGCTCGATTCTACGGCCGATTCCGACGTTTTCGCCCTGCTTGTAGTCATTACACAAGGCCGCCTCCCGGACGGCGGCAAGTCAAGCGATTTTGCGGGAGCCATGCTGGATTTGGTGCGTTGACAGCACTGCAGCGCGAGCGCAAACCCGCGCCGCCGCCGAATTCGGCCGCGACCCAAAAATGTCCCAAGACGATCCCAGCCTCAAACCCAGTCCCCAGTCGCCTACTCCCGCAGCCGTTTCCGCCACCGCCACCCCTCTCAATGGGAATGGCAATGGCCACGGCTCGGCGGAGAAGCACGCGGCGTCCGGACTGATTATCGGTGCCCTGGGCGTCGTCTTTGGCGACATCGGCACCAGCCCGCTCTACACGATGCGCGAAACCTTCACGCATGGCTCCGGCATCGCGCCGACGCCCGAGCATGTCATGGGTGTGCTGTCGGTGCTGTTCTGGGCGGTGATGCTCACCGTCACCATCAAGTACGTGGCACTGATCATGCGCGCCGACAACAAGGGCGAAGGCGGCGTGCTGGCCCTGGCCACCTTGGCCATCCGCGGCCTTAGCGGCGACAAGCGCAAGATCCGCGGCACCATCACCCTGCTGGCCGTGATCGGTCTCGCGCTCTTCTACGGCGACGCCATCATCACGCCGGCGATCTCGGTGATGGGAGCCATCGAGGGCCTCGACGCCGTTGCGCCTAACTTCACACCCTATGTCGTGCCCGCTTCGCTCGTCATCCTGGTGGCGCTGTTCATGTTGCAGTCGCGCGGCACCGCGCGCGTCGGCCGGTTGTTCGGCCCGATCATGGTCGTCTGGTTCCTGATGCTGGGCGCGCTGGGGCTCTGGCAGATCGTCAAGCATCCCGCCGTGCTGTGGGCGATCAATCCGATCTACGGCATCCAACTCATCGCCGACCGCGGCCTCGGTATCTTCTGGGCCTTCGGCTCGATCGTGCTGGCGGTGACCGGCGCCGAGGCGCTCTACGCCGACATGGGC
>JBBRFD010000236.1:0-6950 GCA_038224985.1 Reyranellales bacterium
GATGGCAAAGTCTCGGCGGAAACCGACAAGATCATCGGCGGATTCGATTCGAGCTCGTTCGAGGAGATGCTGCGGGATGCCATAGAAATCTACGATTCCGACCGCTTCATTCCGTACAAGAGCCGCGTCGTCCTGGTCAAAGGCGATGTCGAAAAGACCATCCCGGACTTCGTTGAGAAAAACCCCGGCGTGCGGATCTCGCTGCTGCATTTCGACGTCGACCTCTACAAGCCGACTCTCGTGGCGCTTCAGTCGCTGTGGCCGCTCGTGGTTCCGGGTGGCGTCGTTGCCTTCGACGAATACGGCATTCCCCCCTGGGAGGGCGAAGCGCGTGCGGTCGATGAATTCTTCGCCGACATGAAGATCGAGCTGAAGCGCTTCACCTGGTCCAGCAATCCCGGCGCCTATCTGGTCAAGCGATAGGCGACGGAATTCCGCTGAAGGCCCGGGTCAATCGGGCGAAATCGACCGGCGTCAGCTCTTCGGCCCGCGCCGTATCCTTTAGACCCAGCGAAGAAAGAAGCGCCGTTGGATCGGCGCAAAGGTTCGCCAAGGAGCTTCGCAGCATCTTGCGCCGTTGGCCGAAGGCTGCGGCTGTAACCCGCTCCAGGGGCTTCAGATCGGCCAGGCGCTCGCTTTTGGCGCGCGGTGTCAGATGGGCGACGGATGATGTCACCTTGGGCGGCGGCACGAAGGCCGACGGCGCGATGTCGAACAGCTTCGAGACCTCGCAGACATGCTGGGCCAGCACCGACAGCCGGCCGTAATCCTTGGTCCGCGTGGCCGACACGAGACGCTCGACGACTTCCTTCTGGAACATCAGCACCATGTCGGCGATGTCGTCGGCGGCGTGCAGCCAGCGCACCAATAGCGGCGCTGAGATGTTGTAAGGCAAGTTGGCGACGATCTTGCGCGGCGCCGGGCCGAGGCGTGCGATATCGACTTTCAGGGCATCGGCCTCGACGATTTCCAGCCGGCCTGCCGAGGCGGCCTGCAGTTCCTGCAGCACGGAGATCGCCCGGGGGTCGATCTCGATGGCCACCACGCGGGCGGCGCCCTCCAGCAGCAGCGCGCGGGTGAGGCCGCCGGGGCCGGGGCCAACCTCGACGATCGTGCCGTCGCCCAGCGGTCCGGCGGCGCGGGCAATGCGCCGGGTCAGGTTGAGGTCGAGCAGGAAATGCTGTCCGAAGCGCTTCTTGGCATCGAGACCGTGCGCCGCGATGGTCTCGCGCAACGGCGGCAACCGCTCGATAGCGTCCGTCATCAATGGCCGCGGCGGCGCGCCATGTCGTCGGCCATGTCGAGGGCGGCGATCAGGCTCGTCGGATCGGCGCGGCCGGACCCGGCGATGTCGAGAGCCGTGCCGTGATCGGGTGAGGTGCGTACGAAGGGCAGGCCGAGCGTGACGTTGACGCCGCCGGCGAAGTCGATGGTCTTGATCGGGATCAGCGCCTGGTCGTGATACATGCACAGTACCGCGTCGTAGCCAGGACGTGCGGCGGCATGGAACAGCGTGTCCGCCGGGGCGGGACCGCGCACCTCGATGCCTTCGCGGCGCAGCATCTCGATGGCGGGGCCGATGATGCGGGCTTCCTCGCTGCCCATCGTACCCTGTTCGCCGGCATGCGGGTTGAGCGCCGCGACAGCGATCCTCGGCGCGGCGATGCCGAAAAGCGACTTGAGGCCGGCCGCGGCGAGGCGGCCGGCGCGGACGATCGCGGGCGTATCGAGCGTGCGGACGGCCTCGGCCAGGGAGAGATGGATGGTCACGGGCACGACGCGCAGCTGCGGGCAGGCCAGCATCATCGCCACATCGATGCCGCCGGCCAGTTCGGCCAGGAATTCCGTGTGGCCGGGATGGCGGAAGCCAGCGTCCTGCAGCGTCTTCTTCTGTATGGGATTGGTCACGACGCCGGCGGCCTCGCCGCTTGCGGCCAGTCCAACGGCGCGTTCGATCGCGGCGATCGTGGCGGCGGCGTTGGCTGTGTCGGGATGGCCCGGCGTCACCGGCGCCGCCAGGGAAATCGGCAGCACGGGGAGGGCCTGGGCGAAGACGGCGGCCGTTTCGGCGGCGCTGCCGATGGCCTGGACCGGCACCTCGAGCCCGAGCGTGCGGGCAAGGGCGGCGAGCCGTGCCGGATCGTCGAGGATGAAAAAGGGCCGGCGCGCCGGGGTGCCGGCGGCTCGCCGTGCCAGCCACACCTTCAAGCTCAATTCGCCCCCGATACCGGCCGGCTCGCCCATCGTAACGGCGAGCGGCGGCGGCATCGTCATGGCTGCTTGAATTCGATGGTGGCGGTACGACGCAGGTCGCGCATGTAGCGTCGGCCGGCGGATTCGAGCTTCTGCACCAGGATCTGCTGCGAGATCGCGTCGCGCGTCGGCAGCCCGGTGCCGCCTTCACGGCTGCACAGCGACACTACTTGCATGCCTTCGGCGACGCGGAAGGGACCGGCGGTCTGGCCGGCCTGAAGCTTGGGAATGGAGTCGTACATTTCGCGGTTGCCGGCAAGGTCACCGACGCGCACGCCGTTGAGGTCGCCGGCCGTGGCGCCTTTGAGGGTCCGGGCCTGGACGTGAAGGTCGTTGCACTGGCGCACCGAACTCATCGCCTTCTGGCCGTCGGCCGAGGCGCGGCTGATCTCGTCGGGCGTGGCGTTGACCGGCAGCGCCAGCGTCATCTGCACCAGGTTCAGCCGGGCGTCGTCGGGCCGCGAAGCGGCGAACTGGCGGCGTTCGATGACGAAGAGGATATGCCATCCGGCCGGCGAGCGAACCGGCTCGGAATACTGCCGCGGCGCCACCTTCTCGAGCGCCGCATCGATCGCCGGATCGAGTGTCCCCGGCGTCACCCAGCCGATTTCGCCGCCGTTCTGCGCGGTGGCGCCCTGGGAAAATTGCTGCGCGACGGCCGGGAAGGGCGCGCCGCGCTTCAGCTGCTCGACAATGCGGTCGGCGTTGCGTTTTGCCTCGGCGGCCAGTTCGACGCGATCGATCGGCACGAAAATCTCGGCGACGCGCGCTTCGGTCTTGCCGATATTGCCCTGCAGGCGCGACAGCGCGTCGTCGACTTCGGCTTCGGACACGTCGACCTGGGAGCGCACCTTGCGACGCACGATCTTGGCCCAGGAAATCGTGGCCTCGATCTGCTGCAGCGCGATCTCGTAGGGCACGCCGAAGCTCTGGACGAGTTGGCGGAACTGGCCGCGGCCCAGCCCGGTCGAGCGCTCAAGCTCGCCCACGCGCTGGGCGATCTCGCTTTCCGTCGCCTTCAAGCCAAGACGCTTGGCATCCTGGATCTGCAGTTTCTCGTCGACCATCTGGCGCAGGACCTGTGTCGACAGCCGCTGGCGGATGTCGGGGCTGTCTTGCAGGCCAGTGGTGCGGATGGCGAAGACGACACGTTGGGCCAGCTCGAAATCGGTTATGGCGTCGTCGTTGACGCGCGCCACGACGCGCAGCGCCTGGGCCGATGCCAGGACGGGAAACAGGCTGATGGTGATCGCCAGGAGGACGCGGAGGAACAGCGCGGTCATTGAACCAGATGAGTGGAGAGGGAGAGGCATTATAGTTGGCTGCCCTGCCGCTGCAATGGAGAGCGGATGCTTATCGCGGTATGCTTGACGCTACCGGGCGATTGTTTTAGCTGCAACGGGCGGGGGGGAACAAATGAACGAAAGCCGCGCACTCGACGTTGTCGGCCCTTTCGGATGGCTGAGTTCGGGAATCGGGTATCACCTCGACAATCTGGGCTGCTGGCTGCTCGAGAACGCGCCGGTTTTGGGGATTGCCTACGCCAGCCTGCTAAAACCGCGGGCGCCCACGCTTGAACCTCGGCCGGGCTGGACCTTCGCCGCGGAGTACTACGATCAGCGCCAGTGGCTTGCCTGCCGCCGCGGGGCCCTTTGGGAGGCGGCGCGCCGCAGGAACCTGATCATCCCGCTGGTCGTTCCCTGGCACGAGGGCAGTCGGATCGAAGTCACGCTCGGCAACGACAACAGCCTCTGCCTCTATGTTTGCGGCTCCTTCGAACCCAACGAGTTCGCCTTCCTCGGTCGGGTCCTGAAGCCGGGAATGGTGTTCGTCGATGTCGGCGCCAATGACGGCTACTTCGCGACTTTCGCCGCCAAGAAGGTCGGCGCCAGCGGCCGCGTGGTCGCCGTCGAGCCCAGCTCGCGGGAACGGGCTCACCTGTCGCGCAACCTTGCCCTCAATTCGATAGCCAATGTCACGGTCCTGCCGATCGCGCTGGGCGCCACGCCGGGCATTGTCGAGCTCAAGCTCGCCGACGGACTTCACACGGGTCACAACACCTTGGGCGATTTTGCCCACGAAGACGTCGTCTCGGCGAGTTCGGAGCGGGTAGAAATGAGGACGCTCGACGCGGCAGTCGAACGCCTGGGTCTTTCGCGGGTCGATGTCATCAAGATCGATGTCGAAGGCGGCGAAGGCGGTGTCATTGCCGGCGGTGGCAATGTCATATCCAGGTGGCGGCCGGTGTTGCTGCTGGAGATCAACGACCGCGCACTGCGCGTTCAGGGCTGTTCCGCCGAGTTGCTGCTCGCCAAGCTGCAATCCGAATTCGGCTACGAAATCCTCGTCTGGGCCAAGAGCGGGGGCATTCCGGCGCAATGGCAGGCCGGCCAGCCGATGTCGGAAAACATCGTGGCCTTCCCCCGCGAAAGGCTCTCCGAGCTGGCCTGAATCAGGCGAGACCGGCGTCCCGCTCCGAGACGATGGGGTTTTGCACCGGCCACCAGATCTTGAGCGCCGGATCGTTCCACAAGAGCGTGAACTGGCCGGCGCGGTTGTATTCCGTGTTCTGCTTGTAGTGGAAGATCGCCTGTTCGCTCATCACGACATGGCCGTTGCCGAACTTGGGCGGAATCAGAACCTGCAGCCGGTTGGTGTCTGAAAGCGTGAACGACTGCCATTGCCGGTACTGCGGCGACTGCGGATCGTTGTTGATCACCACCATGTAGAAGCTGCCCTGCAGGCAGGAAACCAGCTTCCAGGTCTTGTCGTCGCCGTGGATGCCGCGCAGCACGTGCCTGCGTGAGACGGAGATGTCGTCCTGCAGGAAGTCGATCGGGATACCGGCGTTGTAGTAGACGCCGCGGTTGTAGGTCTCGATGTACTGGCCGCGAAAATCCTCGAAGATCGTCGGCGGCTTGATCAGCAGGACCGAATCGAGCTTGGTCGAAAAGACTTCCATGTCTCGCTACTCTTCCGTTTTGTAGATGATGGTCGAGCCGGTGAAGTCGACGGCGACGGGAACGAAGATCAGGTGCGATAGCGCCTGGCGCACAGCGGCCTGCTTCTCGGGCGGAACGATGAAGGCCATGAAGCCCGTGCCGCCGGCGCCCAGCAGCTTGCCGCCGAGCGCGCCCGCGCGCAGCGCGTCGTCGTAGATGCGATCGATCGTCGACGTGCTCGTGCCCTGTGCCAGCCGACGCTTCAGCGTCCAGCTTTCATGCAGAAGCCGGCCGAAATCATCGAGGTTGCCGGCATGCAGCAGTTCGCGGGCCACCGGCACCATGGCGGCCATGCGCTTCAGGTGCTCGGTATTGTCGTCGATATTCGCGATCAGCTTCTTGGCGAAGTCGGACGAGATGCGGCTGCTGCCGGTATAGAACAGCATCAGCCACTTCTCGAATTTGCCACGGCGCTCGTCGCTCAGGCCGACCGGCTCGACCTCGATGTTGCCATCCTGCCCGAAGCGGATGACGTTCAGCCCGCCATAGGCGCTGGCGACCTGATCCTGGCAGCCGACGTTTTCCTTCAGCTTGTTCTGCTCGAGGTCGATCGCCTGCAAGGCCAGCTCCCGGGCCTCGATCGTCCTGCCGCGCATGGCGTTCAGCACGTTGATTAGGCCGACGGCGAAGGCTGAACTTGAGCCGATGCCGGAGCGCGCCGGTAGGTCGCCCTGGTGATGCAGTTCGACGCCCTCTTCGTCGTCGAAGCCCATCTCCCTCAAGCCGGTGCGAACGGCTGGGTGCAGAATCTCGGAGATCGCGCCCACGGTCTCGATATGCGACCAGACGATGCGATGGCGGATGCCGAAGAACGGCGGCAGATGACGGCCGCTGATGTAGCAGTACTTGTTCACGGCCATCGAGAGCACGGAGCCGCCCTGCTTGAGGTACCACGGCGGATAGTCGGTGCCGCCGCCGAAGAAAGAGACCCGGTATGGCGTGCGGGAAATGGCCATCAACATCTGAAAGCGATCAACCTTTCTGGGGCGGCTTGGTGCCACCGATAGCTCTTGTCAGCGTGTGAGGAAGCGGTCGCCTTCCGTTGCCACGCGACCCCGCCAATAGTCCAGCAGGTCGCGCAGCGTCTTGTCATAGGGGATTTCCGGCTTCCAGCCCGTATGCGCGGCGAACTTGGCGGTATTGGGAACCTGAAGGTCGGCGTCGATCGGACGTAACCGGTCCGGATCGGTCTCGATCCGGATCTCCGATTTGCACGTCGAGTAGGAAATCAGCGTGTCGAGGACATTCTTGATCGTGCAGGAATAGGTGCCGCCGATATTGTAGTAGGCGCCGGCGGTCGGATTGATGGTGAGCAGCATGTAATAGGCGCGCACGGCATCGCGCACATCAGCGATCGTGCGCAGTGACTGCAGATTCCCCACCTTCACGACCGGCGGGATGCGGCCGTGCTCGATCATCGCAATCTGCTTGGCGAAGGTCGATTCGGCGAAGACGTCGCCGCGGCGCGGGCCGGTATGGGTGAACATTCGCGTGGTCATGACCGTCATGCCGTAGGCCTCGGCATAGAAGCGGCCGATCAGGTCGGTGCCGACCTTGGAGATGGCGTAGGGCGAGGCGGGATGGAACGAGCATTCCTCGTCGATCGGCAGCTTCTCCTTGGGCACGCGGCCGAACACCTCGGACGAAGCGCAGACATGGATGATGGCTTTGGGCGCGTATTCCCGAAGCGCAGCC
>JBBRFD010000237.1:0-6804 GCA_038224985.1 Reyranellales bacterium
GTATCCCAGGAAGGGCGCAGTTGCGGTCGGCAGTGACGCCGACATCACCATCATGGACCCGACTCGGCGCGGAAAGATCACCGCTGCGGAGTTGCATGAGACCGACTACACGCCGTGGGAGGGTCACGATATCTTTGCTTGGCCGGCGATGACTATCCTGCGCGGACAAGTGAAAGTAGAGAACGGCCGCTACCTCGGCAATGTGGGCGATGGCGTCCATCTCAAGCGCAAGATTCCTGCCGAGATCATCAACGGACCCTGCTTGTAGAGTATTCATCCGGTGAGCACCGCAGGCAGTCCGACGATTTGCTTCGGTGTCAGGCCGCTTGGCTGATGGCGCCGTTCACAGGCCGCCAGTTCCAGGGCAGCAGCTCGTCAAGCCTGGTAGCGGGATGTTCCGCGATGCGGGCGAGGACGTCGGCGAGCCAGGCTTGCGGATCGATGTCGGACAGTTTGGCCGTGACGATCAGACTGTACATGGCGGCAGCGCGTTGCCCGCCGCGATCGGAGCCGGCGAAGAGCCACGACTTCCTTCCGAGCGCAATACCGCGCAGCCCGCGCTCGGCGGCATTGTTCGACAGGCAGATGCGGCCGTCATCGAGGAAGCGGGTGAAGGCAGTCCAGCGCTTCAGCATGTAGGCAAAAGCCTTGGCGAGATCGCTGCCGCGCGAAAGCTTGGGACGCTCGGCACGCATCCACGTCCCGAGATCGTCGACGAGCGGCCGGCTCAGCTCCTGGCGGACGGCGCGGCGCTCGTCGGCGGTTTTGCCATTGATGCTGCGCTCGATCTCGAAAAGGGCATCGATGCGCCGCACGATCTCCAGCGCCAAAGGCGAGATCGGCGCCGGCACCTTGCCTTCGGCTTTGCGCCGCGCGCTGGCCTCGATATCGGCGAGCGCAAAGAACGGCCGGCGCGCATGCGCCCAGCAAGCGGCTTCCAGGATCGGGCCCGGCGTTCGGCCGGCCTCGTACAGCCTGTTGTAGCCCGAGTAGGCATCGGCCTGCAGGATGCCTCGCCATCGCGAGAGGTGCTCCTCGGCGTGGGCACCACCGCGATCACGCGAGTAGTAGAACATTGCCGCAGGCGGAGCGCGGCCGCCGAACGGTCGATCATCGCGCACGTAGACCCAGCATCTGCCGGTGTGTGTCTTGCCCTTGGCGAGCACCGGCACCGTGGTGTCGTCGCCGTGCAATCGCTCGGCGGAGAAGACGTGGCGCTCGACACGGCGAAGCAGCGGTTCCAGCACGGCGCAACCGGCGCCGACCTGATCGGCAAGCGTCGAGAGGCTGAACGGCACGCCCTCGCGTCCATAACGCTCGGCTTGACGGTTCAGCGGCTGATGCTGACCGAACTTCTCGAACAGCAGCATGGCCATCAGGTTCGGGCCGGCCCACCCACGCGGCGTGACGTGAAAGGGTGCGGGCGGCTCGCTGATCCTCTCACAGTCCCGACAGGTCATCTTCTCGCGCACGTGCTGGATCACCTTCCACTGGCGCGGGACCACCTCCAGCGTTTCGGTGACGGTCTCGCCGAGCTTGCGCAAGCGATTGCCGCCGCAGCAGTCGCACGTGGCGGGCGCGGGAATAACAACGCGCTCGCGCGGAAGATGCTCCGGGAACGGTTGGCGGGACGGGCGTTTGCGCGTGAACGGCGCAACGTTGGTCGTCCTGGCCGCTGCGTGCTCGGCGGCGATCTCGTCCTCGGTCGCGGTGGTCTCCAGCTCTTCTAGACCCAGCTCCATCTGATCGAGAAGGCGCGCCGTCCGCTCGGATCGAGGTCCGTAGATGTGCCTCTTGAGCTTGGCGATCTCCAGGTTCTGTCGCGCGATGGTCGCCGCATCGTCGGCGTTCCTGGCGCGAGCCAGCGCCAGCTCGGCTTCGACCTCGGCGGCCCGGACGCGTTCGGCAGCGAGTTCTGCTCTGAGTACCTCGATGTCGGCTGGCGAATCCATGCGTCGATGGAATCACAGACCGCCGCTCGCCGCCCGCAGAAAACGCAGCTATCCCGCACGTTCCGGCCGGAATGTGTGAACCGGGTTACGCCAGTCGATACCGTCGAGCATGTAGGCCAGCTGCGCCGCCGATATCGCGACGCTGACGGGCTTGCCGGAGGCAAGCGAAGATGGCGCCGTCGACGGCCAAACGAAGCGGCCCCGCTCCAACCGCTTGGCGTAGAGCGAGAGCCCGAGCCCGTCGTGCCACAAGATCTTGATCAGATCGCCCCTCGCGCCCCGAAACACGAACAGATCGCCGGCGAACGGATCGCGCTGAAGCGTCTCCTGCACCTGCAGCGCGAGCCCATTCATGCCGCGACGCATGTCGGTGCGTCCGACCGAGAGCCACACGCGCATGCCTGATGGCACCGGGATCATCGCTTCCTCAGCACATCGAGAACGCGTTTGAGCGCACGAGCATCGAAGCTCGCTCCGACGCGCACACGACAGTCGCCGGCAACCTCGATCTCGATCGTCTCCGATGCCGTCGGCGTCGCAGACGCCGCGCCGCACTCAGGCTCTGGCGTGATCACCACCGGCACCAGCCCGGATGTCAGTGGCGGCGCGGCAGCCGGCTTCGACGCCTCGCCATACCGACGGCGCCAGCTGAAGACCTGGTTCGCGTTGACATCGTACTCGCGCGCCACGACCGAAACCGATGCACCCGGCACCAATGTCGCCGCTACGATCTCGCGCTTCAGCGCCTCCGGCCACCGCTTGTTGCGCCGTCGCTCCCCACTTGTGCCCATGATCGCCCTTGTGGACACATCCACATCCCGCGCTGCCTCGGATCAGCGCCAAGACTCCGCCAACCCGGACATCATAGCAAGGCGGTCCTCACCGGAGGGAGACGCATCCAAATGAGGGCCAGATCAGAAAGTCCACTTTGACCATAGCCACCTCCGACGTTTGAGTGCGCGCCGGCAAACCACACCTGCTTGTTCCGCGGCGTGGAATTTTGGCCCCGTTAGAGGGGTGATCGGCGTCGAAAACTAGCCCACTCGTTGCCCCTCGGTTCAGCCTGCTCCCGGGATCTGATTCGCGGGGGCGAGACGGGGATGACCACGGTGGAAACGATTGGCAAGGTGCGTCGCGCGTATTGGGTTCAGGGCAAGAAGATCCGTGCGATTGCGCGGGAGATGAACTTGGCGCGGGATACGGTTCGGCGGATCGTGCGCGGTGGCGAGACGGAACGGGTTTACGAGCGTCGGGAACAACCGCAGCCGAAGCTCGGCGCCTTTCGCGAGAAGCTGGACGCAGCTCTTGACGACAATGAGAAGAAGCCGCGGCGCCAGCGTCTGACGGCGAAGCGCATTTACGAGGCGCTGCGCGTTGAAGGTTATGCCGGCGGTTACGATGCGGTCCGGCGTTATGCGCAGCGCTGGCGGTCGGCTCATGCATCAGCAACCGCTGCAGCCTTCGTGCCGCTGAGCTTTGCGCCGGGGGAAGCCTACCAGTTTGACTGGAGCCACGAGACTGTGATCCTCGACGGCGTGACGGTCGAGGTAAAGGTGGCGCACATGCGGCTCTGTCACAGCCGGATGCCATTCGTGCGCGCCTACCCACGCGAGACACAGGAGATGGTGTTCGACGCGCACGAGAAGGCGTTCCAGTTCTTCAAAGGCCAGTGCACGCGCGGCATCTACGACAACATGAAGACGGCGGTGGATACGATCTACTACGGCCAGGAGTCGAAGAACGCCGAAATCGAGACCGGGCCGCAAAGAGGGCGCAAGTTCAACCGGCGTTTCCTGCAGATGATGAGCCATTACCTGGTCGAGCCGACAGCCTGCACGCCGGGGGCTGGCTGGGAGAAGGGACAGGTCGAGAACCAGGTGGGCAACGTGCGCGAGCGACTGTTCGTGCCGCGGCCGCGGTTCCGGACTCTGGAGGACCTGAATGGCTGGCTCATCGACGAATGCGTGCGTTATGCCCGGGAACAGGCGCATCCGCAGTTCACCGATCAAACTGTGCTTGCGGTGTTCGAGGCCGAGCGCGACAAGCTGATCGAATACCGCGGCCCTTTCGACGCCTACCGGTCGACGCCAGCCTCGGTGTCGAAGACCTGCCTCGTGCGCTTCGACAACAACAAGTACTCGGTCAATGCGAAGGCAGTCGGCCGGCCGGTGGATGTCTATGCCTATGCCGACCGGGTTGTGATCCGTCAGAACGGCGAGATCATCGGCGAGCATTCCCGATCGTTCGGACGTGACAAGATCGAATACAACCCCTGGCATTATGTTCCGGTGCTGGCCCGCAAGCCGGGTGCGCTCAGGAACGGCGCGCCGTTCAAGGACTGGGACCTGCCGTCGGCGCTTGGCCGGGTGCAGAAGAAGCTCAAGGGCATGAAGGACGGCGACCGGCAGATGGTGTCGCTCCTGGCTGCGGTGCTGACCGATGGCCTCGTTGCCGTGGAGGTTGCATGCGCCGAGGCGCTGGACGCCGGCACGCACTCGGCCGACGTGATCCTGAACATCCTGGCGCACCATGCCGAGCCAGCGCAGGCGCAACCAGTGGCGACGCCAGCAAGCCTCGCACTGACACTGATGCCTGTTGCCGACTGCGCGCGTTACGATGGCCTCAGGCCGCCGCCATTGCTTCCGCCAGCCCGCCTCACCGAGGCCCTGCTGACGGAGGCTGTCCATGGAGCGCTCTGAGATCCTGGAGATGATGTCGGCGCTGCAGCTTGCCGGCATGCGGTCGGCCTACGACGAGATCATCACGACCGGCATTAAACGCAAGCACAGCGCCGAGCAGGTCATCGGTTCGCTACTGAAGGCGGAGCTGGCCGAGAAGGCGGCGCGCTCGATCCGCTATCAGCTTGGGATTGCGAAGTTGCCCTTGGCGAAGGAGTTGACCGACTTCGCCTTTGCGGGGACGCCGATCAACGAGCAACTGGTCCAGGACCTGAGCCACGGCCTGTTCCTGGCCGACAAGCGCAACGTCATCGCGATCGGCGGCACCGGCACCGGCAAGAGCCATCTTGCGATTGCCATCACGCGCGAAGTCATCCGGCGCGGGCGCAAGGCGCGGTTCTTCAACGCCGTCGATCTGGTCAACAAGCTCGAGGCCGAGACCAAGCTTGGCCGTGCCGGCCGCCTCGCCGACGGCCTGATGCGGGTCGATCTGGTAGTGATCGACGAACTCGGCTACCTGCCGTTCGCCCTCTCGGGCGGCCAGCTGCTGTTCCACCTGATCAGCCGGCTGTACGAACGGACCTCGATGATCGTGACGACCAACCTCGCCTTCAGCGAATGGCCGAGCGTGTTCGGCGATGCCAAGATGACGACGGCTCTGCTCGATCGCCTCACGCACCACTGCGACATCATCGAGACCGGCAACGAGAGCTGGCGGTTCAAGAACCGCAGCTGACCCTCACCACCTCCTCGTCGCCCCAACGCCTGGCGCCGAGGATGCCAACGTGCTCGCCACCGTCAAGGTGCGGCCTAGCAGTGCCGAGGTTGGGGCAAGCGCGGCGCGACGGCCGACCTTGACGGCGTCTGCGCGCGCCGGCGAACGCGCTCCCAAGAGTTGGGACAACACCCTGGCCGTCGCATCGCCCTCGACGCCGCCCTGTCCATCGGCGCCAACATGTGACCCGGCATCGGCCTGAGAGCAGCACGTCACATCGCGCTTCCAGCAGATCAGCATCGACCGTCAGAAACGCCTGAAAAAACGGGCATCAGTAGCGCGTTCCATGACGCGACGGGCGGGCTAAAATTGCACGCCAATCCTGGGCTAGAACCCGCCGCCGATTGACAAGCAGCTCCGGCGCACCCAAGTTGGGGGGCCATGAAGTGGGAAAGATCGGCGCAGCACGCCTAAGAATACTATGGGAAGAATTTCTTTCCCACTTTTCGCTAAGGGCTTGAAATCCTTGCCCTCCGGAATCCCCCTACGGGGCGCCAAATAATGCTGTATCTCATTGATTTCAATTGATATTGTAGAAGTGGGAAAGAGACGGGAATCGAACCCCTCCCTTCCAGCACGCCTCAGCCTCAAGCGCGCGGCCTCTACTCGATCGACTACAATTGGGGAGACCTCGGGCGCTACGTCTCGCCGCTCGTGCCAATTGACAGATCGAACTGCTTTTAGCGTGAAGCGGTCATTGCATCGCGAACGAACGACGTGATGTGCCAATAGGAGAAGTCCCCAAGTCCAACCGAGATGTTGCTCAATGCTGGTCCGCGAGGCTTCTCCACGCGCCAACTTGCCGATCTGAGTGCTTCGCGAGCCACATCGGTTGGTCTCGCTAGAAGAACAGTACAGCATCGAGAACTGGTAGGGTAACAGAATGCTGGCTTCCTACGAGCAGACCGTAAGGTTCGTGATCTTCGCAGCGGTTTTTGCGGCTTTGGCCGCTTGGGAACTGCTAGCGCCGCGTCGCCGGCAGCAGCTCAGTCGTCGAAAGCGCTGGCCAAGTAACATCGGCATCGTCGTGCTCGATACCCTGCTTGTCCGGCTGGTCTTTCCGACTACGGTTATCGCGCTTGCTCTCGTTGGTGAAGAGCAGGGCTGGGGTTTACTCCAAACGCTGGCGCTGCCAGCATGGGCAACCGTCCCGCTCGCCGTGATCGCCTTGGATCTTGCGATCTATTTGCAACACGTTCTCTTTCACGCGGTCCCGGCGCTGTGGCGACTACACCGCATGCACCACGCCGACCAAGAAATAGATGTCACAACAGGCGTTCGCTTTCATCCAATCGAGATTCTGCTATCGATGGGCATCAAAATGGGCGTGGTGGCAGCGCTGGGAACGCCTGCCGTCGCCGTCCTCTTCTTCGAAGTGCTGCTCAACGCAACATCGATG
>JBBRFD010000238.1:0-6756 GCA_038224985.1 Reyranellales bacterium
CGCGCAGCTTGTCGAAGTCGATGACGTTGATATCGGCTTTGTAGCCCGCCGCCATCTTGCAGCCAACACTTCGGACGGATCGCATACGACGAGCGCCGCGATCATTTCCTAGGATCCGCGGGCTTCCGCGTGCTGCGATTCTGGAAGGGCGACGTGATGGCGACGGTGTTCTTGAGACGATATACGAGGCCCTGCAATGGGCTTCTGACCCCTCCGCCCCTTCGGGGCACCTCCCGATATGAATGGGGAGGGACGCCTTAGTATCCCGTCGCGCGGCCGTTGAAAGCCGCAGCCTTCTCGAGCGCTGCCGCCGCGCGCAGCATGGTCTCCTCATCGAAGGCGCGGCCGATCAGCTGCAGGCCGAGCGGCAGGCCGTCCTTGTCGAGGCCGGCCGGCACCGAGATGCCGGGCAGTCCCGCCATCGAGGCCGGGATGGTGAACATGTCGTTGAGGTACATGGTCACCGGATCGTCCATCTTGTCGCCCGCCGCGAAGGCCGCCGTCGGCGCCGTCGGCGTCAACAGCACGTCGCACTTCTCGAAGGCGTCCTTGAAGTCGCGCGCGATCAGGGCGCGGATCTGCTGCGCCTTCTTGTAATAGGCGTCGTAGTAACCGGCCGAGAGCAGATAGGTGCCGATCATGATGCGACGACGCACTTCCTTGCCGAAGCCGGCGGCGCGGGTGTTCTGGTACAGTTCGCCCAGATCCTTGCCCGGCACGCGCAGGCCGAAGCGCACGCCGTCGTAGCGCGCGAGGTTCGACGAGCACTCCGCCGGCGCCACGATGTAATAGGCCGGCAGTGCGTATTTGGTGTGCGGTAACGAGACTTCGACCGGCACGGCGCCGGCCGCCTTGAGCATCTCCATGCCCTTGTCCCACAACGCGGTGATCTCGGGTGAGGTGCCGTCGACGCGATACTCCCTGGGAATGCCGACCTTGAGGCCCTTGATGTCGGGATTGCGCGCGGCGGCCACGAAGTCCGGCAGCGCCAGCGGCGCGGAGGTCGAGTCCTTGGGATCGTGGCCGGCCATCGCCTGGAGCAAGATCGCGGTATCCTCGACGGTGCGCGCGAACGGTCCCGGCTGATCGAGCGAACTCGAGAAGGCCACGACACCCCAGCGCGAGCAGCGGCCGTAGGTGGGCTTGAGGCCGACGATGCCGCAGAACGACGCCGGCTGGCGGATCGAGCCGCCGGTATCGGTGCCGGTGCTGCCGGGCACCATGTAGGCGGCAACCGCCGCGGCCGAGCCGCCGGACGAACCGCCGGGCACCAGCTTGCGGTTATCGCCCTTGCGCTTCCACGGATTCTCGACGCCGCCGAAACGGCTGGTCATGTTCGACGAGCCCATGGCGAATTCGTCGAGGTTGGTCTTGCCGACCATGACCGCGCCCGACTTCCAGAGGTTCGTCGTCACCGTGCTCTCGTACTGCGGCACGAAGCCTTCGAGGATATGGCTCCCCGCCGTGGTTTGAACGCCCTCGGTGCAGAACAGATCCTTGATAGCCAGCGGCACGCCTTCGAGCAGACCGGCCTCGCCCCTGCCGCGGCGCGCATCGGAGGCCTTGGCCATCTCGCGCGCCTTATCGGGTGTCTCGGTGATGAAGGCGTTGAGCGCGCGATGCTCGTCGAGCTTCTTCAGATGCGCGTCGGCGACTTCGACCGCGCTGGTTTCTTTCCTGGCCATCGCCGAAGCGAGGCCGGCGATAGTGAGATCGGTGAGAGCGGTCATGCCCTACTCCACCACTTTCGGCACGGTGAAGAAGCCGCCGGCATGCTTGTCGGTCGGTTCGATATAGACCGCGCCACCCGGCGCGTTGAACAGAATTTTCTCAGCGATGCCGCCATCGGTCACCTTGTCGGCGCGCATCGGCAGCGTCACGTCGACGACGCTCGACATCGGCTCGACGCCGGCCGTGTCGACCTCGTTCAATTGCTCGATCCAGGCGAAAATCCCCGACAGCTCGACGGCCAGCGGCGCCAGGTCTTCCTCAGGAACTTTCAGACGGGCAAGCCGCGCGATGCGCGCCACCGTGTCCTTGTCGAGCGACATTCATCCACTCCAAAACGCTGACTTGGCGCGGTTGGTACCCGGTTTGCCCCAAAGGAGCAACCGATCAGGCGGTGGCGGATTCAGCGGCCGGGGCATCGAGGCGTCGGCGCGCCACCGCCTCGATCTCCTCGCGCAATTCCGGGCGCGCCTTGAGCAGGCGATTGAAGTCCCGCTTGCCGAGGGACAGCAGGTGGCAATAGCCATTGGCGACGACGTCGGCCGTGCGCGGCAGGTCGGTCAGCAACCCCATCTCGCCGAAGAAATCGCCCTCATTCAGCACGACGGTACCGCCGCGCTTCACGGTCACCGATCCGCCGGCGATGAAGTACATGGCGTCGGCTGGACGGCCGGCCTCGACGACCTTTTCGCCGGGAATGGCGACATGGGCGCGCAGGAGCGACGCCACCTCGACCACGCCCTGCGCGTTCAGGCTCGCGAACAAGGGCACACGGCCGATCATGCCGGCGAGTTCGAGGCCGAGATGCAGGGGCGGCCGGTGGCTTAGTCTTGCCCGGCGCACGCCTAGCCCCTTGCGCAGGTCGTCGTAGACTTCGCGGCTGATCGTCGATTCATGCAGCCGGCGGGTATACTCCGCCGATTCGAAACGGATCGCGGCGCGTTCGAGATGGCGGGTATGCACCGCCTCGGCATAACCCGGATACTGCAGCGACAGCGCCTTCAATGCGCGGTCGACCAGCTGACGGCGCTCGGCCAGAAGTGCCGCCAGTTTCTCGCCGGCATCGTAGCCCAGCAGATCGCCCACCGATTCGCGATTGAACTCGGTGAGTTCGGCCAGCACGCTCTGCGAGACGATCAGGGTTTCAAATCGGTCGGCCAGCCGGTTGGTAAGGGGCGTCTCCCAGGAAAATCGCCGGTGCAGCCAGAGGGCGTAGAGGAATGCCGGCGTCGGCCGCGTGATCTGCCGCACCGCGAAGGCATAGCCCTCGACGCCGGCCGTTTTCACGCTGTCGATCAAGCGGTCGGCACGGGCCGCCAGGATCGCCACCATGCGGCGCGACAGTGTCTGCTGATCGAAGTGTTCGAGATAGAGATCTTTCTCGCGCGTGCACAGCGTCAGCAGGCCCACCGTCACGCGTTCGTCGAGATCGAGCGCCCAGTCGTGATCGACGTTCGAGGCCGCCTCATAGGCCTTCTCCGCCGTCGTCTCCTTGACCTCGGCCTCGGTCGCCAAGGGGTCGAGGCGGACGGCAAGGCGCATCTGCCGGGCGGCGTTGGCGCGCGACAGCTCGATGACGCGATCGCGCACAGCGAGTTCGGTACGGCTCAACTTGTCGAGTGCGAAGAAGCGCATCAGCAGGCGCAGGCTGGGCGCGTTGACGAAAAGCGTGAAAAAGACAAACAGCGTCGCCAGCACTGCCACGAACTCGCGGATTTCCGGCGGCAAGCGAGAATCGCCAGCGGCAACCAGCGCCAGCACGATGGTGACCGCGCCGCGCAGCCCGCCCCACACGAGGATCGCCTTGTAGCGCTCGTCGAAGGGCTGGACGAGTTTGGTCGACACCAGGATCGGCAGCATGCCGTAGACCACGAGTGCCCGGGCCACGAAAGCGCCGCCGACAACCGCGATCAGGCCCCAGACATAGACCATGCTGATGTGCGTCAGCACATTGGCCGCCAGCATCGAGGCGAAGACGAAGATCAGGCATTTGCTCCAGAATTCGAGCTGGCTCCAGGTCTGGCGCAGCGCCGTCCAGGCGCGCGGATGCAGATGCGTCGGCCCGAAAGCGGCAAGCGTCAGGGCCGCGGCGACGACCGCGACGACACCCGAGACATGGAGATAGCGGTCGCTGAGTATGTAGGCGAAGTAAGCCAGGCTCACCGTGATCGAGGCAATGGCTGCGTCCGACTCGCCCAGTCGCGGCAAGATCATCACCGTCACACGGGCAAGCAGAAAGCCGACGGCGATGCCGCCCAGGAAGTCACGCAGGAAATCGATTCCAGGCGCGGTGGCGTCCGGCATGGTGTGCCTGGCAACGATCTCGACAAGGATGCCGAAAGTCGTGATGGCGGCGGCGTCGTTGAACAGCGATTCGCCCTCCGCCAGGATCGCCAGCCGTTTGGGCGCGCCGACATCGCGGAAAATGCCGATGACCGCCGCCGGATCGGTGGTCGAGACGATGGCGCCCAGCAACAGGCAGACCATGAGATCCATGCCGGTCGCCAGATGGACGATACCGCCCACCACACCGATACAAACGAGGACGGCCACGATAGCCAGCAGCAGGACGGCCGCGACCTCGTCGAATAGGCGCCGCACGTCGATGGTGAGGCCAGCGGTGAAGAGCAGCGGCGGCAGGAAAAGCGACAGGAAGACGTCGGCACCGACCTCGAGATTGCGCAGGCCGACGAAAGCATCGCCCAGCACGCCGATGGACACGCCGCTGCTTGCAATCCAGGTGCTGGTGAAGCCCAGCGCCATGCCACAAAGCGCGAGCAGAACAGTGTGCGGCAGGCGCAACCGCTCGGCCACTGGCACCAGCAGGCTGACCAGTGCCAGCACCATCGCAATTGCCAGAACCGCGAAAATGACCTCGTTCACCCGACGAGCCTGCCCCGTTAAGCCATTGTGTTTATTGGTACTGCATTCGTAACGAAGTTTTCAGCCTTGTCGACCCGGACGAACGCCTGTCGTAAGGTCGAAATCGTGGCGACTGTGGATTTCCCCGGGCTGAAGGCCCTTCTGGTGCGCGACGGGCGGCTGATGGCGCTCGATATCGGCAGCAAGACCGTGGGCGTCGCAACGTCCGACATGCTGCGCATGCTGGCCACACCCCTGGTGACGCTGAAGCGCAGCAAGCTTGCCGTCGACCTTACCGCCCTGGGCGACATCGTCGGCCGCTACGAGATCAAGGCGTTGGTGATCGGTCTGCCGCTCAACATGGACGGCAGCGAAGGCCCGCGCTGCCAGTCGGTGCGCCAGTTCGCCGCCAATATCGCCTCGCACGGCCCGCCGAAGCTGGCCGACCTGCCCGTGGTCTTCCAGGACGAGCGCATGAGCACCGCCGCCGTGACGCGCGGCATGATCGACGACTACGACATGAGCCGCGCCAAGCGCGCCGAGCGCGTCGATGCCGCCGCCGCCGCCTGGATTCTGGAAAGCGCTCTCGCCCGCCTTCGTTAAGGGCAGAGCGGCGCCGGAGGGGCCACCTTCGGCGTCTCGGCATCGAGCGAGCGCAGGAAGGCCACGAGGTCGGCGCTTTCACCCGCAGAGAGGCCGAGCGCGCGAACCAGCGGCGTGCCGTCGCTGTGCAGGCGATCCGCACTCACTTCCGAATAGTGCTTCACCACCTCTTCCAGCGTGGCGACGCTGCCGTCATGCATATAGGGTGCGGTGCGGCCGACCTGACGCAGGCTGGGAACCCGGAACTCGCCGAAATTCTTGTGCTGGCGATCGACGTGCCGCGTGCGCACGCGCGTCGGCTCGCCGGGATCGTCGTTGTACTTGCCCAGCCGGTTGAACGGGCTTTCGTGCAGCTTGGCGATGCCACCATAGCGCCCGCTATCGACCTCGCCTGGCCGTACGAAAAAGGGAATGCCGATATCGCCGAACTCGCCGTTGGTGAAAAGCGGTCCGAAGTGACAATTGGCGCAGCCACCCTTGTCCATGAACAGCTTCAGCCCGCGCTGTGCCTGAACCGGATAGAGCGCTGCCTGCTTGCGGTCACTCGCCACCAAGGCATCGCGGAAGGCATCAAAGGGTGTGCGCGGCGTGACCAATGTCGACATATAGGCCGCCAGCGCCTTGGCGGTGTCGACCAGCAGGCGCTCGTCGTCGGGACCGGGTTTTTCACCGAAGGCGCGCTCGTAGCCGCAGCTCAAAGCCTTGTCTTCGCGCAGCAGGCGCGCCACAGCGGCGATGCTGTTGCCCATTTCCTTCGCATCGATGATCGGGCGCAGGCTCTGCATCCAGAGCGAGTCGGCGGCGCCATCCCAGCCGAACCAGTGCTGCTGCCCGACGTTCCAAAGCGTCGGCGTGCGCCGGTCGAGTTCGACCGTGCCGAAGCCGCGCCGCCCGCCGTCGCGCCAGTCGCGGCCGGCCTGATGGCAATCGCCGCAGGCCACCTGCCGGCTGGCCGAGAGGCGAGGCTCGTTGAAGAGATGGTGCCCCAGCGTCACGGCCTCCGGCTTGCCGGCGACGCGATTGGAGGCGTCGAGTGTCGGCGCCGGCGGCCACGGCCCGTGCAAGGAGATGACGCGAACATCGCCCTCGGACCAATCGAGAAGGCCCTGCGCCGCTGCGGATGCAGCGACCGCCACCATCAGCAGGGACAGCAGGACCGCGCGTCTCACTTGAGGAGGATGTCGTGGCTGAGTTGTTCGATCTCTTCGCCCGAGCGGACGTTGAAGTTCAACTCCCAGCGGCCCGTCATATGGAACAGGAAACCGTCGGCACGATATCGCCCGTCCGTCCCCGCCGTGATCGTCGGCTTGTAGTTCATGCCGTGCTTGTGCTCGGGCATCGTCGTTTCGATCGAGACCAGCTCCGCCGGCTCGTTCTTCTTGGTGCAGATGTTGAGGACCAGCGAGAACGGCGCGCCCACTTCGATACGGATTGGATCGGGCCGGAAGGCGATCATGTAATGATTTGAAAATCGCGGTCGAAGTCGGATTGGTCGAAGGAACAATCGCCGCGACCACGCCGCGCGGAGAAGCGATTTCGACGATGCTTTCCGTTTCTGTAACT
>JBBRFD010000239.1:0-6747 GCA_038224985.1 Reyranellales bacterium
GGCTGCCGAGGCTTACCGTGTCGTCCTCGTCGAGCACGACGGACGGCACGCCGTGCGAGGCAAGACCGAGCGCCAGCGTCGGCCCCGCGAGGCCCGCGCCCACGATGACGACGGGTGCGCGGCCCTGCGCGCACTCTGCCGGCTTGCGATAGGGATAGCGGCGGTAGGTGTAACTACCCATGAGGCCGTGTCAGCCCGTCTTCTCCAGCGCCGCCCACATCTCGATGTCGCGCTCGGCAGTCCAGATGCGCGGGTGGTCGAGGCCCTTGGCTTCGTCATAGGCACGCGAGACGTCAAAGGGCATGCAATGCTCGAAGATCACCCAGTTGCCGTAGCGCGGGCCGAGCGCCGCCATGGCCTTGTCGTAGGCGTCCTTCAGCGAGTCGCCGGCCTCGGCGCTGGCGGACACGGCCTTGTAGAGATCGGCCAAAAACGCCTGCGTGCCGGCTATACCCTCTTCGACCGCCGTTTCGCCGACCAGCGCTTCGCCCCGTCCCGGCACCAGCGATTCGGCGCGCAGGTCGCGCAGCTTCTGCAGCGTGCCCGGCCAGTCCTTGTAGTGCGCGTCGCCGGCATAGGGCGTGGCGCCATATTCGACGAGGTCGCCGCTGAACAGCGTGCGCTCCTCCGGCAGCCAGACGATGGTGTCGCCCTTGGTGTGGCCGCGGCCGGCATGGATGATGTCGACCTGCAGCTTGCCCAGCCACAGCGTCATGCGGTCGTTGAAGGTAATCGTGGGCCAAGTCAGGCCCGGAATGGTTTCGGCGGCCTGGAACAGGCGCGGGAAGCGCTGCAGCTCTGACTTGTAATCCTGCGCGCCGCGCTCGACGATCATCTCGCGCGTCGCCTCGCTGCAGATGATGTGCTCGGGATTGTAGCCGCTGGCGCCCAGAACGCGCACGGCGTGATAATGCGTGAGCACGACATACTTGATGGGCTTGTCGGTGACGGTGCGGATCTTCTCGATCACCGTCTCGGCCATCTTGGGTGTCGCCTGGGCATCGATCACCATGACGGCATCGTCGCCGACCACGATGCCGGTATTGGGGTCGCCTTCGGCGGTGAAGGCGTAGGCGTGCTCCGACAGGCGGCTGAAGGTAATCTTCTTTTCCACCATATCCGCCTGCGAGGCGAAGGCTCTTGCCATTGCGACTGCTCCCGTGCGCCGAGGCGCTTGTTCATTGTTCGACTGGCCGGACCCTATCCAGCAGGCGGCGTGCGCGTCAAAGCGCGACGCCTCGATTCAATTCACAGGCCACTCAGTCTTTCGATCCAAATTTCATGTATTTCGAGCGGTCGCCGGAACGCACTGTGACCGCGAAATCGTCGCCATCGCGCTCCATGCGCAGGGTCACCGCATTGCCCGCCGCGCCACTCGACCACAGCTTCCTGTAGAAGTCGGCGACGTCGTCCAGCACGTCGCCGTTCAGCGCTTCCAGCACGTCGCCGCGCCGCAAGCCGGCGCGATCGGCTGGACCGCCATCGGCGATGCCGCCGATCACCAGTTCGCCCATGTGCTCGACCGTATAGATGCCGAGCCAGGGCCGCGGCGGCGAAGACAGCTTCCCGGTTTCCAGCAGATCGGTGAAGATCGGCTTCAGCCGGTTGATCGGCACGAACATATTGCCGGGGAAGGCCGGCGAGCCCGGTCCGAGCGCGTCTTGCACCAGCAGCGAGCCGACGCCCAACAGCGTGCCATCGAGCCCGATCAGCGCCGAGCCACCCCACAGCGGATAGGCCGGCACGGTGAAGATGGCGCTGTCGAGCATGTACTCCCAATAGCCGGCGAACTCGCGCCGGCCGGCCACCTTGACCTTGAGTGACGCCTGCTCGCCACCCAGCCCGGCGACATAGGCCTCGGCGCGCAAGGTGGCGGCATCGGAGTCGCCGAATTTCATCGGCATCACCTTGGGTGGGATATCGGTGCGCACCAGGCCAAAGCCGCTTTCGTAGTCGTAGCCGACCATGGTCGCCGGCAGCTTGCGGCCGTTGATGTCGGTGATGGTGATCGCATCGGCTTCCATGATCAGGTAGCCGATGGTGACGATCAGCCCGTCGTCGCCGATGACGACCCCGTGGCCTTCACGCTCCGTGCCGAGAGTCTGGGCCGAGCGGCGGTCTTCCGGCACGGTCGAGTGCACACCGACCACGGCCGGCAGGGCCTCGGCCACACCCGGGGGCAGGTTCGATTCGCCGCCGCCGCCATGGCGAGGCGTTTCGACGCCCTGCGCACCAAGCCAGGCGCTTGCATCCGATGTCCAGCCGTTCAGTCCACGGGCCATTCCACGCACCTCCGGTCCACGACGGAAGGATAGGCGTCCGGCGCAGCGGTTGCTATACCCGACCGCATGGCGCCCCCCGCCGATCCGTTCGAAATAACCGACGAGCCCGCTCCGCCGCCACCCGAGCCGCGGGAGTTGCCGCGCCGCGTCATCGTGGCCGGTGCCCATCTCGACGGGCTCAATACCGAGCAACGGCAGGCCGTCATCCACGAAGGCGGCCCGCTGCTGGTGTTGGCCGGCGCCGGCACCGGCAAAACGCGCGTGCTGACCTCTCGCATTGCCCATCTTTTGCTCACAGGCCGGGCCCGCACCCATCAGGTCCTGTCGGTCACCTTTACCAATAAGGCAGCCCGCGAAATGCTCGACCGCGTCGCCTCGCTGATCGGCGGCGCGGCGGACGGCATGTGGCTGGGCACCTTCCACGCCATCGGCGTGCGCATCCTGCGCCGCCATGCCGAGCTGGTCGGGCTCAGGAATAATTTCACCATCCTCGACACCGACGACCAGGTTCGGCTGATCAAGCAGCTGCTGCAGGCCGAGAATATCGACGACAAGAAATGGCCGGCGCGGGTGCTGTCCGGGATCATCCAGCGCTGGAAGGATCGCGCGCTGACGCCCGACAAGGTGACCGGCGACGATGCCGGCGAATTCGCCAATGGCAAGGCCGCCGGCATCTACCGCCAGTACCAGGAGCGCCTCGCCGAGGTGAACGCCGCCGATTTCGGCGATCTCATCATGCATTGCGTGACGCTGTGGCAGAAGCATCCCGACGTGCTGGCGATCTATCACAAGCGCTTCCAGCACATCCTCGTCGACGAGTACCAGGACACCAATGTCGCGCAATATCTTTGGCTACGCCTGCTGGCCCAGGGCACGCAGGACGTCTGTTGCGTCGGCGACGACGACCAGTCGATCTACGGTTGGCGCGGCGCCGAGGTCGGCAACATCCTGCGCTTCGAGAAGGACTTCCCGGGCGCCACCATCGTTCGCCTCGAGCGCAACTACCGCTCGACACCGCATATCCTGGCCGCCGCCTCGCACCTGATCTCGCATAACGAGGGCCGGCTCGGCAAAACGCTGTGGACCGAGCTCAAGGAAGGCGAGCGCATCGCGGTGCGCGGTGTCTGGGACGGCGACGAGGAAGCCCGCACCATCGGCGAGGAAATCGAGGCGCTGCAGCGCGACAAGCACAAGCTGGTGCAGATCGCGATTCTCGTGCGCGCCGGCTTCCAGACCCGCGAGTTCGAGGAACGCTTCATCACGCTTGGCCTGCCCTACCGCGTGATCGGCGGACCGCGCTTCTACGAGCGCCAGGAAATCCGCGACGCGCTTGCCTATTGCCGCGTCACCGTGCAACCCGACGACGATCTCGCCTTCGAGCGCATCTACAACACGCCGCGTCGCGGCCTGGGAGAATCGGCGCTGCGCACGCTGCGCGCCATCTCGCGCTCGCAGAAGATCTCACTCTTCGAGGCGACGCGGCGCGCGCTGGAGACCGATGAGCTGAAGGCGCGGCCGCGCAAGTCGCTGGGCGATCTCATTCAAAGCTTCGACCGCTGGCGCGGCATGCTCGACGGCATGAGCCATGTCGAGGTGGTGGAAACCCTGCTCGACGAGTCCGGTTATACCGAAATGCTGCGGCTCGACCGTTCGCCCGAGGCCGAGGGCCGGCTCGAGAACCTGAAAGAACTGACCAACGCCCTGCAAGAATTCGAATCGCTTCCGGCCTTCATGGAGCATGTCGCGTTGCTGACCGACATAGCCGACCGTAGCGACACCGACATGGTCAGCATCATGACCCTGCATGCCGCCAAGGGCCTGGAATTCGACACGGTGTTCCTGCCGGGCTGGGAGGAAGGCCTCTTCCCCAACCAGCGCGCCCTCGACGACAAGGGCCTGAGCGGCCTCGAAGAAGAACGCCGCCTCGCCTATGTCGGCCTGACGCGCGCCCGCAAACGCGCCTATGTCTCTTTCGCCGCCAACCGCCGCGTCTTCAATCAGTGGCAGGCCGCCATCCCCTCGCGCTTCTTGCGCGAGCTGCCGACCGACCGGCTGGCCGAGAGCAGCGATGCCGGCCTCTACGCCACCTATTCCGCCGGACATCACGGCGGCTTGCGCGACCAGGCCAGCGGCTTCGAATACGAGAGCCTCGGTGTCGGCGCCAAGCGCACGCGCTGGCGCGACGAGACGCTGGACGACCGCCGCGCCATCGAAGGCGACAAGCCCGACCTCAGCATTGGCCAGCGCGTCTTCCACCAGAAATTCGGCTATGGCCGCATCGTCGCTGTCGATGGCAACAAGCTCGACATCGAATTCGAGAAAGCCGGCCCCAAGAAGGTCCTGGACAGTTTCATCGAGGCCGCCTGAATCTTTCCACGGAAGAGAGCCACCATGTTTCGCCGCAGCCTTCTCACCCTCGCCGCCCTGCTCGCCAGCACCAGCGCTTTCGCACAAAGCGGCAAAGTCACCGTCGTCACTTCCTTCTCCAAGGATGTCACCGATCCGCTGAAGAAGGCCTTCGAGAAGGCCGTGCCGGGCGCCATGCTGGAAGTGCAGAACCGCAACACCAACGCCGGCGTGAAGTTCATCGAGGAGACCAAGGCCAACAACCAGGTCGATTTGTTCTGGGCCTCGGCGCCCGATGCCTTCGAGGTGCTGAAGGCCAAGAAGCTGCTGGCCGCCTACAAGCCCAAGGCCACCGGCATCGCCGAGAAGGTCGGCTCGTACCCGGTGAACGACAAGGACGGCTTCTATACAGGCTTCGCCGCCTCGGGCTATGGCATCATGTGGAACGAGCGCTACGTTCGCGCCAACAAGCTGCCGACGCCGAGGGAATGGCAGGATCTGGGGCAAGCACCCTACTACGATCACGTCTCGATCTCGGCGCCGTCCCGCTCGGGCACGACGCATCTCACCATCGAGACGGTGTTGCAGGGCGAAGGCTGGGACAAGGGCTGGCGCACCACCAAGGAAATCTCCGGAAACCTGCGCCAGGTCACCGACCGCTCCTTCGGCGTGCCGGAGGCGGTAAACTCCGGCCAGGTGGGTTATGGCATCGTCATCGACTTCTTCGCCTTCTCCTCGCAGGGCGCCGGCTTCCCGGTGAAGTTCGTCTATCCCTCGGTGACAACGCTGGTCCCGGCCAATGTCGGCATCATCGCCAACGCGCCGAACAAGGCGGGCGCCGAGGCCTTCATCGAATACCTGCTGTCGCCCGCCGGTCAGGAAGCCTTGCTGGAGCCGACGATCCGCCGCCTGCCGGTGCGCCCCGAGACCTATGCCAAGGCGCCGGCCGGCTATCCCAACCCTTTCAAGGACAAGAACCTGCAGGGGTTGCTGACCTTCAATGCCGAGACCTCGGAGGCCCGCACCGCCGTCGTCGACACGCTGTTCGACCAGCTCATCACTTTCCAGCTCGAGCCCCTCAAGGCCGCGACCAAGGCTCTGCACGAAGCCGATGCCGCGCTGGCCAGGAAAGACAATGCTGCCGCCCGCGCATTGACCAAGGAAGCCCGCGACCTGATCGCCGCCATGCCGGTGACCGAAGCGCAGGCTGCCTCGCCCGAGCTGCGCGCCGCCTTCACCGGCGGCAAGGAAAAGGGCGCGCGGCAAGCCGAACTCGAACAGCAATGGGCGACCTTCGCCAAGGACAAGTACGCGCAGGCCAAGGCGAAGGCCGACGAGGCACTGAAGCTGGCCCGCTGATGGCGCTGGCCGGCTCGCGCTCGCCGGGACAGGTCGCGCTGGCGGCGGCCATCGCACTGTTCCTGCTGCTGTTCCTGTTCGTACCGGTGGCGACCGTCGTCTATGTCGCCTTCACCGACCGCGCCGGCGACGTGACGCTGGTCAACTTCGCCGATTTCTTCCGCACCGACCTCTTCGTGCGCTCGTTCTGGAACTCGGTCTATGTCTCGGCGATGACGGTCTTATGGTCCTCGGCCTTCGCCCTGCCGCTGGCCTACCTGACGACGCGCTTCGAGTTCCGCGGCGCCATGCTGGTGCAGACACTGGGCTTCCTGCCGCTGATCATGCCGCCCTTCGTCGGCGCGGTGGCAATGCAGCTGCTGTTTGGCCGCAACGGCACCTTCAACCTGCTGCTCGACGACTGGTTCGGCTTCAAGATCGGCCTGATGGAAGGCCTCAACGGCGTTATCTTCCTGCAGGCCATCCACTACTTCCCCTTCATCCTGGTCAATCTCTCGGCGGCGCTGCGCAACATCGACCGCTCGATGGAAGAGGCGGCGCAAAACCTCGGCTCGCACGGCCTGCGCCTGTTCCGCCGCATCGCCTTCCCGCTGGCGCTGCCCGGCTATGTCGCCGGCGCCAGCCTCGTCTTCGTCAAGGTATTCGACGACATCGCCAGCCCACTGCTGCTCAACGTCAAGGAGATGCTGGCGCCGCAGGCCTATCTGCGCGTCACTTCGATCGGCATTGCCGATCCCATGGGCTATGTAATCGCGGTGGT
>JBBRFD010000240.1:0-6730 GCA_038224985.1 Reyranellales bacterium
GGCAGGTTGCCGAGGAAGCGGTCGAAGTTGAGCAGCGCCTGGTCGGGTGCTGCGGTACCGCCCAAAGCACCGAGCAGGCCGGGCACCAACTCGGTCAGCAACTCGCGCGCCCGCGCCGTTGCCGTCGCGCGATAGCGGCCATGATGCCAGCGCCGCACGATTCCGGCGGCCGAGGAGACATCGCGAAAGCCCATGCCCTGCAGCGACTCGAGCGTGCCGGGATCGTCGTCGGTGCCGGTGAAGACAAGGTTGCCGCCGGGACCGGCGAGGCTCGGCGCTTCCTCGAACAGATGGGCGTAGTGGCCTTCGACGCAGCGCAACCGCTTCAACAGCTCCTGCTGGAAATTGTCCGAGTTGGCGAAACCGAGGAAGGTCGCGATGGCAGCGACACCGGTTTCACTATTGGGCAGGCTGTGTGTCTGCTTGTCGTCGACCATTTGCAGGCGATGCTCGACGCGCCGCAGGAAGCCATAGGCCTCGATCAGCTCTTCGCAGGCCGCGGGTGCGACATGGCCGGCGGCGGCGAGCGCACGTAGCGTCTCGCAGGTATTGCGCGACCGCAGCGAGGGATCGCGGCCACCGAAGATAAGCTGTTGAGTCTGGGCGAAGAATTCGATCTCGCGGATGCCGCCGCGGCCCAACTTCACATTGTGGCCCAGCACCTTCACCGTGCCACCGCCGCGATCGGCGTCGATCTGGCGCTTGATCGAATGGATGTCGTGGATGGCGGCGAAGTCGAGGTGCTTGCGCCAGATATAGGGCCGCAAGCCGGCCAGGAAAGCCTCGCCGACAGCGCGATTGCCGGCAACGGGATGTGCCTTGATCATCGCCGCGCGTTCCCAGTTCTGGCCGACGCTTTCATAGTAGAGGTCGGCGGCCTGAATCGACATCGCCAGCGGCGTCGAGCCGGGATCGGGCCGCAGGCGGAGATCGGTACGGAAGATATAGCCATCGGCCGAGGTCTCGGACATGAGCTGCACGAGCAGCCGCGCGGCGCGCACCATGTGGCGCGCGATCTGTTCGTTTTCAGCGATGGCCGGTGCGTCGCGGTCGTAGAGCAGGATCAGGTCGATGTCGCTGGAGTAGTTGAGCTCGCTGGCACCCAGCTTGCCCATGGCGAGCACGGTGAAAGCGGCCGCGTCAGGATCGCCGCCGATGGCGAGCTGGCCATCGCGCGCCAGCCGCAGCAGGATTGCATCGGTCAGCGCGTTCAGGGCACCGGCGGCGAAATCGCTCAGGACGCGGGTGATTCGCTCGAGCGGCCAGGCTCCGGCGATATCCGCCACGGCCACGGCGAGCGCGAACCGGCGCTTCTGGCGGCGCAGCGACGTGGCGATCGCTTCGGGTTCGGTTCCGGCGCGGGCGGCAGTGCGCGCGGCGAGCAATTCGTCCATCAGGCCGGCGACCGCTGAATCGGCTCCAAGATGCCACAGATCAGCCGCAAAATTGCGGTTCTGTAGGATCGTTTCAGTGAGGTAGGGACTGTTGCCGAAGAAGGCGTCGAGCAAGGCTGCGGCTGGGTCGTTGGGGCGCGGCGACGTTTCGAGCCAGCGGGCCCATGCCACCGCGCAACGCGCCGCGTCGTGCGGGCGGGGTAAGTCGGCGGCGGAAAGCCAAGACATGCGGAGCGTCGCTGGTTAAATTGCGGAAGTGCCGCGGCACGCTCGCCCAGGCGTGCCGTCCCCGTCAAGAAAGCAGATGGCCGGAGCGGAGTCGTTGAAGAGCGTGTTTCGAGTACTCACCCGCGGGCTGATGATCATCGTTGGCGGCATTGCCGCCGTGGCGGTGGTGGCGGTATTGCGCCTGATGGCGGGTCCGATCGAACTCGAGTTCCTCCGCGAGTACGCCCAGCGTGAATTCGACACATCGGGCGGCAAGGTCAAGGTCGCCGCCGATCACCTGCTGGTCGAATGGTCTGCGATCGGTCATCCGATTCGCCTCGTTCTCCGCGATGTCCGCGCCGTCGATGCCGCCGGCCGGGTCATGGCCAGCGCTCCCAGCATCGCCGTGAATTTCGATCCGCGGTCGGTTTTGAAGGGTGTTTTCGCGCCGACGGCCGTGGTGATCGTGAAGCCGGCGCTCGACGCCGATATCCGCCAGGGTGGCTTGCTGCGGGCCATGCTCGCCCGCGACGAGACCCAGCCACAGTCGCAGGTGGCAGCGCTGGTGATCGACCAGCTTCTCGGTGAACCGGGTAGCGACCACATGCTGGGACAGCTCGATACGGTGATGATCGAGCAGGCGCATGTCACGTTGCGCGATTCGAAAACCGGCCTCATCTGGAAAGCGCCGAATGGCAGGGCCCAATTGAAACGCGATGCCACCGGCGTCGTCATCTCCGCCGATGCCCGCTTCGAGACCGCCGGCGAGCCGATTCATATCGCCGTGTCCGGCAACTACAGCCGTGACAAGAGCCATGTTTCGCTTGAGACGGAGGTCTCCGGCGTTCGATTGCCGATGTTCGCCGATTTCGGCTTGGATCTGTCGATTCTGCGCGGCATCGACCTGCCGCTGGCCGGCAAGCTGCGTATCGAAGCCAACGGTCAGGGCGAGATCGAGAGTGCGATCGGTGAAGTCACCGGCGGCAACGGCCGGATTTCGCTACCGGGGATCCTTTCGGTCGCGCATCCCATCACATCGATGCAGGCGCGCGTTATGCTCGATGTCGCGGGGCGCAGCCTCAAGATCGAGCGTATGGAGGCCGATCTCGGCGCGGTGAAGCTCACGATCGGCGGCGCCGGCGTGGCCAAGGATCGCGCCGTCAGCTTCGCCGGCCGCGCCGAGCTGGGGCCAGTACCGGTCGACCGCATCGGCGACTACTGGCCGCTCGAATTCGCACCGGGTGGTCGCACTTGGGCGATCGCCAATGTCTCCGGCGGCGAGACCAAGGTCGCCGCCGAGTTCGCGTTGAGCGGCGCGCTGGGCCATCTCGACGAACTCGTGGTCGATCGTGCTGTAGCGACGCTCGACTACAAGGGCATCAATGTTCGTTACATGCCCGAGATGCCGCTCCTTGAGGACGTCTCCGGCACCGCGCGCTACGAAGGCGATACGCTGCATTTCGACGTCGCCGGCGGCCGCGGCGCGGGGTTGGCCGTTGCCGGCGCGACGGCCGACATGACGGGCCTGACCGATAAGATCCAGTACGCCTCTCTCAAGGTGCCGATCAAGGCGCAGGCCGGCCCGGCGATGGAATTCCTGGCGCGTCCGCGGCTTGGCCTGCCCAAGGACATGTTGTTCGATCCCAAGCGCGTGAGCGGCGATGTGATGGTGGAGTTGCTCTTGCGCTTTCCGTTGGTCAACTCGCTGGCGCTGGCCGATCTCGACATCAAGGTCGAAGCGGCGTTGTCGGGCTTTGGCTTGCGCGACGCCATCGGCAAGGTCAACCTCACCGAGGCCACGGCCAAGCTCAGTTATGCTGGGCCGGAAGTCCGGGTGGCTGGCCAGGGCAAGTTCGATGGGCATGCCTTCGATATCGGCTGGCGGGAAATGTTCGGCGCCACGCCTCCGTTCCGGCGGCGTTATGAACTGAAAGGGACGGCGCCCACGTCGATGTTCCCGAAGGCGGGAATGCCCGATTTCGAGCCGATGGTGACAGGTCCGGTCGGTGTCACGCTCTCGTATCAGGTGGCGCTGAACGGTACGAGCGAGGTGGTCGGTCGCTTCGATCTCAAGGGTGCCAAGGCCGCGCTGCCGCCGCTTGGCTGGACCAAGGAAATCGGCGTGGACGGCTTGGTGACGGCCACCGTGCGCATGGCGGCGGGGGCCAAGGTGGCGACCATCGATTTCGACGGGCGCGCGGCGGGTCTCGCCTCCAAGGGGCAGGCGCGGTTTGGCGACAACAATGTCCTCCAGCAGATGGTGCTGCAGCAGTTCACGCTGGGTCGCAGCGATTTCTCAGCCGATTGGAAGCGGGCTGCCAACGGCATGGACGTCGCGGTTCGCGGCCGGTCGCTCGAGCTCAGCCGCCTGCGGCAATTCCTGCGGACCCGCGACGAGGAGGCGCTGGCCCAGGCGAAGGCGCCGCCGGGACAGCCTGCTCCGGCCGCGACGACGCGCGTTGCGGCATCAGTGGCGCTGGAGCAGATCCTCCTCGAACGCGGCACGCTGGGCGGCATGACTGGTAGCTTCGAGATGCAGGGCGAGCGTATCGCCTCGGCCGATATCCAGCTGACGGCAAATGGCGGCTCGACCTTCCGCATCACACCATCGGCGCAGGGACGGATCGTCAAGATCAACCTCAACAATCTTGGCCAGATGCTGAGGAATGCCGGCTGGCTCGACGGCCTGGTAGCGTACTGGCTGACCTTTGACGGTCGTTTCGACGACACCAAGCCGGTGCCACAGGCCATCGGCAAGATCAGCATGGGCCCGTACCGCATGGAGATGGCGACGCCGCGTCCCGGCGTCGGCTCGCTCAATTCCACCATCGAGGGTCTCGGCCGCGCCGGCAATTCGCTGCAGACCTACGATGTCTTCGAGGTCGATATCGTAAAGACCGGCGACCGCATCGACATCCGCAAGGGCCACACCAACGGCCCGTCGATCGGCATCACCGCGACCGGCTATGTCGATCTCGGCAACGACACGGTGCAAGTGCGCGGAGCGGTCGTGCCGGCCTTCGCCATCAACAACGTGCTGTCGAACGTGCCACTGCTGGGGCCGCTGCTGACCGGCGGCAAGGACGGCGGTGTGTTCGCCATCTCCTATCGGCTCGACGGGCCGCTCGACGATCCCAAGACGAACATCAATCCGATGTCCGCGATCACGCCAGGCGCCCTGCGCGAGCTGTTCAATAGCGGCGGTGGCGGCAGCGGCGGCTCCTCGCAGGGCGGCACGAGCAATCCCGAGATCGAGCGGGTTCCCTAGACGGCGCGTATCAGCACGTGGCGCTTGCGGCCGGCCGAGAGCTTCAGTGTGCCAGAAGCATCGAGATCGGCCACGCCGATCGTCGCGGTATCGCTGGCGATCGGGCTGTCGTTCAGCTTGCCACCACCGCCCTTGATCAGCTTGCGCGCCTCGTTACGGCTTTCGGCGAGACCCGCGATATGAAACAGGTCGAAGGCGGCGATGCCGGCGGCAAGCTGGCTGCGCGGCACGTCGGTTGTCGGCAAGGTCTCGGCCTTGGTGCCTTCCTCGAAAGTGCGGCGTGCCGTCTCCGATGCGCTTTCGGTGGCCTGCTCGCCATGGGCGAGGCGGGTTATTTCAGTCGCCAGAATCTTCTTGGCCTCGTTGATCTCCTGCCCCTGCAGCGCTTCCAGCCGCGCAATCTCGGTCAGCGGCAGATCGGTGAAGAGCTTGAGGAAACGGCCAACATCGGCGTCCTCGGTATTGCGCCAGTATTGCCAGAAGTCGTAGGGCGAGAGGCGGTCGGCGTTGAGCCAGACGGCGCCGGCGGCGGTCTTGCCCATCTTGGCGCCCGAAGAGGTGGCGAGCAGAGGGGAAGTCAGCGCGAAGAGTTCGGCGCCTTCCATGCGGCGGCCGAGATCGGCGCCCATGACGATGTTGCCCCACTGGTCCGAGCCGCCCATCTGCGCGATGCAGTTGTGGCGCTTGTGCAGTTCGACGAAGTCGTAGGACTGCAGGATCATATAGTTGAATTCGAGGAAGGTCAGCGGCTGGTCGCGGTCGAGCCGCAGCTTCACCGAGTCCATGGTCAGCATGCGGTTGACCGAGAAGTGCCGGCCGATGTCGCGCAGCAGCGGGATGTAGAGCAGCGAATCGAGCCAGTCGGCATTGTTAGTCATCACAGCATCGGTCGTGCCGTCGCCGAAGGCGAGGTAGTTGGCGAAGCTCAACTTGATCTTGGCCATGTTGGCGTTGATCTGCTCCGTCGTCAGCAACTGGCGCGTCTCGTCGCGGCCGGAGGGATCGCCAACCTTGGTCGTGCCGCCGCCCATCAGGGCAATCGGCTTGTGGCCGGTTTTCTGCCACCAGCGCAGCAGCATGATCTGCAGCAGATGGCCGACATGCAGCGAGTCGGCGGTGCAATCGAAGCCGATATAGGCCGCGCGCGCGCCCGAGCTCAGGAGCTCGTCGAGGCGTGCAAGATCGCTGCACTGATGCACCATGCCGCGCTCGTGCACGATCCGCATGAAATCCGACTTGAAACCCGACATCTCGCCGCTCGGCTGGTTTGTTCGTGAAGGGCCGGCGGTGTAACACATTCCGGCCATGCCTTCATCTACCCTCAAAGCGCTAGGCCTGATGAGCGGGACCTCGGTCGACGGCGTCGATGTCGCCCTGATCGAGACCGATGGCGAGAGCGTTTCGGCCTTCGGGCCGAGCCTGACCGTGGCCTATCCCGACGAGACTCGCCGCCTGATCCGGGCGGCCTTCGGGGCGGAGGCGCCCAGCGAGGCGACCCGTGCCGCCGAGGCCGCCGTGACCGAGGCGCATGTCGCGGCAGCCCGGAAATGGTCGCAGGAGCACAGCATCGCGCTCTCGTCACTCGATACAGTCGGCTTCCACGGCCAGACCATCACCCACAGGCCCGACCGGCGCTTCACCTGGCAAATCGGCGACGGCGCGGCGCTGGCGAAGGCGCTCGGCGTCACGGTGGTCAACGACTTGCGCAGCGCCGACGTCGCGGCCGGCGGGCAGGGCGCGCCGCTGGTGCCGATCTATCACGCGGCCCTCGTGGCTGATCTCAAACGTCCGGTTGCGGTGGTGAACATCGGTGGCGTGGCCAACGTCACCTGGATCGGCGCCGATGGCAGTCTGCTCGCTT
>JBBRFD010000241.1:0-6714 GCA_038224985.1 Reyranellales bacterium
GCCGATGCAGCAGATGCGCGCCGCCCGCGTCGGCCAAAGCCTGGCCGATGCCGGGGCGCGCTGGGTCAGGCAGTCCGTCGAGCCGGCAATGGCCACCGGTCCGAATACCGTCGTCGTCGTGCGCTCGGAGTACCTGATCGGCACGCGCAATTGCCCGAACTTCAACCCGGTCAGCATGGCCAATCCCAACGAGGCAGCGATGCCCGGTTTCGGCTGCGCCGATGCCTACAACATGGGCCAGATGCTGGCACGGCCGCGCGACGCCGCCATCGGCCGCTCGCCCGGTCCGGCGGACGGCACGGTCAGCGCCGAGGCCATCATGCGCTACCGCGAAGGCAAGGTCTTTACGTCGGGCGCGACTTCCACCCTGGGTACCAACACAGGTGGCGCCGCCGCCACGCCGGCAGCCCCTCAACCCGTTGGCGCGGGTGCCACGCCGGCGGCGAACACGAACGCGCCCCCGCCCTCCAACTGACGCTCTCGGTCGGCTGGATCAAACACCGCCGCTGGCTTGCGGAAAGAAATTCGGGTTGCGGCGTACTTCGAGGCTGCGCGCTTCGGCGGACAGCCCGCGCAACTGGATGAAATACGAGAGCTGACGTTGCGCATCCTCCTCGCGCACATCCTGCCGAATCACCGCCAGAGATTGTTCGAAATCTCCCGCCACCGCGTAGGCGAAGGCCAGGTTCTGCCTAAGGCGAACGTCGGCATCGCGCGAGGTGGCAAGCGGCGTCAGGATCGTGATCGCCTGCGGGGCTTCGCCGGCGATGATCAGCGACAATCCAAGGTTGTTCCGCAAGGACACATTTTCGGGCGCGGCCTCGAGGCCCGTCAGATATCGCGCCCGCGCCTCGGCGTGACGGCCTTGCATATCGAGCGCCACACCCATCGCGTTCTGGGCACGATAGTCGCGGGGGTCGCTCCGGATGGCCAATTCGAGCTGCTTCTCCGCCAGCGCCGGCTGACCGCCGGCGATGAGCGCTGCGCCGAGGCCACGGCGTGCCGCGGCGTTCCCGGATTCGCGGGCGAGCACGTCGCGAAATTGCGCCGCCGCCTCGCCCGCCGCGCCGACAGCCAGATAGGACTGGCCGAGGCCGAGCTTGGCTTCGACACCGTCCGGCTCCGCCTGCAGCGCGCGGCCGTAGAGCGGTATCGCCGAATTTATATTGCCCGACTTGCGGGCTTCATCGGCTTGACGAAGAGAACTCTGATACCCGTCCTCGCGCGTCGCGGATCCCGAACCATCGCCACCGCAGGCCGCGAGCAGAAGTGCCAGGCCAGCACTCAGGATCGGCGTCGACTTCATGTTGTTCAAGCGTTGTCCCATTTCGCCGATGGATGCCGCCCTACAATATCAAACAAATCGCCGTCGAGGAATTGCGAACGATGACGTGTCCGGCGAATCCGCAGGTCTAAAGCAGCCGCGCGCCTGCCGCAGCGGCCGCCGCGCGCGAATGCACGGCCATGCTGCGGAACAGCGCGAGCATGTGAACCTTTACCGTGCCTTCGGCGAGATTGAGATTGCGCGCGATTTCCTTGTTCGACTTGCCTTGCACGAGAAGCCTGAGGACATCGAGCTGGCGCCCCGTCAATTCGGCCACCGATGTGCTTTGCGCATCCCCGCCGCGCGAACGGTCGCGCGATTCCTTGGAGGCAGGCTCCAGTTGCGCCAGCGAAGGTGGAACGAAAATCACTCCCTCGAGAATCGTGCGCAGCGCTGTCGTTAGATCCTTGATGCCGAGACTCTTGGGCACATATCCGTGTGCCCCGGCCTCCAGCGCCTCGAGGATGTCCTGGCGCTTCTTCGAGCTCGAAACGACGGCCATGCGCATGTCGGGGAAGCATTCCCGCACGGCCTTGAGATTGGCTGGGCGGCGCATGCCCGGCATGGCAAGATCGAAGAAAGAGGCCGAAATTCCCGGCCGCGAGCCCAGTTGCTCCATTGCCTCGTCGAGCGACGCCGCTTCGATCACCTCGGAGAAGCCGAGCTGTTTTATCAGGATGGTATGCAAAGCGGCGCGAAAGAACTCGTCATCGTCGGCGACAAGAGCGAGCCGCAGGTCCGGCGCCATCAGGCGTCCCCTCGTAAGCCAGGCTCGATCATGGTGCCCGCCGAACGCATATTACGAATCTGCTCGCTCTTGTGGTTTGGTTGTGTTTTACGCTGGGTTGTCCGGAGGTTGCTGCACACAACCAAAACCGGTCTTTTGCCATTTAGATCAATAGCTTAGACGGAAAACCCACGACTGGCCACGAGATTTAATCGACGGTGTGCGGACGCCCCCCCCCACCGCAGCAGTCCGCTACTCGACGATGGCCACGGTTTCGGCGGTTTTGACCGTGCTCGTACCGGCGGTGGCGCAGTTCAAGCCGAGGCTCGAATTACCGGTAAACGTCACGGTATTGCCGATCACCTGAGTGCAGCCACTGGCTCCGGAGTTTCCAGTGAAAGTGATGGCGGAGCCCGGCAGGTAGATCGCCCCCTTGAATGTCGAGGTCGAGCTACCGGAGATCGTCTGCGTGGCGCCCGCCGACGTCCGGCTGCCGAAGAAAAGGAGGCCCGACAAGGGGCCGCTGGTCGGCGCCGCGAGATTGAACGTCGAGTTGCCGTTCAACTTGAGATCGGCGCCACCGCGCAGATAGATCGTCACGCCCGTGCCCGAGACATTGGCGTTGCCATTGAGCGTCAGGCTGCCATTCTCGACGATATAGAGGCCCGCCGAGAGCACAACGGTTCCCTTGAGGTCGAGCCCGTTGCAGTAACGGATGGACTTGACGCCATTCGGCTGTGTGTCGGTCGGCGTCACCGTCGTGGTGCTGGTCTCTTTGCCGACCTTGTTGCTTTGGCATGTTCCTATGACGGAGGGTTCCGCGACGGAAGCGTAGGGATCGCGCACCAGCGCCGCCTGGGTTTTCACCGCGGCGCAGGACGTGAGCGTAAGGCCGGCGCTGGTCGTGGCGCCACCCACCGAGTAGACGCAGCCGGCGGTCAGGTTCGATCCGGTACCCGACATGAGAAATGCATCCGATGCATTGGAATCGGAAGTGATGTCGCAACCGGTCAGCGCGACACTCGTCGAACCGCTCACCGTGATGGCACCCGAGGCGGTCGTCGACAGCGCCAGGACGCAGGCTTGCCCGCCTGAGGTCACCTCGGCGACGGCTCGGCCGCGGATCGTGACGGCGGTGCGCGAGAAGACCGACGATATCAGCCGCGGCTGCAACTCGGTGACGATGACTTCGGCACTGCTGGTCGAGCCCGCCTTGCTGCCGCTGGTCTGGGGGACGTTGACCGCCACTGTCCCGACCGAGGCCGAAAGGCCGGACTTTGCGGCGACATGCTGCGCCGCCGCGGCGATCTGCGTCAGGCTGTCGCCGGCGCGCAGCCGCGTTGCCGCGGCATGGGCGGCGACATCGGCGGCGTGCTGCAGCTTGCGCTGACTGAGGTACCAGTAGCCGGTCTCCGCCCCCAGCCCCATGCCACCCACCGCGACGGGAAAGACGAGGGCAGCGATGACCGCGGCGGAGCCAGCCTTCCCGGCAAGCAGGCGGTGCCACGCTCCGGACAGCCGAGTGAAAAGGCAGCAAGGAGCGGGACGCGCGATCGGCGATGCCCGCACGGCCCGGTCGTTGTCATCCTTAACGCTCGTCATGTCCGAGACCTCTAGGTGTTGCGCGAAATCTGTATCGCCGCCGGCGTGATGATGATCGCGAACAGCACCGGTAGAAAAAACACGATCATCGGTACGGTAAGCTTGGGAGGCAGGGCTGCCGCCTTTTTTTCCGCTTCGGCCATCCGCGCGTCGCGGCTCTCCTGCGCGAGGACGCGCAACGACTGGCCGACCGGGGTACCGTACTTTTCCGCCTGGATCAGGGTGGTGACCACGCCCTTTACGACGTCGAGCCCGGTGCGATTCGCGAGGTTTTCGTAAGCCGTGCGGCGATTCTGCAGGTATGACAGTTCAGCCGTAGTCTGGCTCAGCTCCTCGGCCAACTCGATCGACTGTGGGCCGATTTCCTCGGCAACCTTGCGAAAAGCGCTTTCGATTCCCATGCCCGATTCGACACAGATCAGCAGCAAATCGAGTGCGTCGGGCCATCCACCGCGGATCGACTTCTGCCGCTTCGCAATCCTGTTCCGGACGTAGATCGCCGGCGCGTAATAGCCGAGGAGCGCCAAGGAAATGGCGATGAGAAGCTTCACGCCCAACGGATGGTCGAGTTGCAGAACGACGAAGATGTAGAAGAGAGCGACGGCGAAAAGCACGATGGGCGCGATGACCCGGACGGCAATGAAGGTCACGACCGGACCCCGCCCGCGGTACCCGGCCATGCGCAGCTTGCGCAACATTTCGCCGTCCTCGGCGTGGCTGGCAAGATTGAGCCGCTCATAGATCTTGGCGAAGATTTTTTTCGGCTCGCTCCGCAACGACGGATGCTTTGCCCCGTGAAGCTTCGCGCGCTCGCGAACCCGGATGACTTCGCGGTCGTTTGCCAGCTGGCGCATGCGAAGCGGCAACGTGTCGTTTTCAAGGTACGGCCAGGCGGCGACGAGGCAGGCAAGGAAGGCCGAGGTCGCCGCCAGCGTGGCGATGATCGAGTGGAGGTTGTTGGCGATCGTGTCGATGGACATGGGGCAGCCTAGAACTTGAAGCTGATCATTTTTTTCATCACCAGGATGCCCGTGAGCATCCACAGCGCGCAGGCGACGAGTACGATGTTGCCGGTGAGCTCGGTGAAGAGCAACGAGATGTAGGTCGGGCTCGTGAGGTACACGAGGCCGCCGACGATAACGGGCAGCGAGCCGATGATCATGCCGGAAGCTTTGGCCTCGGAACTCATCGACCTGATCTTGGCCTGCATCTTCTGACGCTCGCGCAGAACGCGCGCCAGGTTGCCGAGCGCCTCGGACAGGCTGCCACCGGTGCGGCTCTGGATACCGATCACGATCGCAAAGAAACTCGCCTCAGTGAGCGGTATTCGCTCGGGTAGCCGCTTGACCGCATCCTCAAGCGGCATGCCGAGCGTCTGGTCCTCGACGAGGATCTTGAACTCACCCCTCACCGGCTCCGCCGACTCCGCGGCGATGATCTTCAGGCAGTCGACCAGCGGGAGGCCCGACTTGACGCCACGCACGATCACATCGACGGCGTTCGGAAAAACCTTGGTGAAACGCTTGAACCGGCGGTTGCGCCGGAAACCCACGTACAAATGGGGCAACAGCAGACCGGCCGCCAGGGCGAACAGCAGGCAGACAACCGGACCCAACCCGGTCAGGAACTCGAGAAGAAAAAACACCACCCCGCCCGTGGCGGCGCAGATCGCCAGATAGATCCGGCGGCTCCAGCGCAGGTCGGCCTGGCGCAGGCGCGCGGCAAGCAACGGCTTGCTGTTTTTCCGGGCTTGGCCTCTCAGTTTTTCCTCGGCCTCGCGCAGCGTCTCCTCGACTGAGCGCTTGCGACTTCTCTCACTCGACCCCTCGCCATCGCTGGCCGCGACGCTCGCACCCGTCGATACAAGGGCAACTCGCCGGTCGAGCACCGAACCCTTGAAGAGCAATGGATAGAGCGCGACAGTCAGCACGCACGCCACGCAGCAGGCGCCGAGCAGTAAGATCACGAGGGACGTATTGGCCGGCGAAAGCATCAGCCGTTCTCCCGCAAGGTCGTCATGCCTGCCCTCACATCTTTTCGGGTATGACGCCGGCGTCGAGTGCACTGGCGAGCTTCTTCTCCTCGCCGTAGTAGCGCGCACGATCCCAGAAGCGCGGCCGTCCGATCCCGGTGGCGCGGTGGCGGCCGACAATGTTGCCGCGCGCGTCCTCGCCCTGCATTTCGAAAACGAACAGATCCTGGGTGATCGGCACGTCACCCTCCATTCCGAGAAGCTCCGTGATGTGCGTGATGCGCCGAGAGCCATCGCGCAGGCGCTGGGTCTGGATTATCACGTCGACCGATGAGCAGATCATCTCACGTATCGTCCTGGCCGGCAGCGTGAGACCACCCATGGTAATGAGCGATTCGAGGCGTGACAGGGCCTCCCGCGGGTTATTGGCATGCAGCGTGCCCATCGATCCGTCGTGGCCCGTATTCATCGCCTGCAGCAGGTCGAAAGCTTCGGGGCCGCGGACTTCGCCGACGATGATCCGCTCGGGTCGCATGCGCAGACAGTTCTTCACGAGGTCGCGCATGGTGACCTGGCCCTCACCCTCGATGTTGGCGGGGCGGGTTTCCAGCCGGACGACATGCGGCTGCTGCAATTGCAGCTCGGCGGCATCCTCACAGGTGATGATGCGCTCGGCGCGATCGATGTGGCTGGTCAGGCAATTCAGCAGGGTCGTTTTGCCCGAGCCGGTGCCGCCGGAAATCACCACGTTGCAACGGACGCGGCTGATAATCCTCAGTATTTCCGCGCCTTCCGGCGAGATTGCGCCAAACTTGACCAACTGGTCCAGCGTCAGCTTGTCCTTTTTGAACTTGCGGATGGTCAGAACGGCACCGTCGATCGACAGCGGCGAGATGATCACGTTGACGCGCGAGCCATCGGGAAGGCGTGCATCGCAGATCGGCGAGGATTCATCCACACGCCGCCCGACATGGCTGACAATGCGCTGACATACGCTCAGGAGCTGCGCATTGTCGCGAAAACGGATGTCGGTTTCCTCGACGCGGCCGTTGACCTCGATGAAGATTTTATCGCAGCCGTTGACCATGA
>JBBRFD010000242.1:0-6700 GCA_038224985.1 Reyranellales bacterium
ATGTTGTCCATAGAATCTCCTGTCGGTGTCGGCGTTCAGGCATCAAGCCTTGGAGGCGGTGCTGCGTTTGGGTGTGCGCTGGCGTGTGGCGGCCGCGATGTAGACGGCGGCGAGGATGCTGAAGATATAGGCCTGCACCATTCCGGTGAGCAGGCCGAGTGCGCTCATGAATATCGGAAAAATAAATGGCGTGATGGTCAGCAAGATGGCGAGAATCATCGTTCCGCTCATCATGTTGCCGAACAGGCGAACCGCCAAAGCCAGCGTGCGGGAAAGCTCGCTAATGACGTTGAACGGCAGCATGATGATCGTCGGCTCGATGTAGGACTTGAGATAGCCGCCGAGCCCCTGCTCCTCGATGCCGAAAAGCGGCACGGCCACCAGAACACACAGCGCCAAGGCCGCGGTTGTCGAGAGCGACCCCGTGGGGGGCTCATAGCCGGGAATGACGGTGCAGAGGCTGGCCAATGAGACGAAGAGAAAAAGTGTGCCGAGAAAGCCGATATATTTCTGCGGATCGCGAAGACCCACGTCCTCGATCTGTTTTTCGATGCCGGTGACGACGATTTCCAGCAGGTTCTGCCAGCGGGCGCGGCGGAGATCTGTGGAAAGCTTCCGTGTGACGAGCCACGAGCCGAGGGCGAGCACGAGCATTAAAGCCCATGTGAACACAATGGTGCCGTTGATTGTGACAAACCCGTGTTGCCAGAAAATCATGTCGTCGGGGCTAAGGCGCATGGCGGGCGCTCGCTGTCTCGGCGGTTTCTTGTCCAAGTGGCCGGGTCAGCCGCGTCACGACGAGTCGCGACACGAGAAAGCCAAGAAGACAGGCGACCAGCTGTTGCCAATGGCCGTTCGAGACGAAGTAGAAGCCGGTCAGTGCGAGGCCCATACGCACACCCAGGCTGGCGAAGAACCAGAGCACCGGCGAGGGGGACGAAAGGCCCTTGCGCACCGTCCAATAGAGGCCGCCGAAGAACATCACGCCGAGCGAAATTCCGGCGACAGCCGCGAACAACAGGGGAAGAACGTCACTGGCCGTCATCGTTCTGGTCCTCCCGCATGGCCTTGTCCTGATTCGCGACCCAATGCCAGGCATTCAGGCAACCCAGCGTCAGTCCGGCCATTAACAGCGCCAGTGTCCACGTGTGCTCGCCCGGATAGCGACGGTCTAGCCAGAGGCCAAGTGCTGCGCCGAGGAGAGTAGGCGTGACGACCGACCAACCGATCAGGCCCATCATCCCCAGACCGAACCAGACACCCGGTGCGCCGGTTCGGCGGGCCTTTAACTTGCGCGCCGCCTTCGAACCGACCTTTCCGGCAAGGCTCGGCTCGTCGTTCGACGGTGAATTTGGCTCATTATTCATTTTTTAAGGTCGCTAGCCGGCGAAGCAATCCAGTTTCCAGATTCGCGCTGGCCATGCGAACGCTTTTCTCGTTTTCGTCCAGGGACAGAAACTCACGTTCCACGCTTTCGCGCAATTGCCCGAGATCCGTTCCACCCATTGCCCGACGAACCGATACCAGCACGTTCGGACCGGCTTTGATCAGCACCCCTTCATCGATGGCCACGAACACTTCGCCGTCCTCCTTTGTCTCGTAGGTGAGAATCCCGGGCGCCAAGGCTGCGACGCAATCCAACCGGTGGGGCAGGAGACCGAATGAGCCTTCCGGTGTCTCCGCAACGATGCGAAAGACCTCGAACTCTTGGACGAACACCTGGAATGGCAGAAGAATCTTAAGGTTCATGAGCGGCGTCGCCTTGTCCGGCCATTGGTTGGGACTGCGCGGGCGTTGCGGCGGATTGAGGATCGGCGTGGTCAGGTTTTGCCAACGATTTGATCGGGATAGCGGTCGGGCCGAATTTGTCCGGTTTCTTCGCTTCGTCAACCGCCCCAATCATGTAAAGGGCACTTTCCGGATAATCCTTGAATTCGTCTTGCAGGATGCGCTCACAGCCGTCGAGCGCGTCCTTGAGACTGACGAGTTTTCCCTTGAGGCCGGTAAACTGTTCGGTCGTAAAGAAGGGTTGAGTGAGAAAGCGTTCCAGGCGGCGGGCGCGTGCGACGACGTTGCGATCCTCGGGGGATAGCTGCTCTAGGCCGAGCATAGCTATGATGTCCTTGAGCTCAGCATATTGCGCCAGCGTGCGCCGGATTTCCTGTGCCAGCCGATAGTGTCGCTCGCCAACGACGCTGGGTGTAGCCATCTTCGAATTGGATTGAAGCGGATCGATGGCTGGGAAGAGTCCTTCGCTGGCCCGCTTGCGTGACAGCACGATCGAGGCGGAAAGATGCGAGAAAGTGTGCACCGCCGCCGGGTCGGTGAAATCATCAGCCGGCACGTATACCGCCTGGATGGAGGTGATGGCGCCAGTGTCGGTATTGGCGATGCGCTCTTCCAGCCCCGATAGCTCGGTACCCATGGTGGGCTGATAACCCAGCCGCGATGGCATTTGGCCCAACAGCCCGGAAATCTCCATGCCGGCCTGAATGAAACGAAAGATATTGTCGACCAGTAACAAGACATCGCGATGCTCGTCGTCTCGAAAGTACTCGGCCATCGTTAGCGCTGCATGACCAACGCGGAAGCGTGCACCCGGCGGTTCATTCATCTGGCCGAAGATCATCACCATGTTTTGCAGCACACCGGCTTGCTTCATCTCATGATAGAGTTCCTGGCCTTCGCGGCTCCGCTCGCCAATGCCGCAAAAGATACTGACGCCGTTGTGATGGCCGATCATGTTATGGATCATTTCCGTCAGCAGTACGGTCTTGCCGACGCCGGCTCCGCCAAACAGTCCGGCCTTGCCGCCACGCTCCAGCGGAACGAGGACGTCGATGACCTTGATCCCCGTCTCGAAGATCTCTGATTTGGTGGAACGCCGAGCCAGCGGCGGAGGTGCTCTATGAACCGAACGCCACTGGGCGTCGAGCAACGCCGGTTCGCGATCGATGGTCTTGCCGAACACGTCGAACATCCGCGAGAGAAGCGCTTTGCCCACTGGCGCCTTCATTGGACCGCCGGTGTCCTCCACCGACATTCCGCGGGCGAGCCCTTGCGTGGGCATCAACGCAATTCCACGAACATGTCGCGTGTCCCGATGTGCCAGGACCTCGATGACGATCTGCTTACCGGCTCCCGCGAGCAGGAGCGAAAAGATCGGCGGCAAATGCATGTCGAAGCGTATGTCCACGACGCTGCCTCGCAGCGAGACGATCGTGCCGAGGTTTGGAGAGTTCGAGCCAATTTCCATTCCCGATGCTCAGGTCAGCGCAGATGCTGCTTTCAGTTGCGGCAGTGCACTCCCCACGACGTTCTGCAGATGTCCTTCAAGAAAGGATTCGATGTTTTCTACCGTTGTTTCCACAATCCGTTGTACGGCTTCTCGCGTATTGAACGCGCTGTGTGGCGTCACGATGACATTGGGCATGTGCAGGAGGACGTGATCAGCCACGAGACTTTTAAGATCGTACCGATTAAGTGGAGAGATAGCGGTCGAGCGAGTCCGCTGTCGTGCTCGGCGTGGCGGCGATCGACGGGAAGCTCGGTGCGCTATCGGTCGCCATACGCGGCGCGCGTTCTATGACGTGGCAGCCCGTGCACCAGCGTTCGGCAAGCGCGCTTCCAACCACGGGTCCCTGCGCGGCGGCCGGGAGCGGCAGCAGTGCCAGTGTAATTGCAGCCGTAGCCATTGTTCTGCGCATCTCGTTCACTTGCTAAGTTGTGCCTTACGACGACCTGAGGACATGGTCCAATTTTTTGCAATAGAGCCCACCCTCGGGACTGTCTTGCACCATCAGATTACGCGGCAACACAGCCCAATAGAGAATAGCGCCCGCAGCCACTATTTCTCGGAAGGCGGCAGGTTTAGAGGTCTGCTGCCTTCTTGATGGCTTCCTTGGCCTTACCGATGGCTTCCTGGGCCACTCCCTTGGCTTCCTGTACGCGACCTTTGGTCTTAAGTTCTTCGTTCTTGGTCGCTTCGCCTACGCCCTGCTTGATCCTGCCAACGGCCTGGTTTGCAGTGCCCCTAATCTTGTCTTTCTCGCTTCCCATCGAACCCTCCTGTGACGCCTGTTAGGCGCGTCCCGATAACGCGACAGCGGTCGCTTGGTTGCAGTGGGGTCTATCATCGCATCATGGTGCCCCCACCAAGCGCACCGACCAACCAAAGCACGATGAGAATCGTCAGCACCAGGCCGAGGATGCCGCCTAGGCCGCGGCCACCGTAACGGCGATAGCCGTAGTAGTCGCCACCGCCGCCGAGCAGCACGATGAGAAGAATATGATGAGGATCGTGCTCATGTGAGATCACCTTTCGCGTCAACTGACATTTCAAAGTCAGAAACCTGCAGATCATATCTCTAATTATTCTCGTGCCGGCTCGATCGATTGCGCATTGAGCTAAATCAAACCGCCCGGCGCTCACCTGTGGTCCATCTTTCCATCGACACATCTGGAAAGTCGCACGGCGGCCGGCTTGTTTCGATGCAAATCAACTGACCTGGTTCCAGACACAGGCACCTCGACGATTACAGCCCGCGCAGCCAGTCGCCGAGCCTTTGCCTCAATTGCCGCAGCGGGGGCGGTACCACCGGCGGCTTGAGCTTCAGTCGCGCCCCATCGCGGCCATGCACGAGCTGAAGCGTCCGCCTGTGGTAGATGGCGAGGTCCGGGCGGTGACCGATGCTGAGCACGGTCGTGCTCTTCAGCTCGTCATCGAACAGGCCCATGATGTGACGCTGGCTGTCTTCGTCGAGCGCCGCCGTTGCTTCATCCAGAAAGACCCAGGCGGGCTTATGCAGGAGAAGGCGCGCGAATGCCAGGCGCTCCTGCTCGCCCAGTGAAAGCTCCCTGTCCCAGCGTTCCACCAGGTCGAGCTTGGCAACGAGATTGCCGAGATCGCAACGCTCAAGCGCCTGCCGCACGCGCACGTCGGAGAAGTGGTCGGGCGAACCCGGGTATGTCACGGCGTTGCGCAATGTGCCGAGCGGCAGATATGGACGCTGCGGCAGGAACGCCATGGTGTCGGGTGGTGGCGTTAGGATGGTTCCCGAACCCCAGGGCCACAGGCCGGCCACGGCGCGGAACAGAGTGGACTTGCCCGCGCCTGTCTCGCCGACGATCAGCACGCGGTCGCCCGGTCTGAAACTGGCGCTTGCGTCTTCGATGATGATGTGGCCGTCCGGCAGCAGGATGCGCAGCTTCTCGAAAGTCAGATAGCCCTCCGGGTGGAGCGTGCGCGTGATCTCTTCGGCACCTTCCTCGATGGCTGGCAGATCGTCGAGCGATTCGCGGAAGCGCGCGACCCGGTGAATGGCCGCCCGCCAGTCGGCGATCCGCGAGAAATTGTCGACAAACCAGCGCATCGCCCCTTGCACCTGGCTGAAGGCACCCGCCACCATGATCAGGCCACCCAGGGTCAGGGTGCCGCCGAAATAGGCAGGCGCGGCCGCGAGGATCGGAACGACGATCGACAGCCAGCCGGTGCCCGACGTGATCCAGGTGAGCCGGGCAAGCGACGTCGACAGCCGCCGCATCGTGTCGACGACGGCCGAGAGCGCGACATCGAGATGGCGATGCTCGTCCATTTCGCCGCCATGCAAGGCGATGCTCTCGCCGGATTCGTTGACGCGAACCAGGGCGAAACGGAATTCCGCCTCACGCGCATAGCGTTCGACGTTCAGCGGGATCAGCGGCCGGCCGACCAGCCAGGTCAGACCTGAACCGATAAAGGCATAGGCCACTGCGCACCACACCATGTAGCCCGGAATGGCAACCTCGTAGCCGGCCACCCGGAACGTGACAAGCGCCGACAAGGTCCAGAGCACGCCGACGAAGGCCACGATCTGCAGCAACGCGTAGACGAGGCCGCAGCCAAGGTCGGCGGAGTAATCGCCGAGCAGGCGCGTGTCCTCTTGGATGCGCTGGTCCGGGTTGCGACCATACGGTCCGGCAAAGCTCAGCTGATAGACCCGCATCGGCTTCAGCCACTGGTCCAGCAGATGACGGGCGATCCACTCGCGCAGCCGGAACTTCAGCCGTTCCTGGAGAAAGGTCTGGGTCACCGTGAGGGCTAGCAGAACGCCGATGATTATGAGGAAGACCCACAGGAGATGCACGAAGGTCGGCAAGTCCTTTATGCCCACGGCATCGAAGAACCGGCCGTTCCAGTCGTTGAGCCACACCTGTCCGGCCATATTGCCAATCGTGACGACGATCGAGCCGAGGAAGATCGCCATCACGCGCTGGCCGCCTTCGGCCCGGCGCAACACGCGCACGAATAAGCCGAGTTCGCGGAAGAGGTCGAAGTCCTGCCGTCGCGGCGTCACGAGGGGGTCGTCGGCGGCAGCGGGATGGGGTGCGGCTATCAGCGCGTCGGGCGCCGTGGCCTTCAGGGCCGCCGGCGTTTCTTCCGGCGGCGCATGCGAGGCCAGGGGAGGGAAGGTCGAGGCAAGATCCGTCTTCATCGCCGCCGCGCCGTGACAAGATAGCCCTTATAGTTCACGTTCCGGCCGCCGAGTCCACTGATCTTGGGCAAACGTCGCTCGCGCGAAGTAATACCAACCGTCAGAACTAATGACTCGGATGTGAATCGGCATTGAGATGAGGATGTGATTCCCTGGAGCGATGGTATCGCGAGGGAGCCTCTTCATGGCATTGGCGATTACGCGTAGCGACCTATCGGCCGACGATC
>JBBRFD010000243.1:0-6677 GCA_038224985.1 Reyranellales bacterium
GAGATGCCGTGACGAACCGCGCCGGCCTGGCCCGAGAGACCGCCGCCGGAAACCGTGGCGACGACGTCGAACTGGCCGCCGCGCTCGGAAACGTCGAACGGCTGCTGGATCATCATGCGCTGGGTCGGGCGCGCGAAGTAGATCGTCTGGTCGCGGCCGTTGATGGTGATCTTGCCGGTGCCGAGCTTCACCCAGACGCGGGCGACGGCGTTCTTGCGTCGGCCCGTCGCATAGGCGCGGCCCTGCGCGTCGATTTCCTTGACGCGGGCCGGCGCGGGCGCCTGCTCGTCGCCGGCCGGAGCCTTCTTCAACTCGGCAAAGGACGAAAGTTCAGTAGCCATCAGCCGACCCTCGAATTCTTCGGATTGAGTGCCGCAACATCGAGCGTCTCGGGCTGCTGAGCCTCCTGCTCGTGCTTCGGTCCCGCATAGACGCGCAGGTTCTTCATCTGCGCGCGACCGAGCGGGCCGCGGGTGATCATGCGCTCGACGGCCTTGATCAGGACGCGTTCCGGGAAGCGGCCGGTGAGGCGCTTGCCCAGGGTCTCGCCCTTGATGCCGCCGGGATGGCCGGTGTGCCAGTAGAAGACTTCCCGCTCGGCCTTGCGGCCGGTAAGGCGAACCTTCTCGGCATTGATCACGACGACGTTGTCGCCGCAATCGATGTGGGGGGTGAATGTCGGCTTGTGCTTGCCGCGCAGGCGCATGGCGATGATCGTGGCCAGCCGGCCGAGCACCAGCCCGTCGGCATCGATCAGAAGCCACTTCTTCTGCACGTCGGCAGTCTTGATACTAAAGGTCTTCATGGTTCTCGCTTCAGATGAGCGGCGGCTTATGGGACGCGCGCGCCGTCTTGTCAAATCGTCTCGAATTCATATTCAATATCAATGAGTTGAATATACGGTAGTATAATACCGCAGACCATCCTTTTGTTTTAACGAGAAAAAGCCGCCCAGCGGCCAAGTCTCACCTGAGTCTCACCGAATCTCACCGGTGTGAAACGCCTCAGACGCCGATGGCATAAGTTTTTTACCCCGTTTGTCTCAAACCTCACCACACCCACTCTTCCGGTATCAGGATACCGCGCCGGCCGGTTTTGGCGGGATGGCGTAGGTCACCGTGGCGTGGGCGACGGGATCCTTCCGCCCATCGTTCCAGATCGTGAAGTCACCCACGGCCAGCGTTTTGCCGAGCTTCAGCAGGCGTCCCTCGCCAATCAGGTCGGCCGGCTCCGGCTTCCTCATGAAGTTGATGTTGAGGTTGGTCGTGACGGCCAGCGCCACCGGTCCGAGCTGGCCCATGATCAGCAGGTAGAAGCCGCAATCGACCAGCCACATCAGCGTCGGGCCGGAGATCGTGCCGCCGGGCCGCAGGTGGCGCTCATGCGTCGGCAGGCGCAGGCGGATGGTCTTGTCGTCGAGATGCTCGATCGAAAGACCGAGATGGGCCGACTGCGGAAAATGCTCGTCGAGGAACTTCAGCAGATCGGCCGGCGTCATCACTGGCATGACGGAACTCCCCTTCTCTGGCATCCTCACCGCATGACTGTCGCCTCGAACGAACCGGTCCTGTTGCGCCGTGACGACGGCCCTGTCGCCATCCTGACGCTCAACCGTCCGCACGCCCTGAACGCGCTCTCCGGCGAGCTTATAGACTCGCTGCAGGCGGAATTCGACAAGCTCGCCAAGGACAGCGAAATCCGCTGCGTCGTCATCGAGGCCCGGGGCCGTGCCTTCTCGACCGGCCATGACCTGCGCGAGGTGGCCTCGAGCCGCGACCGTGCTTTCCATCACGATCTGCTCAGCCGCTGCAGCACCATGATGCTGGCGATCCACCGCCTGCCCCAGCCGGTCATCGCCAAGGTCCATGCCATGGCCACGGCCGCCGGCTGCCAGCTCGTCGCCGCCTGCGACCTAGCCGTGGCCTCGAGCGAGGCCACCTTCGCCACCTCGGGGATCAACAACGGTCTCTTCTGTGGCACGCCCTCCGTGCCGGTCGGCCGCTCCGTCGGCGCCAAGCGCGCGCTCGACATGCTGTTCACCGGCCAGTTCGTCGATGCCGCGACGGCGCTGCGCGACGGCTTGGTGAGCCGCGTCGCGGCACCCGACAAGCTCGATGCCGAGACCCTGGCGCTGGCCAACCACATCGCCGCCCAGCCGCCGCAACAGATCGCCTCGGGCAAGGCGATGTTCCATGCCCATATGGAAATGAATCTGGAGCAGGCCTATTCCCACGCCACTGAGTTCATGGCCAACGCCATCATGAGCGAGGACGCCAAGGCCGGCATCGACGCCTTCGTAAACAAGAAGCCAAAGCCGGAGTGGACCGGCAAGTAGCCCAGCGCCCTCAAGTCTCGAAGATCAGGCACGTGGTCGTGCCATGGGCGAGCAGGCGGTTCTTGCCGTCGATGATCCGTCCTTCGGCCGTGCCGACGCGCCGGCCGCGGTTCAGCACGGTGCCTTCCGCCCGGATCGGCCCCGTCTCGGGTGTGATCGGCCGGACGAGTGAAATCTTGAATTCGAGGGTCGTTTGACTGACGCCTTTCTCCAGGGTCGACCAAATCGCCAGTCCCATGCAGCTATCGAGCAGCGTGGCCGCGAGGCCGCCGTGCACGGTGCCGGCCGGATTAAGGTGAGTATCGTTTGGCGTCGCGGTGACGACGACGCGTCCGTTCACCACCTCGGTCACGTCGTAGCCCAGGGTCCGGGCGATGGTATTGAGCGGCAGCGTTCCCTCGACGAGCCCCTGGACGAATTCCAGACCGCTCATCTCCTGCCGCTTATCGGCGGCGACGGTGCCATAGGTCTTGCGGACGGCGGGGCTCGGCATTGTTCGCTCCTGGCTGACTGCGTCTCTGTACCGTCAGCCTGCCGATCGCATCGGAGCGTTGCTCGCGGGATTCGGACCCCATCGCCTGCAAACGGATGACCGACGATGCTTACTGGCGCCAGTCCGACACGCCCTTCTTCTCGAGCGTGCGGATCAACGCGTTCCATTCCTTGACGCCGTATTCCGGCATCTCGCGGACCTGCTTCATGCGTTGGGCGGCGCGGGCGATGATGTAATCTTCGATCATGATCGGCGGCTCGCCCATGGTGCGCGAGATCAGCTCGAGTTCGCAGGCGCGCTCCATGAAGTAGATGCGACGCAGCGCGCCGGGGATCGTCGGGGCATGCGAGAGCAGGCCGTGATTGTAGAGGACGACGCAGGTGCCCTTCTGGCACGACACGCCGAGTGCGTCGCATTCCTCCTTCGAGGTCGGCACGCCGTACTCGTGATAGACGACCTCGTCGAGCACTTGCAGCGCGTCCTGGCTGATCGGGCGCAGGCCCCTGGGCACCAGCGAGACTCCGCCGCCGGCGCGCGTATGCGTGTGCATCACGCAGCTGGCATCGGCGCGGGCCTTGTAGATGCCGCTGTGGATGGTGAAGCCGGCAGCGTTGAAGCGGCCTTGCTTGCCGACCACGTTGCCGTCGAGGTCCATCTTGATCAGGCTCGAGGCGGTGATCTCGTCGAACGACTCTTCGTAGTGGTTGATCAGGAAGTTGTTGGGCTCACCCGGAACACGCGCCGACATGTGTGTGTCCAGGAGATCCGTCCAGCCCAGATGATCGACGATACGGTAGAGCGCGGCAAGATCGCAGCGCGACTGCCACTCGGCCTCGCTCATACTGGCGTGGCCGAATTTCAAAGCAACGTTCATGTCAGACTCGCCAATCGATGCCTTTGCCTTCGATCTGGCGCAGGGCCGCGCGCCAGTAGGTCATGCCGAATTCCGGGTTAGCGCGCATTTTCTTGGCTCGTTCGCCGTATTGCTCGATGACGTCGGGCTCGATCGGTGCGGGTTCCTCGGAGAAACCGCGGGCGATGACCTCGACCTCGCAGGCGCGTTCGAGCATGTACATGCGGCGCAGCGCACCGGGGATCGAGGTGCCCACCGTCAGCAGGCCGTGGTTGCGCAGCACCACCGCGTTGCCGCCCTGACAGGTGACACCCAGCGACTCGCACTCCTCTTCCGAAGTCGGCATGCCGTACTCGTGATAGACGAGGTCGTCCCACACCGCGAGCACGTCCTGGCTGATCGGACGCAGGCCCTTCTTCAGGACGGAAACGCCGGTGCCGGCGCGGGTGTGCGTGTGCATGACGCAATTGGCGTCGGGCCGCGCCTTGTAGACGCCGCTATGGATGGTGAAGCCGGCGGCGTTGAACTTGCCGTCCTTGCCATAGACATTGCCGTCGATGTCCATCTTCACCAGGCTCGACGCCGTGATCTCGGGAAACAGGTCGCCGTAGTTGTTGATCAGGAAGCACTTCGGCTCGCCGGGAATGCGCACCGTCATGTGCGTATCGATCGTGTCGGTCCAGCCGAACAGATCGGTGATGCGATAGAGGGCCGCGAGGTCGCAGCGGGCCTGCCACTCGGCATCGCTCATCTTGCTGTCGTCAAGCTGAACTACTGTATCCATCGCGAACTCTCCTTATTCAGCCGACTCGTTGGCTTTCTAGCCGACGTTCATGCCCTTCATGTACGTCGATGGCACCACGCTCTTGACCGATTGCGCGCGTTTGGCGAGCCAGTAGGCTTGCGGCGGCGGCACCGAGCCGAACTGTTTGTCGACACCCAGTTTCTGGGCAGCGTCCATCGGCCAGTTCGGATTATAGAGCAACTCGCGGGCCAGTGCGATCAGATCGGCCCGTCCTTCCTGCAGTATCTGCTCCGCTTGATCCGCATGGACGATCAGCCCGACCGCCATGCTCATGATCTCGGCGTCCTTCCTCAGGCGCTCGGCATAGGGCACCTGATAGCCGTAGGTGACAGGCCCAGCGCTGACCACCGGGGAGCCCCGCATGCCGCCCGAACTGCAGTCGATGACGTCGACACCCATCGGCTTGAGGATCTTGGCCAGGGCCACGCTCTGGTCCGGCCCCCAGCCCGAATCGTCCTCGACCGAGAAGCGCACGAACAGCGGCTTCGAGGCCGGCCAATGCGCCCGCACGCTTTCGACGACTTCGATGGCGAAGCGCATGCGATTGGCTTCGCTGCCGCCGTACTCGTCGTTGCGCACATTGGAGAAGGGCGAGAGGAACTGGTGGATCAGGTACCCGTGGGCCATGTGCAGATCGAGCACCTCGAAACCCGCCTCATGTGCCCGCCGCGCGCCCTGACCCCAGCGCTCGATGACCTCCGGTATTTCCGCCCGGGTCAGCGCCCGGGGCGTCGGATCGGTCTCGGGGGCATTGATGGCGCTCGACGAGACGAGCTCCCAGCCTTCCCAGTCCCAGACGTCGGGCGATTGCTTGAGCGGTGCGCCGCCTTCCCAGGGACGGAAGCGCCGGGCCTTGCGGCCGGAATGGCCAAGCTGCAGGCCGGGCACCGAGTTGTGCAGCTTGATGAAATCGACACAGCGCTTGAGGCCGGGAATATGTGCATCGTCCCAGATGCCGAGATCGCCCACCGTGCCGCAGCCGCGCCACTCGACCTTGGTCGATTCCATAATGACGAGGCCCGCGCCGCCCGCGGCATAGCGGCCGGCATTCATCAGGTGCCAGTCGGTGGCGAAGCCCTTCTCGGCGGCATACTGGTGCATGGGGGCCACGACGACGCGGTTCTTGAGCGTCACGTCGCGGATCGAAATCGGTTCGAACAGCAATGGCTGAGCCATGTATAATCCCACCCCATGAACGCCGTCTTTAGCGACCGCTACGACGACCTTTTCCTGCGCCGCATCCTGCGCGAGGTGAAGACTATCGCCATGGTCGGCGCTTCGGCCAACTGGAATCGGCCCAGCTTTTTCGCGATGAAGTATCTCCAGAGCCGTGGCTACAAGGTCTATCCGGTCAATCCCGTCTCGGTCGGCCAAGAGATCCTGGTCGAAAAGGTCTATGCCGCGCTGGCCGATCTTCCGGTGACGGTCGACATGGTCGATATCTTCCGCAATTCCGAAGCCGCCGGCCCGATCTCCGACGAAGCCGTCAAGCACGGCGCCAAGGTGGTCTGGATGCAGCTGGGCGTCGTCAACATCGCCGCCGCCCAACGCGCCGAGGCCGCCGGCCTCAAGGTCGTCATGAACCGTTGCCCCAAGATCGAGCATTCCCGGCTTTCAGGCAGCATCGAATGGCACGGCATTGCCAGCGGCGTGATCTCGTCCAAGAAGCGAGCGCTCTAACCCCGAGGCGAAAATGAAGTTCGGCGTCTTCGATCACATGGATCGCGCCGGGCCCGATCTCGGCCGGCAGTTCGACGATCGCCTGAAGCTGATCAAGCTCTACGAAGAGGCCGGCTTCCACGCCTATCACCTGGCCGAGCATCACAGCACGCCGCTCGGCATGGCGCCCTCGCCCAGCGTCTTCCTCGCCGCCGTCGCGCGAGAGACAAAGACGCTGCGCTTCGGCCCGCTGGTCTACACGCTCAACCTCTATCATCCGCTACGCCTGATCGACGAGATCTGCATGCTCGATCAGTTGAGCGGCGGACGGCTGGAGCTGGGCATCGGCCGCGGCATCTCGCCCTACGAGGTCGGCTACTACGGCGTCGATCCGGCGACGGGGCCGGAGCGCTTCGCCGAGGCGCTGGCGGTGATCCTGAAAGGGCTCGCCGGCAAGCCCCTCACCCATGAAGGCAAATATTTCACTTTCAAGAACGTGCCGATGGAGCTGCAACCGGTGCAGAGGCCGCAT
>JBBRFD010000244.1:0-6656 GCA_038224985.1 Reyranellales bacterium
TTCTGGCCGTACTTCTGCTTGATCGGCCAGAGCAGCCGGCGCGCCTTATCGAGGCTGACGTTGTCGGGCCAGCTGTTGAGCGGCGCGAAGCGCTGCTGGCCGCGGCCAGCGCCGCCACGGCCATCACCGATGCGGTAGGTGCCGGCGCTGTGCCAGGCCATGCGGATGAAGAGAGGGCCGTAGTGGCCGAAGTCGGCCGGCCACCAGTCCTGCGAGTCGGTCATCAGCGCCAGCAGGTCCTGCTTGATCGCCGCCAGGTCGAGGCTCTTGAAGGCTTCGGCGTAGTCGAAGCCCGCGCCCATCGGATCGGATTTCGAAGAGTGCTGCTGCAGCAGGTCGACGCGAAGCTGGTTCGTCCACCAGTCGCGGTTGCCGGTACCGCCGCCTGCGGTCTGATGGAAAGGGCACTTGGCTTCGTCGTTCATGCGCAGACCTCGATGGGGGTGACAGTGGCGATTAGTGTCAGCTATCGAAGTCGCTTTGAAGAACGCATTTATCAATCGGCTGCATAGCCAAAGCTGCGCTGCCGGCGGCCGGCGGCCGGCGGCCGGCGGCCGCAGGTCTCACGACAGCCGCGTCACCCCTTTCAGCTCGCAGGCGTAGATGGCATTGCGCAAGGCGGCGATCGCTTCGTATCGCGTGAAGCTGCGTCGCCAGGCGAGGACCACACGGCGGGTCGGCGAAGGCTTGACGAAGGGGACATAGGCGATGTGCGGCTGCGGCTCGGCAGGTACCGACAGCCGCGGCACCACCGTCACGCCCATGCCCGAGGCGACCATGTACTTGATGGTCTCGAGCGACGAGCCCTCGAAGGTCTTGCGGATGCCGTCGGCGTCGCCCGACGAAAACTGCGCGTACTCGGGGCAGACCTCGAGGACATGGTCGCGAAAACAGTGGCCGGTACCGAGGAGGAGCATCTTTTCCTGCTTCAGTTCCTCGGATGAGATGCTCTTCCTTTTCGCCAGTGCGTGGCTTTTGGGCACCGCCACCACGAAAGGCTCGTCGTAGAGCGGCGCGATCGCCAGGCCGGTGTCAGGGAAGGGCTCGGCCATGACGGCGCAGTCGAGTTCGCCGGAGCGAAGCAGCTCGAGCAGCCGGACGGTGAAGTTCTCCTGCAGCAGCAGCGGCATCTGCGGCACGCGCTCGATCGCCTGGCGCACGAGGTCGGGCAGCAGGTAAGGGCCGATGGTGTAGATGACGCCGAGCGAGAGCGGGCCGCTGAGCGGGTCGTTGCGGCGCTTGGCCGCTTCCTTGATGGCACCGGCGCCCTCGAGCACGGCCTGGGCGCGGCGCACGATCTCCTCGCCGATGGGCGTGACGCTCACTTCCGCGGTGCCGCGCTCGAAGATGCGCACTTCGAGCTCTTCCTCTAGCTTCTTGATCGAGACCGAGAGCGTCGGCTGCGACACCGAGCAGCTCTCCGCCGCCCGCCCGAAGTGCTTCTCCCGGGCGACGGCGACGACGTAGCGCAGCTCGGTGAGCGTCACTCCGTCAGCTCATGTCGCCGGCTTGTCGCTCAAGGCCTTGATGTTGTCGACGAGCTCCTTGCTCATCGGCGCGTTCAGGTTGATGCCCTTGGGCGGAATCGGCGACTGGAACCACTTCTTGTACAGCGCCTCGAACTCGCCGCTCTTCATCAGGCCGGCGATCGTGTCGTCGACCAGCTTCTTGAAGGCCGGGTCGTCCTTCCTGACCATGATCGCGTACGGCTCGACCTGGATCGCCTCGCCCACCACCGCCAGCTCGGCGGGTTGCAGCGAGCTGGCCTTCAGGCCGTAGAGCAGGATGTCGTCCATGCCGAAGGCGACGGCGCGGCCGGTCTGCACCATCAGCGCCGATTCGGCATGGTCCTTGGCGCCAAGCAGCTCGATGCCGAGCTTTTGCTCCTCGTTCAGGCGACGGATGATCTGGTAGTTGGTGGTGCCGGTGGTCGAGACCACCTGCTTGCCGGCCAGGTCGGCGAGCTTGGCGACCGGCGTGCCGCTCTTCACCAGGAAGCGCGTGCCGGTGTAGAAGTAGTTGATCGCGAACTGCACCTGCTTGCCGCGCTCGCTGTTGTTGGTGGTCGAGCCGCACTCGATGTCGATGGTGCCGTTCTGCAGCAGCGGAATGCGGTTGGCCGAGGTCACCGCCTGGTATTGCTTCTTCATGTCGGCGCGACCGGTCGCGGCCTTGACCTTGTCGGCGATCTTTTCGCAGATCTCGTAGCCGAAGCCGGTGGGCTGAGCCTTGTCGTCGAGGAACGAGAACGGGATCGACGACTCGCGGTAGGCGAGCGTCATGGAGCCGCTCTGCCTGATCTTGTCGAGCGTGGCCGGCGCCTGCGCCTGGGCGGCGAGCGGCGCGAGCAGGGCGAGCAGGGAGAGGCAGAGCAGGCGCTTGGGAATCATGCAAGGGTTGTTTCGAGGATGAGTCAGCCGAGGGGCGACGACGAGCATACCGACGCGGTTCACTTGGCGGCGCGCTTGAGCGCCTCGATCTTCGCGAAGTCGATGCCCGCGACCGCCTTCTTCAGTTCCGCCATGTCGACGTGCGAGCCGTCGGCCTCGACGATCACGCCGTTGGCGAGGATCACGGTCATCTCGCCGTGGCTGCCGTCCTTGCGATATTCCTCGCGAACGGTGCGTGCGCCATCCTTGTAGACCTTCTCGATCTTGCCGTCGGTTTCCTTGTCCATCGTCAGGTTGGCCCAGCCGGCCATCGTCGCCAGTCCGGCCAGGCCGCCGCTGTCGGTGATCGAAAGCTCCACCTGCTTCTCGCCGGCCGCGTACATCGCCTTTGCCGACGAGCCGCCGATGCCCATGGCCTGGCCGGCCTGCGCCTCGACCGACTTGCGGGCCAGGTCGCCGAGGGCTTCCGGCAGCATCGCCTTCAGCTCCGCCGAGGCGATCGGCGCCGTGTTGCCGCTGCCGGTGACGGCGCCGAGGATGTCGCCCATGGCCTTGCCCGCCGCCGCGTTGTCGCCCGACTTCTGCGCCAGCTCCATGCGCTTGCCTGCCTCTTCCATGCGCCTGGCCATGTCGGCCATGCCGGCGCCGTTGATGGTGACGTTGCTGCCGTCGGCACCGCGGACCGTCACGTCGGGGCCGGCCGCGGCAACGCCGACGCGGCCAGCCATTCCGTACCCCGCGCCGCCCAGGAACAGCGCCGAGACGGCACCGACCACCAGCCCGGCGACGATGCCGCAGACGATGACCACGGCGGTGTAGGCGCCGGCCTTGTCGGCCGGTGTGCGCATCAGCACCGGCAGCCCGGTGTAGAGCAGGTAGACGGTCCAGACCAGGCCGATGAGCGCCCCGAGGGCGCCGAGCACAGGCAGCACGCCGAGGATGCCCGCAACCCACACCGCGGTCATCGAATAGGCCACGACCTTGAGCGCTGCCATCCGGTTCTTGGTGCCGCCGAAGGTCGGCGCCAGCGCCTCGACGATGAGCGCCAGGACGAACACCATGACCAGCGTCAGCGCGTAGCTGACGAGCATATGGCCGAGGGCCGAGACGATTGGCAGCCGCATGGTGACGCCGAAGCCGCCGACGCCGATCACGGCCAGGCCGATGAAGCTGGCAATGGCCGGAATGGCGGCCAAAATCACGATGTAGCGGCTGTACAGCGAAGCCACGTCGCCGCCCTCGGCGGCAATCACCGGCCAGGTCTGTTTCGGCTTGAGCAGGATCGCCTGCACGCGTTCGATCAAGGACATCGGGTTCTCCCATGTATGCCATACGAATGATGCTTCGCGGCAAACATCCGGTGCACGGCTTGCCGTTCGACGGGAGCATTCTCCATCGGCTCGGCGAAGAGTGGCGGGCGATGCCGTTCTTTCGCCGGGCGAGGCGCCTGCGCAAGGCCCTGCAACGCGACCTGGGCATGCTGGCGTCGGGGCAGGCGCGGCTGTGCGTCGAGCGCGCACCGCCCGGCGTTCGCCGTGTCCTGTGGGTCTACAACTGGACGACCCTCGGCGATTCGATCATGGACCTGGCCGCGCGCTTCAGCATTCCCGAAGGCATCGAGGTCGATCTCTGCATCACGCCGGCCCTGGCCGACTTGTTCACGGGCGACAGCCGCTTTGCCCGGGTGCTGACAAGCCTCGACGAAGCCGACGCTGCCTACGACTTCGTCCTCATCCACGAACTGATGTCGGCCACCCTGAAGGAAAAGCGCCAGCGAATGGGCGCCGTTCCGTTCGCGGCCATCCTCAACTACGCGATCGGCGAGCATTTTGCGCGGACGCAGTTCGTCGACGCCCGCATCCGTCATCTGTTCGGCCTGGCCGCAGCACCCGCGCCCAGGCCGTATCTGCCCCTGGGACCGAGCGACACCTCGGCACGCAGCACCTTCGATGTCGTCGTCGCGCTCGGCGCCAGAGACCCGCGCCGCCGCTTTCCTCACTGGGGCGCGGCGCTCGACGCGCTGCTCCTTCTCTGGCCTTCCAGCCGCCCGCGGCTTCGTTTCATCCTGCTCGGCAACGAAGACGCGCGGGGCGACACGCTCGATTTCTCCGAAGCGGTCCGCCGCCAGTCGACGGACCGGATCGGCCGGACGCCGCTCCTCGAGGCGGCGCGAACCATCCGCGACAGCGACGCCTTCCTCGGCGCCGACGGCGGCCTGATGCACATCGCGGCGGCGGCAGATCGGCCCGGGCTGGCTCTGTTCACCGCGATCGACCCCAGCATGCGGCTGCCGGCCGATGCCGCGCTGCAGGCGCTTGTGGCGGAGCCTACGATGGCCCAGCTGCCGGCTGCCCAGGTTGCGGCGGCCTTCGTGGCGGCGTGCTCCTAGCTCCTATCCGAGCTTGCGGACGACGGCTTCGATCTGGGCCAGCGCCGCGCCCTGTGTCTGGTCCCTCAATACGGCGCTCGAGGTATCGCGCTCGAAGTTGATGTTCTGCCGGATGAGAGAACGCTTCCTCAGACTGGCGTAGACACGCCGCAACCGGTGCACGAGCCCGTGCCGCCGCGGGCCGTGGAAAAGCGCCGCGCGGTCGTAGCCGATGTCGTTGAGGCACAGGCTCTCGATGCGCCCGCCCGGCAGTTCGCTGCAGAGGTCCAGCACGTTGAACGATCGCGGCGACCAGCTCTGCTTCTTGGACAGGGTAAAGGTGCTCTTGTGGTCGCTGTTGAAGCGGCTCGGGAACACGCCCTGCTCGTACAGGTCCTCGTCGGGGACGATCACGAACAGCGTGCCGCCGGGTTTGACCAGCGACCACCAGTTCGCCAACGATTCCCTCGGGTCGTGCATGTGCTCGAGGCAGTGCGACGAGTAGACGCAGTCGAACGAACCGGCGTCGAACGCCTCGATGCGGTTCGCGTCGCCGTGCTGCAGATCGAAGCAGACGGCGCCGGCGACGACCGGATCCTGACCGGCGCCAATGTCGAGGATGCGGCCGCCGAGCGCGCCCGATTGCACGGCGTTGAATTGCTGCGCCGACTTCGACGATTCGTTCATCGAACGGATTGTGGCGCGACCGTCGCTTCGGCTCTCAGGCGTTGAGGTAGCGCGCCCGGCCGCCGAGCCAGCGCTCGATGTGGCGCTCGGCAGCATCGCGATCGCAATCGAGCAGTTGCGTGGCGGCGCTGCGTGCAGCGAGCAGCAGCGCTTCATCCGTGGCCGGGTCGGCGAATCGCAGCAGCGCTGCGCCCGACTGCCGGGCGCCGAGAAACTCGCCCGGGCCGCGAATGGTCAGGTCGCGGCGCGAGATCTCGAAGCCGTCGCTCGTCTCCATCATGGCCTTCAGCCGCTCCTTGGCCGTCTCCGACAGCGGCGCGGTGTAGAGCAGCACGCAGATGCTCGCCGCCGTGCCGCGGCCGACGCGGCCGCGCAACTGGTGCAGCTGCGACAGTCCGAATCGCTCGGCATGCTCGACGACCATGAGCGAGGCGTTGGCGACGTCGACGCCGACCTCGATCACCGTCGTGGCGACGAGCACTGCGACCTGGCCGGCAACGAAGAGCTGCATCACCGCCGCCTTCTCGGCTGCCGCCATGCGGCCGTGCAGCAGGCCGATCATGTGGCCGGGCAGCGCGGCGCAGAGCTGGGCGTGCGTCTCGGTGGCGTTCTGCAGGTCGAGCACCTTCGACTCCTCGACCAGCGGGCAGACCCAGTACACCTGCCGCCCGGCCGCGGCCTCGTCGCGAATGCGGGCGACGACCTCGCTGCGGCGGCCGTCGGCGAACAGCTTGGTGACAACGGGCGTGCGGCCGGGCGGCAGTGTGTCGATAGTGCTGACGTCGATGTCGGCGAACAGCGTCATCGCCAGGGTGCGTGGAATCGGCGTCGCCGACATCATGAGGAGATGCGGCTCGAGGCCGTCGTCGCTTTCAGCGCTCAACTTGGCGCGCAGCGCCAGCCGCTGCGCCACACCGAAGCGATGCTGCTCGTCGATGATCGCCAGGCCGAGCCTCGCGAAGCGCACCTGGTCCTCGATGACGGCGTGCGTGCCGACGACGAGCATCGCCTCGCCCGAAGCGACCTGCGCCATCATCGCCGCGCGCGCCTTGCCCTTGCGGCTGCCGCTGAGCCAGGCGACGGTGACACCGAGCGGGGCCAGCCAGCCGACAAGCTTCTTCAGGTGCTGCTCGGCCAGGATTTCGGTCGGCGCCATCAGCGCGCATTGCCAGCCCGCGTCGATCGCCACCGCCGCCGCCAGCGCCGCCACC
>JBBRFD010000245.1:0-6612 GCA_038224985.1 Reyranellales bacterium
GGCATCGGGATTCTCGACCTTGACGATCTCGTCGATCACCGAGCGGTCGAGGATGTCGGGGATGATGCCGGCGCCGATGCCCTGCATGGGATGCGGCGAATGCGTGCCGCCCGAGAGCACGGCGCTGGCCGCCGGCTCGACGGCCACTACCTTGAGGCCGGCCAGGCGCGGCTTCAGCGCCTGGCCGACGCCGGTGATGGTGCCACCGGTGCCCACGCCAGAGACGAAGAAATCGAATTTGCCGCCGGTGTCCTTCATGATTTCCTCAGCCGTGGTGCGCTTGTGCACGGCGGGATTGGCGGGATTCTGGAACTGCTGCGGCATGAAGCTGTTGGGAACGGTCTTGAGCAGCTCCTCGGCGCGGGCGATGGCGCCGTTGATGCCCTTTTCGCGCGGTGTCAGTTCGAGCTGGGCACCCAGGATCGCCAGCATCTTGCGCCGCTCGATCGACATCGAGTCGGGCATGGTGAGGATGATCTTGTAGCCGCGCGCCGCGGCGACACAGGCGAGGCCAATGCCGGTATTGCCGGAGGTCGGCTCGATCAGCGTGCTGACGCCGCGCACGATCTTGCCGCTCTGCTCGGCGGCGTCGATCATGGCGAGACCTATGCGGTCCTTCACCGAAGACAGCGGATTGAAGAACTCCAGCTTTACCAGGATTTCGGCACCCGCTCCGGCGTTCTTCGGCAAGCGGTTCAACCGCACCAGCGGCGTGGCGCCGATGGTCTCGGTGATGTCGTTGTAGATACGCCCGCGAAATTCAGGAGTGGTGGCCATGGCGTTTACTCCGCGGCAGCGCGCTGGGCGGTGCGGTCTGGGGTGAGGCTGTAGGTGGTGAAGCGTCGATTGAGCGCCGGCATCGGGCAGGCTTCGAGATGGCCTTCGCCCGGACGCATCAGGATCATGGCCGAAGTCGAGACCAGGGCGCCGCGGTTGTTGGGGCGCGGCGGGCGGCAGACGGAATAGGGCGTGTTCCAGTCGTCGAAGAAGGCCTGGCGGAAATCCTCCAGCGTGAGCTTGCCGCGTTTCGGCGCCAGACAATCGCGCACGCGCTTGTCGCGGTAGATCGAGTCGGGCGTCTCGGCGAGGCCGGTGTCCTTGACCTTGGCGCGGGCCGACTCGGCGATCCAGTGATTGGCATGGACGTAGAGGCCGCGCTCCGGCGCGATCCAGAAGGTTTCGTCGGGCGCACATTCGAAGCCGAAAGCCTCGCCGCCGCCGCCATCGAGAGAAGCGCGGCTCACCGCCATGTGGTTCGAGCCGAGCTTGCGCGTGCCGACAACGGTGCGGACGGCCAGCGCCAGATACTCGGCCTCCAGCACCTTGCGGCGGATGAAGGGCAGCGGCACGCCGGGGCCGCACTCGTAGTCGCGGTCGCATTCCAGTGCGTTGGCGGTGAGGCCGATGCCGGCGGAGTTCAAGCCCGAGCGCGCGAGGCCGCCGGCTTCGGTGAAGGTGAGAATATCGGGGCCATCGTCGCGGCGGATGCGCAGCACGATGCTGGTCTCGGCGCATTCGGCGCGCCAGTCCCAGTTCTGGCCGTGCAGCAGCACGCCATCGGCGCTGGCCTCGGGCAGCGCGAGGGCGGCGGTGCAGCCGTCGGGCACGTCCTTCTCGAGTTGCTTGCGTGCCGAGACCACCATCTCGGTGCGGGCGTTCATCAGCAGGATGCCGGCGAAGGCCTCGTTGGCGCCCTCGGCGATGCCACGCATTTCCTCGACATAGGCCGGATCGAACGTGTCGATCGCCGGCACCATGGCTTCGGCGCGCCGCTCCAGTTCCTTGCCGTCGACGCCGCTCTTCAGCAGCGACTCTGAATACATCCGGATGCCGCGCTTGATGCGATCGGGCACGGCCTTGCCGTGCTGACGGCCGCGCTCGCGCGGGGACCCGGAGACCTCGACCAGCGGGAAGGGCGCGTAGTCCATCAGGGGCTCCCGAGCAGCGCGACGCGGAAGCGGTCTTTGAGATAGGCGCCATCCTGCGGCGGCATGACGAATTCGAGTTTTTCGACCAGCACCTTGACGAGGCGGAAGACCGGGCCGGGCTTGCGCCTCGCGTCCGTGACGAATTGGGCCACGTCCTTGTCGTCCCAGACCGTGGCGCAGTCGGCGATGCCGCAGCCCCGGGCGATCATGGCGAGATCGGTGCCGGCGCCCGAGTCGGTCGGGCCCATGCCGGGCGCGCTGGTATGCGTGGCCTGGTTGCCGGTTTCGCCGAATTTGCCGTTGTCGAGCACGACGATGGCAAGGTTCTTGGGCTGCTGCGTCGCCACGGTGGCGAGCGAGCCCATGCTCATCAGCATGTCGCCGTCGCCGGTGATGACCAGCACGCGCTTGGTTGGCTGCGCCAGCGCGAGGCCCAGGCCCATGCCGACCGGCGCACCCATGGCGCCCCACAGCGGCATGTTGAGCGGGCGGTCGCCGGCGGCGGTAATGTCCCAGGTCGCCGACCCGAGACCGGCGATGACCAGGAGATTGTCGTCGGCGCCGGCCATGAGCTGCTTCACGAGCGGGCGGCGTTGGAGCGTGGCTTTCTGGGTCATCTACTTTTTCCGCCTACTTCTTGCCGAATGTCTTGATGCCGATCAGCTTCTGCTTCAGCAGCACGGCCACGGCCTGGCCGCCGTAGAAGGCCGAGCGCGCGGCGGCATCGACAATGCCCTTCACTTCGGAGGCATCCTCGACCTCGTAGACCAGCACGCCCATGGCTTCGAGCACCTTGGGCGTTCCCTGGCCCATCGGGTATTGCCAGGAATTGAACTCGCCCCAGTCGCCGCGCATCGTGATCAGCGTCAGAAAGGGAAAGCGCAGCGTCTTGGTCATGCCCATCAGGTTGATGGTGTTGCCGACGCCCGAGCTCTGCATCAGTAGCACCGAGCGCTGGCCGCCGAGATGGGCGCCGGCGGCGAGGGGTATGCCTTCCTCCTCGGTGGTGAGCGCGATGGTCTTCATCTCGTTGGAGCGCTGGCAATGCTCGATCAGCCGCGAATGGCCGGCATCGGGCACGTGATAGACCTGCTTGATATCGTGGGTCTGGAAGACCTCGAAAATCTCGTCGCGCCAGTCGGCCTTTGTTTCAACGTTCATTCTGCTTCCGTCTGAAAGAGCTTGAGCCGGCGAGAATAGCGGCTGGGCCTTCGACTCGCCCTCTAGTTTTTTTTCACCACGGATCCCGGCATCATACTAGGCTCCGGCTAAAAGGGTTTCAGCACCACGAGGAGAACAATAGCGATCAGCAGCAGCGTCGGCACCTCGTTCCAGAAGCGGAAGAAGCGCGCCGTCCGGGTGTTGTGGTCGGCCTCGAAATCCTTGCGCCAGCGGCTGAACAGGTGATGGACGACGGTCAGACCTACGACCAGGGCGAGCTTCATCTGGAACCAGCCGGCGTGCCACCAGCTGGCGCGATAGGCCATCCAGAGGCCCAGCACCCAGACCAGGATCATTGCCGGGTTCATGATGCCGCGCAGCAGGCGGCGTTCCATTGTTTTGAAGGTCTCGCTTTGCTTCGAGCCCTTTTCGGCATCGCAGTGGTAGACGAAGAGGCGCGGCAGGTAGAGCAGTCCCGCCATCCAGGCAATGACGGCCACGATGTGCAGCGCCCTCAGCCAGGATTGCAGGTCGCCGGTCATGCAGCGACCGAGGCGAGCGGGCAGGCGCTGTGTTGGGCGCCGCAGGGCTTAGTCGTACCACCGAAGCAGATCGAGTCGGCGGGCGTCTGCAGCAGCGAGCGCACCTGCTGCGCCAGGCCCTCGATGAAATCGGGATGCGTGCCGACCGTAGGCACGCGCGTGTACGAGGGCACACCGGCCTTTTTCGCGACGGCGCGATAGTCGATATCGAGCTCGACCAGTGTCTCGGAATGCTCCGATACGAAGGACAACGGATAGAGCACGACACCCACGCCATCCTTGCCGGCGCGCTCGATCTCCGTGCCGGTTGACGGTCCGATCCATTTCAGTGGGCCGACGCGGCTTTGGTAGCACACGCTCCAGTCGAGATCGCTGCCCAGCTCCTTCACGATCGCAGCAGCCGTCTGCTCGACCTGCGACTGGTAAGGATCGCCCTTTTTGATGATTTTTTCCGGCAGGCCGTGGGCCGAGAAGAGGATGCGCTTCTTCTCGTCGCCGGCCTGCGCGAGACCCTGCCGCACGAGGTCGGCCGAGGCCTTGATGAAGCCGTCGTTCACCGGATAGCAGCAGGCAGTGCGTATCGAGACGCGCGAGCGCGCCTGCTCGCTCTTCCAGGCGGCGATCGAGGAGCCCGTCGTTGTCGTCGAGAATTGCGGATAAAGCGGCAGCAGCAGAATGCGGTCGGGATTGTAACGCCGCACGATCTGCGTCACGGCGTCTGTCATCGGATGCCAGTAGCGCATGCAGACGAAGGCGCGATATTCGTCGAAGCCGCCGTCGGCTTTCGCCAAAGCGTCTTCGAGCGCGCGCGCCTGGGCTTCGCTCTGGCCGAGGATGGGCGAGGCGCCGCCGATCTGGGCATAGATTTTTTGCGCCTTCGTGGCGCGACGGCTGGAGATGAAACGCGCCAGCGGCAGGCGCAGGAAACCGGGCAGGCCGATGATCGCCGGATCGCTGAAGAGATTGCGCAGGAAGGGCTGCACGGCGGCGGGCGAATCGGGACCGCCGAGGTTGAACAGGACGACGGCGATTTTCACGCGGATAACTCCGGCTTCCAGGCGCGCACGATCTCGACGAGACGGGCGACGTTGTCGGGCGGTGTCTGCGGCACGACGCCGTGGCCGAGATTGAAAATGAACGAGCCGTGGCCAAGCTTGTCGAGGATGCGTTTGGCTTCGTCTTCCATGGCATGGCCGCCGACCACCAGCATCAGCGGATCGAGATTGCCCTGCACGCACATCGTTGGCTGCAGTTCCTTCGCTGCCCAATGCGCACCGATGCCGGTGTCGATCGACAGCGCCGAGAATTCCTGCGGCCGGCGGTACATCAGCGCCGCCGGTCCAACAGCGCGCGGGAAGGCGATGATCGGCACGGTGGGATGACGCTCGCGCAAATTCCGCGCGATGCGCGACAGCGGTTCGACCGACCACTTGAAGAGTTCCGACTCGGGCAGGATGCCGGCCCAGCTGTCGAAGAGCTGCACGGCATCGGCGCCGGCCGTGACCTGGTTGTCGAGATGGTCGACGATGGCTTCGACCAGCAGATCGATCAGCAGGCCGAAGGATTGCGGATGGGCATAGGCCCATTTCTTCACCTTGGCGAAATCCTTGCTGCCGCTGCCTTCGATCATGTAGCAGGCCAGCGTAAACGGCGCGCCGGCGAAACCCAGCAGCGCCGTATCGGCCGGCAGTTCGGCCCGCACGCGCCTGATGGCCTCGTAGACCGGCGCGAGGAATTCGCGCAGCCGGGCCCGCGAGAGTTGGCCGAACTGCACCGGATCGGTAAGCGCCTCGAGTTTCGGTCCCTCGCCTTCCTCGAACCAGACTTTCTGGCCGAGCGCGTCGGGGATCACGAGGATGTCGGAAAAAATGATCGCCGCGTCCAAGCCAAACCGCCGGATCGGCTGCAGCGTCACCTCGACAGCCTTGTCTGGCGTGTAGCAGAATTCGAGGAACGACTTGGTCGTCGCACGCACGGCGCGATACTCAGGCAGATATCGCCCGGCCTGGCGCATCAGCCAGATCGGCGGTGTCGGGTATCGGGTTCCGGCGAGCGTGCCGAGCAGCTTGCCCCCCGTCATCGTGTGCTCATCGCGTTGTCCTCATGCCTTCCTCTTACTCTATTAATCTTAGGTAGTAGCAGTAGTAGGGCCTGGGTGAGTCGGGGATTGCCATGATTCTCAATCCCTCAACAGGCCCGTGTGGATGGCAAAAGCCCGTTCCTTAGCCTTTGAGACCGTGATTCCCGATTCACAGGCTCTCCAACTCATTTCGTCCCACGCGGGCGGAATCAGGGGCCGAAGAGGCGAGTCGGGTCCTGATTCGGCGCCAATCGGCAAAGCCACTGAATCTTCCCCGCTTTGCCTGAACCAATCCCGCGTTTCTCCCGCCGTCCGTGTGGAGTAATCTCAGACCGTGCCCAATCGCAATTTCCATGTCCACCTCGTGTCGGATTCCACCGGCGAGACGGTGTCGAGCGTCGCCCGTGCCTGCCTCGTGCAGTATGAAGGCATATTCGTCCATGAGCATGTCTGGTCCCTGGTTCGTACGCGCGGACAGATCGACAAGATCATGCAGGCGGTCGAGCGCGACCGTGGGCCCATCCTTTATACGCTGGTCGACCAGGATCTGCGCGAGGCGGTGCGTGAGCATTGCCGGCGCCTTCAGCTGCCCTGTGTCGGCGTGCTCGATCAGTCGATGAGCGTGCTGGCGCAGCATTTCCATTCCAAGAGCGAGCAGTGGCCGGGCCGCCAGCATCAGCTCGACGAGGGCTATTTCGATCGCATCGACGCCATGCACTACACGCTGGCGCATGACGACGGCCAGTCGACGCACGATCTCGAGGAGGCCGATGTCATTCTCGTCGGACCTTCGCGTACGTCCAAGACTCCGACCTGCGTCTATCTCGCCAACAAAGGCGTGCGCGCCGCCAATGTGCCGCTGGTGCCGCTGGTGCCGCCGCCGGTCGAATTGCAGAAGGCC
>JBBRFD010000246.1:0-6594 GCA_038224985.1 Reyranellales bacterium
AAGAGCATGACGCGGCGGGTCACCGGATCGTTGGTCACGCGCACGGTGATCGCGCCGATCTGGCCGCTCTCCGGCGCAAGGCCGCGCTCGACCAGGGCATCGCGGGCATTGTTCACCAGGTTGATCACCACCTGCTGCAGGCGGCCGGCCTCGCCCATGACACGCGGGCCAGGCATCGGCAGGTTTAGCTCGAAGCGCACGCGGTTGAGCCGCATCTGCTCCTGCAGCAGGTCGCAGCCGACGCGCACCGCCTCGGAGAGATCGAAGGGATGGGCGACGTTGCCGGGCTGGCGCGCGACTGTGCGCAGGTCGCGGATGATGCCCGAGGCGCGCTCGGTCTGCGCGGCGATACGCTCGAGCTTCTGCTTGAAGAAGGCCAGCAGTTCGGCGGGGATCTTGTCGACGTCGGGGCCTTCCTCGAGTTCCTCGGCAACGCTTTCGGCGGCCAGGCGAATGACAGCCAGCGGCTGGTTGATTTCATGCGCCACGCCCGACGCCATCTCACCGAGATTGGCCAGGCGCGAGGCGTCGAACAGGCGGATTTCGGCCTGGCGGCGCTGCGTGTCGTCGACGCCGATCAGCACAATGTAACGCAGGATGCCCTGCTCGTCCTGGACCGGGTTGGCGGTGACGCGCAGGATATGCGTCTTGCCGCCGCCGTCGGTCATGGTCTCCTCGAACTCGACCGAATCGAGTTTGTCGTTGCCCGACGCGGCACGCCAGCGCTCGACGACCTTGGCATCGAGCCCGGGCTGCGGAATCGAACGGTAGGACATTCCGGCGAGTTCGGTTTCGCTCAGCTTCAGGACACTGCGCACCGCCTGGTTGGCAAGCACGACGCGCTCCTCGCGATCAAGCATCATGATATGCGCGCCGGTCGACTGGAAGATCGAGTTGAGCAGCGCCATTTCCTTGTCGAGCTTGCGCGCCAGTACCTGCTGTTCGTGGATGTCGCGAATAACGCCGCTCAGGCTGCTTTCTTCCGCGTCCTTGGCGGCGTTCGATTTCAGCCGCAGCTGCATGAAGCGCGTGGCGCCGTCGCCGCGGACGAATTCGCAGACGATGGTCTCGGCCCGGCCGGGAGTAGCGCGCAGGCCGTCGAGCACCGTCGAGACGTAGCTGCGGTCGTCGGGCGCGATCATCGACGGCAGCGACAGGCCGACCAGTCGCGCCGGCGAGATGCCCAGCACTTCCGCGGCCGCCTCGCTGGCATAGGTGATGCGCAGCGTCTGATCGATCGAGATGATGACGTCGGGCAGAGAGCCCACGAGCTCGGCATAGCGCCGTTCGCTCGCCTCAAGCAATTCCTCGCGGCGCTTGATCTCGCTGATGTCGACGCGCAGCACGACGCGGCCACCGCCCGGCATGTCGGCGTAGTAGATGCGTTTCCAGTCGCCGTTCGGACGACGGATCTCCTGGGTCACGGCGCGCTCGAAGGAGCCGACTTGCTCCTCGGTCCAGGCCTTCCAGTCGCGCTCGGGCTCGATGTCGCGGAAACGGGCGGCCGTCGATTCTAGGATCTCGCGCAGGGTCTTGCCTTCGGCGTCGACCGTCCAGGGATTGGATTGGCGCGCCGCCTGGTTGGCCAGCACCAACCGGCCCTCGCGGTCGAATTCGGTGAAGTCGACGGGCACCACGTCGATGGCCGCGCGCATGCGCTTCTGCGCGGCCTGTGCGGCGTCGCGCTCGATGCCGACCTCGCGGGTCTTGCGCACCAGCAAGGCCGCGAACCAGAAGACCAGCACGCAGCCCGCGCCGGCCACCGCAAGGATGGCGAGTTGAACGGGCGCCGCCTCAGCCATGATGCGGCGCCGGTCGAGGGCGGCACGCAGGCGCAGCGGCCAACCCGCCACCACGTCCTCGTAGGAAATGTAGCGATCGAGGCCCATGATCTGGGCCTTGGTCGGCGCCAGGCTGTCCTCGCCGCTCGGCCAGCGAATCCAGGCCTCGCCATTGGGCGCCACGACCTCGATCACGTCGTCCGGCATCAGGCCGACATCGCGCCAGATCGCACCCATGGCGGCGACGTCGATCTCCGCCGTGAGCACGCCGATCAGACGGCCGTCGCTGCCGTGAACGGCGCGCGAAACCGGGATGGCCCAGCGGCTCGAGATGCGGCCCATGACGGGGCGGCCGACATAGGCGCCGCTGACTCTGCCCTCAAGATGAACCTTGACGAACTCGCGGTCGGAAACGCGCACGCGCTCTTCCAGCGGGCCCTGGGTCGTTGAGGTGATGAAGCCGTCGGTGTCGTTAAACGTCACCATGACGATGAGATGCGTCGGCAGCAGGCCGCTGTCGGCCAAGGCCGGCAGGACGGCGGGGGAATCGGCGCGGACGATCTCGCGCTCGGCATAGCGCAGGCCGCGCTCGACCATGATCAGCGCAGTCTGCAGCTGGTAGGCGGCGGTCTTGGCGAGACGCTCGGCGCGGGCTTCGCCGCCGACCACGACGGTATCGCTCACCTGGCGCAGCACGATCATGGTGAAGGCAACGATCAGCGCCACGAGGTTGAGGCCGATCAGCACGATCATACGGCTGTCGCGTCCGCCCGGCGAGCGCCAGGCGTGAAGCGCACGGCGCAACATCGCCGTCAGGCGGGCTGTCGCCGAAACGTCCGTCCCTTGCGATTCCGCCGCTAGCGCCACCTACGAAGTCTCCGAACTGCAAAGCGCGCCATCACGAACCAGCGCGCCTACTGGGCCTTCTCTGCCGTATCCACCAAGTTGGCGGTGACACGGGCATAGAGCTGGCTGAACGAAAAAGGCTTGTAGATGATCTCGACGCCAGCCTGGCGGAGTTCAGGATCGAGTTCGGCATGTTCGAAATGGCCGGTGACCAGCAGGCAACGGCACTTGCCGCCTGTTTCACGCAAGACCGACCGGACGAGTTCGACGCCGTTGCCATCGGGCATACGCACGTCGCTCAGCATCAGGGTAAGCGTAGAGCCGTGGGCAGCAAACATACGGCGCGCCTCGGCCACCGAACCGGCACCGAGGACCGCGTGATTGCGTCGCGACAAATAAGCCACGATCTCGGCAAGGAGGTCGGGCTCATCGTCAACTACGAGGATGCGTGGAACCACCGTCTGGGCGTCCATGCCTCTCGGCTCCAGTTAAGCCACGTTGGGTGTCGCCGACTGGATGAACCGGTCGAGCAGACGAAGCGGCACTGGCTTGTCTACCACAGCGAAGGCCGGCATGTCCGTAATGCCCTTCAGCTGATTGCCCTGGCGGACCAGTTCCTGGTTACCCGACATCAGGATCCACTTGGCCTTGGGATGGCGGTGGGCGTGGGTCATGCAGAAGGTGGCGCCGTCGCCGTCCGGCAGATGGATGTCGGAAACCACGACGTCCGGCTCGATCTCGTTCAAGGCCTGTTCGGCCTCGCCGAGTGTGCGACAGGAGCGCACGAGATTGCGTCGGCGGACGAGAAAATCCAGAATTTCCGCGCGGAGATGCTGATCGTCTTCAATAACTAAAATTTGCGCAGGCATTTTCTTAACTCCCTGCCGTAACACGTTGTGAATGAAATCTCTTTTTTGGATTTACAAAACTCGAAGCAATCTATCGTTCAATTGGAAAGGGTGCAACTCATAGTTACCGCAATGGAACTATATACCCAAAATGGGATTGCATATCTCAACTCCCGACGACCGCCGTCGCCTCGATCTCGACGAGCAATCCCGGCACCGCCAGCGCGCTGACCGCCACCAGCGTCGAGACCACGACCGAGCCCTTGAGGGATCTCTCGAGGGCCTTGGAGACCTCGCCCATGTCGCGGATATCCGTCACATATATAGTAAGGCGCGTGAGGTCGCCGAGCCTGGCCCCCGCCGACTTCAGCCCGGCCGCGACCTTTTGCATGGTGATAGTTGTCTGCCGGGCCGCATCCTTGCCCCTCACCCCGCCTTTGGCGTCGAGCGACGTCGTGCCGGCAACGAAGACAAAAGGCCCGCTTTTGATGGTCCGGACATAGAAGCCTGCCACCTCGGTACCGTCGGGAAATGTTTGCTTGGCCATGGTTAGCTCCCTTGCTCTCGTCAGGTTAAGGACAGTCTAGGCAAAGGAGTTCGCCATGTCCTTCGATCGCTACAAATCCGCCATCGTCACCGGCGCCAGCCGCGGCATCGGCGCCGCCACAGTGCGCCGGTTGCGGGCCAAGGGGGTCGAGGTCCATGCGGTGGCGCGGGCGTCGGCGGCGCTCGACGCGCTGGCCCAGGAGACCGGCTGCCATCCCCTGCCGCTCGATGTCGCCGACCGCCCGGCCGTGCTGGCGGCGCTGGACAGGCTCGAGGCCGATGTTTTGATCAACAATGCCGCCGCCCCGGCGCGGCCGGTGCCGGCCTGGGAGGCCGAGCCCGCCGATGTACAGGCCGTCATCGATGTGAATATCCAGGGCGCGCTCAACTGCCTCGCCGCGACGGTCCCCGGCATGCGCAAGCGGGGCCTCGGCCATGTCGTGCAGATCGGCTCGACCGGCGGCACCTGGACGATACCCGGGATGCCGATCTACGCCATGACCAAGGCGGCGCTGCACAGCATGGCGCAGACGCTGCGCCTTGACCTGCATGGCTCGGGCGTGCGGGTAAGCGAAATCTCGCCCGGCCGCGTCGAGACCGGCATGCATCTTGCGCTGGCCGAGGACAAGGAAGCCGCGCGCCAGCGCGTCTATGAAGGGTATGAAAGCCTGATGGCCGAAGACATCGCCGACGCCATTGTCTATGTGCTGAGCGCGCCGCAACGCGTCGATGTCAGCTTCATGGAGATCGTGCCGACGGATCAGTCCTATGGCGGTTCACAATTCCATCGTCGCGGAAAGTCATGAGCATCACCAACCTCGCCGCCATCCTCGATCCCACCGCGCCAGACGACCGGCCGTTCATCGTCCAGCTCTCGCCCGAGGGTGACGAGCAACTGCAGCTCTCCTACGGCGCGGCACGCCAGCGCATCGCCGCCCTGGCGCGCGGGCTCTTGAAGCGCGGCCTGCAACGCGGCGAGGCGGTGGCCATCGTCGCGGCCAACAGCGCCGATTACCTGGTTCTCTACATGGCGACCATGGCGGCCGGCCTGGTCTCGGTCTGCGTCAACCACAAGCTTCCGCGCGAGACCGTGGCCCACATCATGAAGGACTCGGCCATCAAGCTGGCCATTGCCGATGCCGAACGCGCGCCCCTGGTGAGCGAGCTCGTGCCGACCGTTCCCATCGAACAGATCAACACGCTCCTCGATGCGGGATCGTTCGCGCCGCTCGACATGAAGGCCGAGGAAGTGGCGATGATCCTCTACACCTCTGGATCGACCGGCCTGCCCAAGGGCGTGCCGCTCAGTCATGGCGGCTATGTCTGGGCGACCGGTGCCACGCCGGAGCAGCGCGCCGGCATCGAAGGCCGGAAGGTCCTGATCGCCGCTCCCTTGTTCCACATGAACGGCTTGTTCAGCGCCAAGATGGTGATGATCAATGGCGGCACCATCGTGCTGATGACCTCATTCACGGCCAAGGGCTACATCCGCGCCATCGACCGCCAGCGTGTCTCGATGATCACCTCGGTGCCGACCATGCTGGCGCTGGTCATGCGCGAGACCGAAGAACTGGCCAGGGCCGACTTCAGTTGCGTGACGACCGCCGTCACCGGCTCGGCGCCCTCGACGCCGGAATTCTTCGAGCAGCTCCACAAGCTCTTCCCCAAGGCCGAGACCGCCAATAGCTGGGGCACGACGGAATCAGGACCGCTGGGCTTCGGACCGCACCCCGACGGCATCGTTCGGCCGATGGGTGCGCTTGGCTATCCGCGCAGGAATATCGAGATCAAATTTATCGGCGGCACCGAGACCGGCCCGACACAGGGCGTCCTTCATATTCGAACGCCCGCACTGATGAGCGGCTATCTCAACCGCGACGCCGATACGAAGAAGCGCCTGATCGACGGCTGGTACGACACCGGCGACGTCATGCGGCGCGACGAGAACGGCTTCGTTTTCTTCGTCGGCCGCGCCGACGACATGTTCCAGTGCGGCGGCGAGAACGTCTATCCCGGCGAAGTCGAGAAGCTGCTGGGCCAGCATCCCGACGTGGCGCAGGCCTGCGTCGTGGCCGTGCCGGACGAGATCAAGTACCAGCTGCCTGTGGCCTTCGTCGTACCCAGGCCGGGCACGGCGCCGAGCGAGGACACGCTGCGCCGCTTCGCGCTCGACAACGGCCCGGCCTATGCCCATCCGCGCGCGGTCTGGTTCATCGACGAGATGCCGCTGGCCGGCACCAACAAGATCGACCGCAAGACGCTGATCGACCGCGCGGTGACGGCTTACGCCCGCGAGGGCGCGCGCCGGGTTTGAAACACGCGTTCAGGAGTCGGCGGTGAAGCCGATTTGCTTCACGATCGGACCCCAGCGGTCGTAGCTGGTCTTGAGCAGCGTGCCGAGTTCGGCCGGCGTCGACGACGTGGCTTCGAGACCCATCACCGCGAGACCGTCGACCACGTCCTTCTTGGCCAGGGCGGCGCGGAAGGCTGTATTGGCGCGTTGCACGACCGGGGCCGGCGTGCCGCCCGGCGCGAAGAAGCCGAACCATTCGCTGAAGGCCAGGTCCTTGTAG
>JBBRFD010000247.1:0-6557 GCA_038224985.1 Reyranellales bacterium
GGCCATCGTCGACGGCCAGCGTCTCGCAGCCGGCGGCGACGACGAGCGCGATCAGCTTCTCGTTGTGGCTGTCCATCACCACCGCCGATGAAGCGGGCGGCACCGACGGCAGGTGATCGGCGCCGGGATCGATCTTGGCGCCCTTGGCGTCGTAGCCGTACCAGCCGCCGCCGGTCTTGCGGCCGAGGCGTCCGGCATGGAACAGGCCCTCGTGATAGGGGCTGGGCGTCATGCGGCGGTCGTGGAAGAAGCCCTCATAAATGATCTTGCGCGCCGGGAAGTTCACGTCGAGGCCGGTGAGGTCCATCAGCTCGAACGGTCCCATGCGGAAGCCGCAGCTGTCGCGCATCACCGCGTCGACCTGGGACACGGTCGCCCTGCCCTCCTGGTAAATACGCAGGCCTTCGGTGCCGATGGCGGTGCCGCCGAGATTGACGAGGAAGCCCGGCGTGTCGCCCACGATCACCGGCACGCGCGTCTGGCGCTTGCCCAGCGCCACCATGGCGTCGACCGTGGCCTGGCTCGTGTCGGCGGCGCGGATGACCTCGACGAGCTTCATCAGCGGCACGGGGTTGAAGTAATGCAGGCCGCAGACCCGGTCGCGCTTCTTCAGCGAGCGCGCGATCGAGGCGATGCGGATCGACGAGGTATTCGAGGCGAGGATCGTGTCCGGCCCGACGACGGCCTCGAGCTCGCCGAACAGCTTCTGCTTGACCGCGAGATCCTCGAACACCGCTTCGACCACGACATGGCAGTCCTTGAGACCCTCGATGGTCTCGGCCACCGCGAGATTGCCCTCGGCCTTGGCGAGATCGGCCTCGCTCAGCCGCCCCTTGGTCACCAGCCCCTTCAGCACCTCGACGATGGCGGCCTTGGCTTTGGCCGCAGCTCCGGCTGCGGCATCGAACAGGATGGCCTTCATCCCGCCCTGCGCCGTCACCTGTGCAATGCCACGCCCCATGGCGCCCGTTCCCACGACACCCACGCACATATCGGGGCGGTTCACATCGAGAGTCATTTACTCATCTCCTACTTGTTGGCGTAACCCGCGCCCTTCAATCCCCCGGCGATTTCGTCCAGCACCATGGGATCGTCGATGGTGGCGGGCATTTTCCAGGGTTGGCCGTCGGCGATCTTCTGCATGGTGCCGCGCAGGATCTTGCCGGAGCGGGTCTTGGGCAGGCGGGGCACGACCAGCGCTGATTTGAAGAAAGCCACGGGACCGATGCGGTCGCGGACCATCTGGACGACCTCGCGGACGATCTCGACCTCGGGGCGGTCGACGCCGGCCTTGAGGACGAGGAAGCCCAGCGGCACCTGGCCCTTCAGCTCGTCGGCCACGCCGACCACGGCGCATTCGGCGACGGCGTCGTGCGAGGCCAGCACTTCCTCGATCTGCCCCGTCGACAACCGATGGCCGGCGACGTTGATGACATCGTCGACGCGCGTCATCACCGAGACATAGCCATCGGCATCGATGAAGCCGGCATCGCCGGTTTTGTAGTAGCCGGGGTATTCGGCCATGTAGCTCTGCTTATAGCGCTCCTCGCCGTTCCACAGCGTCGGGAACGTCCCCGGTGGCAGCGGCAGCTTGCCGGCTAGGGCGCCGACCTCGCCCGCCTTCATCGGCTTGCCGTTCTCGTCGAGCACCTCGATCTGCCAGCCGGGCGACGGCACGGAGGTCGAACCGGGCTTCACCGGCATCGGATCGAGGCCCACGAAGTTGCCGCAGATCGCCCAGCCGGTTTCGGTCTGCCACCAGTGATCGACGATCGGTACGCCCAGCATCTTCTGCGCCCATTGCACCGTCGGCGGATCGCCGCGCTCCCCCGCCAGAAACAGGTGCCGGAAATGCGCTAAATCGTACTGCTTCAAAAGCCTGCCGTCGGGGTCTTCCTTCTTGATGGCGCGGAAGGCGGTGGGCGCGGTGAACAGCGCCACGGCCTTGTGCTCGGCGATGACGCGCCAGAAGGCGCCGGCATCGGGCGTGCCGACCGGCTTGCCCTCGTAGAGGATCGTCGTCGCGCCATAGATCAGCGGGCCATAGACGATGTAACTGTGCCCGACGACCCAGCCGACATCGGAGGCGCACCAGTACACGTCGCCGGGCTGCACGCCGTAGAGGTTCTTCATCGACCACTGCAAAGCCACGCAATAGCCACCGGTATCGCGCACCACGCCCTTGGGTTGGCCGGTCGTGCCCGAGGTGTAGAGGATATAGAGCGGATCGGTGGCCTTCACCGGCACGCAGGGATGCGGCAGAGCCGATGCAACCGCCGCGTTCCAGTCGAGATCGCGGCCGGGCGTCATCGCCGCTGCGGCCTGCGGGCGCTGATGGACGATGACCTTCGCCACTTTGTGCGACGCGAGGTCGATCGCCTGGTCGAGCAGCGGCTTGTAGAGCACGACGCGGCCCGGCTCGATGCCGCAGGACGCCGTCAGGATCAGCTTGGGCGTGCAGTCGTCGATGCGCGTCGCCAGCTCGTTGGCCGCGAAGCCGCCGAAGACGACGGAATGCACCGCGCCCAGCCGCGCGCAGGCCAGCATCGCCATCACGGCCTCGGGGATCATCGGCATGTAGAGAATGACACGGTCGCCCTTGCCGACGCCCTGGGCTGCAATGGCGCCCGCGAGCTTCGCCACATCGTTGCGCAGCGCGCGGTAGGTGAAGGATTTCTTGGTGCCGGTGACGGGCGAGTCGTAGATCAACGCCGTCTGTTCGGCCCTTCCTCCCTCCACGTGACGATCAAGGGCATTGTGGCAGGCGTTGAGCTCGCCGCCGGGAAACCAGCGATAGAACGGCGGGTTCGAGGCATCGAGCACCTTGTCCCAGCGCTTGCTCCAGTCGATCGCGGCGGCCTGCTCGGCCCAGAATCCTTCGGGATCGCTCAGCGAACGCGCATGCAGCGCCCGGTATTTGTCACCAGCAGCCATGGTTCCTCCGCCGGTTTGATGCGCTAGGATCGCAGCTCTGACAAGAGGGGCACCTGACACGAGGACCACGCGATGCCGTTAGGGAAGTCGATCGTTCTGGGGTTGGTCCATCCACGCCCACCTGATTCAAGGGAGAGCGCCATGAAGCGCAGAACGATCCTCGGTGCGTCCGCCTTCGCGTTCAGTAGTCCCGCGTTTTCCCAAAGTCCTTACCCCAACAAGCCGATCCGCCTGATCGTGCCCTATGGTCCGGGTGGCTCGGCCGACCAGGTGGCGCGGCTCTATGGCGAGAAACTCTCGGCGGCACTGGGCCAGCAGGTCATCGTCGAGGACAAGCCGGGAGCTTCCGGCGGCGTTGGCGCCGCGATGGTGGCGGGCAGCGCGCCCGACGGCTACACCCTGCTGCTCTCGCCCACCGCCATCATGGCGATCACGCCGGCGGCGCGGAAGGTGCCCTACAATCCCGACGACCTCGTGGCCGTGTCGCGCCTCTCGACGCCGATCCTCGTCGTCACCGTCACCAATGCGCTGGGCGTAAAGACCTGGGCCGAGTTCGTGACGCTGGCCAAAGCCAACCCGGGCAAATACTGGTTCGGCTCGTCGGGCCTCGGCACCATCACCCATCTCACCGGCGAGGTGCTGACGCGCGCCGCCGGCATCCAGATGCAGCACTCGCCCTACAAGACCATCGTCGATGCCACCGGCGACATCTTCGACGGCCGCATCCAGATGGCCTTCGATCCGTCCTTCGTCACCTATGCCAAGGCCGGCAAGGTGCGCGCCCTCGTTGTCGACGGCGCGACGCGCCTGGCCGACCTGCCCGACGTTCCGACCTCGGCCGAAGTCGGCCTCGACCTCAAGGGCTTCCGGGCCCGGAGCTGGTTCGGCCTCTTCGCCCCCAAGGGCCTGCCCGACGAGATCGCCCGCAAGCTCTCCGACGCCTTGGGCAAGATCGCCGCGATGCCCGACATGCAGGAGAAGCTCCTGCTGGTCGCCCAACTGGCGCAGCACCAATCGAACGTGGAGTTCGCCAAGCAGGTCGAGGACGACAAGCTCTACTTCGCCAAGCTGATGAAGGATCTCGACATCAAGTTGGAGTGAGGCACCCTCCGAATGAGCTGCCCGAATTGCGCAAAGTCGGGACAACAAAAAACCCCGCCGTCCCGAGGGAGCGGCGGGGTTCTTTGTCAGTGAGGGCGTCAGGCCTGCTGGATCGCCGAGAGGATCCAGGTGCCGCCGCGGCTGCGCAGGAAGGTCCAGACTTCGGTGGCTTCGGTGCGGGTCGTGTCGCTGCCGTCGACAACCGTGCCGTCGCTCAGGCGATGGGTCACGTCGATCATGCTGAAGCGCATGGCGACGGTGGCGTAGTCGAGGCCGGCCTCGCTCCAGGCCTCGGACAGGTCGCCCTGCTCGAGCTTGATGGCGTCGACCTTGTTCTGCACGCCGCGGCTGGCATCGGCCGAGAGCTGCTCGGAGAAGTAGCCCAGCATTTCCGGCGTCACCAGGGTGCGCAGCTTGGTGAGGTCGCCCTTGCTGAAGGCAGCCTGCACATCGGCAAGCAGCGTCTCGAAGGACTTGTAGTCGGCCTCGGTCACCGTGACGGGCGCGGTGGCGTTGCCGACCAGCAGCGGCGCGCTGCCGCCGGTCATCGGCACGTCGGTGGCGCGCATGTCGGTCGGCCGCACGTCGGTGGTGCGCGCGTTATTGGCGGCGAAGGCATAGGGCGACGCGCCACCGGCGGCGGACGCCGTGGCGGCGCTGCGGCCCTTCCACAGGCGGACGGCGAGATAGGCGAGGCCGCCGATCAGGGCGAGCTGGACGATCAGGCCCAGCATGCCGGCGCCGCCCGAGAGGCCGCCGAAGCCGCCACCGAACATCATGCCGAACAGGCCGGCGCCCAGGAAGCCGCCCATCATGCCGGAGAGGAAGGGATTGCGGGACATGAAGCCACCGGCCGCCGGAGCGGGAGCCGCCGTTGCCGGCTTGGGCGCGGCCTGCGGTGTCGTTGTGCGTTCCACGGGCTTGGTCGACGGCGCGGTCTGCGTCGGGGCCGGCGCCGAATCGGTCTTGCTGCCGCGGCTGCCGGTGCTGCCACCGCCGCCCACGCGCGCATCGACCGAAGTGGGCACCAGCATCGGCGCCACCAGAACAACTGCGGCCAGCGCCGCGAACCAACGAATGTTTTTCACTTAACAGCACCCCTGTGGCTGGACTTCGCCAACGCGCATCATGTTAGGCGTAACGGCCCCGACTTCAAGGGCATTTCACACTTTATGCAATTGTCACAATCGCCGGCTCATGTGGACAACGGTGCCGGCCGGGATGACCTCCTCGCGGTCGACGACGTAACCCAGCCGCTGGTAGAGCCCAACATTCTCGGCAAACAGCTTGTTGGTATAAAGGCGCACCTCGGCAAAGCCTGACTGGGCCGCCACCGCCTCGGCATGGGCGACCAGCCGGCGGCCATAGCCCCGCCCCTGGAAGTCGGGCGACACCGCGACGTTTTCGATCAGCAGGTGGTCGGCCTCGCGGATCGTCTCGACCAGGGCCGCCAGCGTGTCGCCGACAAAGAGGAGATCGAAGCGATGGCGGGCGACCGCCGCCTCATAGTCCGCGCCCATCGGTTTGGGCTCGCGGCCGATCAGCGGCACCCACTTGGCATAGGCCGCGCGCGTCAGCGTCCGGATCGCCGGCGCATCCGCCGCCACCGCCAGCCGCAGCGTTACGTCTCCAGTCATGGCGCGTTGACCTTCAATTGCGCGGCGAAGGCCCGCTTGTAGGCGGGCCGCGCTTCGCCCCGGGCGAGATAGGCCGCGAGGTTGGGGTATTCGTCGAGCAGGCCCGACGCGCGCAGCCGCAGGATCACCGACACCATCATCAGGTCGCCGGCGCTGAACGCGCCATCGAGCCATTCGGCATCGCCAAGTCTGCGGGACAGTTGGCCCAGCCGGCTACGGATGCGATCCTCGATGAGAGGCATGCGTTGCGCGGTCCAGGACTTGTCGCCCTCAAGCAGCCTGGCGGTCCCGAGCTCAAGGATCGGCGGCTCCATCGTGCTGAGCGCGGCAAACATCCATGAGATCGCGTGCGCCCTCGCATCGGCATCGTCCGGCAACAGGCCCGCATGACGCTCGGCGATATGGAACACGATCGCCCCCGTCTCGAACAATGCGAGTTCGCCTTCCTCAAAGGTCGGAATCTGCCCGAAAGGATGAAGCGCCAGATGCGCTGGTTCCTTCATCGCACGAAACGAAACAAGACGAACCTCGTAAGGTTGGCCCACTTCTTCGAACGCCCAGCGAACTCGCGTATCGCGCGCCAGACCTTTGCCGCCATCGGGGGACCGTTCAAAGGCGGTAATCGTGATGGTCATCGTGAGGGTCGTCCTTGGCGAAAATCATCGCTGCGGGGCTAGCAAGCTGTCAAGGCAAACCCACCGAGACTGAAGACGATGTTGTTCTAGCTGGGCTGCGATTGTCGTTCGACAATCCGGCGCTCGGCAAAGCGCGCGTATCATCCTCACTCAAAATAGTGCTTCCGTGAGGACCGCTTCAAAGTGGGCAGAATGCGCGTCAAAATCAAACAACATTTAAAATTTATGACAAGTCGAACACAGATAGCCT
>JBBRFD010000248.1:0-6449 GCA_038224985.1 Reyranellales bacterium
GAAAGCGCACGAAGGCGTGCATCTTGTGCAGGTCGCGGCGCACCGCCTTGCTCAGCATCTCGAGGCGATGGACCAGTGAATCGCTCGACACTTCCAGCAACGCCCGCTCGCCATGCAGCACGCGCCATACCAGCGTGTAGAGAAGCGCGTAGCGCTCCGGATCGCGGTGGCAGACCACCCGTTGGATGATCTCGCCGACGGCCCGCGGCAGGGCCACCGGCGGCGCCTCGACACCGTCCGTCCAGCGCGTGTTGCCCAGAAAGTCGGCCTCGATGCCGGGATTCCAGATCGCCTGATCGGGCGCCGTGCGCTGCGCGATCAAGCGGCGCAGGGCGGCGCGGAAGCCATCGAGATCGGCGCCTTCCTTGAGCGTGACGCCGACCAGTGGCTGTTGCAGCGCCGGCGCGTCGAACAACGAGAGCGTATCCATCAGAAGAGACTCCCTTGTCTGGCCGGCGCGGTGATAGCTGCGCGCAGGTCGAGGCCGTCGGCATGGCGACTGGGCCGGTGGTCCAGGGTAACGAGGAAGGGCAGCAGACGTTTCAAGCCACTGGTCAAGCGCCCGACATCGGCCAACCTCAGTTTCATGTGGCGACGCGCCGAGAGGATTTTGCCCACAGCCCGCGCACCCAGGCCGGGAACGCGCAGCAGCATTTCGCGCGGCGCGGAGTTCACATCGACCGGGAAGCGGCCGCGGTTCTTCAGGACCCAGGCCAGCTTGGGATCGATCTCGAGATCGAGCATGCCGCCCTCGCCGCCGCTCGCCACCTCTTCGACCGTGAAACCGTAAAAGCGCAGCAGCCAGTCGGCCTGGTACAGCCGGTTCTCGCGCTGCAAGGGCGGCGGCTTGAGCGGCAGCATGGCACTGGGCTCGGGGATCGGGCTGAAGCCGGAGTAATAGACGCGCTTGAGGGCATAGTCCTTGTAGAGCGTCGCGCTGGTGCCCAGCACGGCGGCATCGGTCGTGGCGTCGGCGCCGACGATGATCTGCGTGCTCTGCCCCGCCGGTGCGAATTTTCTCCGTTCCTCGCGCGCCTCATCGATGCGCTCGTGCATCTGGCCCATGGCCTTTGCGATCGAGTCGGCATTTTTCTCAGGCGCGAGACGGCCCAGGCTGTCGGCATTGGGCAACTCGATATTGATCGAGAGTCGATCAGCCCAGAGACCGGCCTGCTCGACCAGCCACGGGCTCGCCTCGGGAATCGTCTTGAGGTGGATGTAACCGGCGAAGCCCTGCTCGCGGCGCAGCTTCTTGGCCACCAGCATCATCTCCTCCATCGTGTGATCGGGCGACTTCACGATGCCGGAAGAGAGGAACAGTCCTTCGATGTAGTTGCGCTTGTAGAAGTTGATCGTGAGCGCCACGACCTCGTCGACCGTGAAGCGCGCTCGCTTCACGTTGGAGGAGCGGCGGTTGATGCAATAGGCGCAGTCGAACAGGCAATAGTTGGTCAGCAGGATCTTGAGCAGCGATACGCAGCGACCATCCGGCGTGTAGGAGTGGCAGATGCCATTGCTGGTCGAGCCGAGGCCGTCGAGCCCCGCTGCCCGCTTTGGCGCGCCCGACGAGGCGCAGGAGGCGTCGTATTTGGCCGCGTCCGACAGGATGCGCAGTTTTGAAGCCAATCGATCGTCCATAGTGACCCCGCCTGAGAGAATGAATGTTCCCTATATGTTCTCTTTTTGGGTCAGGTCAAGGCACCTGCAATTGAATCGATTTTTTCCACTCAAATTGACGTTCTCTGCGCCGGGATAGCGGTCTCTTCCCAAATCAGCGTCTTCGTCGATTGGCGACGCCGCACACGTCGAAGTGCACTAAGCGGAGTCCTTGCCGCTCACTCCCACTCGATCGTCCCAGGCGGCTTGCTCGTGATGTCGTAAGTCACCCGGTTGATGCCCCGGCATTCGTTAATGATGCGGGCGGCGACACGGCCGAGGAAGGCGTGTTCGAAGGGGTAGTAGTCGGCGGTCATGCCGTCGGTCGAGGTCACGGCGCGCAATGCACAAGCCTGGTCGTAGGTGCGGCCGTCGCCCATGACGCCGACGGTGCGCACCGGCAGCAGCACGGCGAAGGCCTGCCAGATCTCGTCGTAGAGGCCGGCCTTGCGAATAGCGTCGAGATAGACGGCATCGACCTCGCGCAGCAGGTCGAGCTTTTCCTTGGTAATGTCGCCCGGGATACGGATCGCAAGGCCGGGACCGGGAAACGGGTGGCGGTTCACCAGATCGGCGGGCAGGCCGAGTTCGCGGCCCAGCGCCCTCACCTCGTCCTTGAAGAGTTCGCGCAGGGGCTCGACCAGCTTCATGTTCATGCGCGCCGGAAGGCCGCCGACATTGTGGTGGCTCTTGATGGTGACCGAGGGGCCGCCGGTGAACGAGACCGACTCGATGACGTCGGGATAGAGCGTGCCCTGGGCCAGGAACGGCGCGCCGCCGATCTTCTTGGCTTCGGCCTCGAAGACATCGATGAACAAGCTGCCGATGGTCTTGCGCTTGGTCTCCGGGTCGGTGACGCCGGCCAGTGCCTTCAGGAACGTCTCTGAGGCATCGGCATGAACCAGCGGGATGTTGTAGCTGTCGCGGAACAGCTTCACGACCTGCTCGGCCTCGTCCTTGCGCAAGAGACCGTGGTCGACGAAGACGCACTGGAGCTGGTCGCCGATGGCCTCGTGCAGCAGCACGGCCACGACCGATGAATCGACGCCGCCGGAGAGGCCGCAGATCACCTTGCCCTTGCCGACCTGGGCGCGGACCTGGGCGATGGCGCGCTCCTTGAAGGCGGCCATGGTCCAGTTGCCGTCGCAGCCGGCGATCTTGAGCGCGAAGTTGCGCAGCAGCTTGGCGCCGTCCGGCGTATGCATGACCTCGGGGTGGAACTGCAGGCCGTAGAAGCCGCGGCTCTCGTCGGCGATAGCGGCGAAGGGTGCGTTCTCGCTGGTGGCGACGATGGAGAAGCCCGGCGGCAGCTTGGTGACGCGGTCGCCGTGGCTCATCCACACCTGCTTCTTGTCGCCCGGCTGCCAGACGCCATCGAACAGCGCGGTCGACGTCTTGACCTCGAGCTCGGCGCGGCCGAATTCGCGGTGGTGGCCGCCCTCGACCGTGCCACCCAGTTCCTTGGCCATGGTCTGCTCGCCGTAGCAGATGCCCAACACCGGGACCTTGGCGGTAAAGATGGCGGGATTGGCGGCCGGCGACTGGCCCTCGGTCACCGAGGCGGGCCCGCCCGACAGGATGATGCCCTTGGGATCGAAGGCCGCGATTTTGGGCCCGTCGACGGATTGGAAGGGGATGATCTCGCAGTAGACCCCGGCCTCGCGCACGCGGCGGGCGATCAACTGGGTAACCTGGGAACCGAAATCGACGATCAGCAAGCGGTCAGCGGCCATGGGGCGATATAGGGAAGTCGGGCCCTCGCATCAAGACAGGTGCGATGTGGATGGTTCGCCGGCAGCCTCCGGGAGCAACCGGCCTTCACGTCGACGGAACCGGCAGCCTAATCCTCTGCCGCCTAATCTTCGGCCGCCAGGCGCCGCCGTTCGAGCGGCCGGTCGAGGTCGCGCCAGACATAGGCCACCTCCTCGACATCCTGGCCGCCCATCGTGTCCCTGCGCTCACCGGCCCGCTCGCCGCCCATGCCTTCGTAGAAGAAGCGCGTCGAGTTGTCGGCCAGCATCCAGATCACCGCTGTATCGAAGCCTTCCGACAGCAACTGGCCGAACAGCGCGTCGAGCAGGGCACGGCCGAGGCCCTGGTTCTGGAAATCGGAGCCGACATAGAGCGTATAGACCTCGCCCACCCGCTCCTCGCGGCCGTCGAGACCGTCCGGCACGTCGCGGATCGCCCCGCAACTGCCGAAGCCCACGACGCCCGCGTCCTCGTCGTCGGCGACATAGACGCCGCGCGCCTGATCGGGCTCCGACATCAGCTTCGACCACCAGGCCGACTGGCGGACGCCAGACATGCCGGCCAGCATCGCGTCAGGCAGCAGGCCGGCATAGGTCGCCTGCCAGGTCTCGACATGGACGCGGCCGATGGCGGCTGAATCGGCCCGACGGGCACGGCGGATACGCGTGCTCATGCCGCGGCATCCTCAGGAGGACTTTCCGCATTTTCCGCAGGTGTCGCCTCGGGGTCCGTCGCGGGTGTCTCGGCCTTAGCCTTCGGCTTGCGCACCATCGCGGCGGCAAAGAAGCCGTCGGTGCCGTGCCGGAGCGGCGACAGGCGCAGGTAAGGACCGGCGCCGATATCCGACGGCGGCTCGGTCGGCAGAACGTCGCGCCACAGGTCGGCCACCGGCACGACCGCGAAATCGGGATGGCGTTCGAGGAAGGCCGCGATCTGGTGCTCGTTCTCCGCCGGCAGGACCGAGCAGGTGGCGTAGATCAGCCCGCCGCCTTCTTTCACCAGGCGCTGGGCGGCGTCGAGAATGGCGGCCTGCTTGGGTACCAGCTCGGCCAGGTCCTCGGGCTTCAGCGTCCAGCGGCCGTCGGGATTGCGCCGCCAGGTGCCGGTGCCGGTGCAGGGCGCATCGACCAGCACGCGGTCGAAGGTGCCGCCGTGGCGCTTGATCCATTTGCGGTTCTCGGCGTCGATGGCGCGGCGTTCGACGTTGAATGCCCCGGCACGGCGCAGGCGCTCGCCCGAGCGCTCGAGCCGGCTCTCGTAGACGTCCATGGCCACGACGCGGCCCTTGTGGTTCATGCCCGCGGCGATCGCCAGCGTCTTGCCGCCGGCGCCGGCGCAGTAGTCGGCGACCTGCATGCCGGGCTGGCCATCGACCAGCGCCGCCACCAACTGCGAGCCCTCGTCCTGGATCTCGACAAGGCCGCTCTGGAAGGCCTGGCCCTTGACCACGGAGAGGCGGCGTTTCAGGCGCAGCCCATTGGGCGCGTAGCGCGTCGGCTCGGTCTCGATGCCTTCGCGCAGCAGGGCCTTCTGCGCCTCCTCCAGTGTGGCCTTGAGCCGGTTGACGCGCAGGTCGACGGGCGGCGGGATTTCGATGGCGGCGATCTCGCGACCCCAGGCATCGCCATAGGCCTCCTTGAGATGGGGCGCGACCCATTCCTGGACGTTTAGCCGCACCCAGTCCGGCTGTTCGGGATGGGGCAGCGAATGGCCCTCCATCTGGCGCAGCGCTGCGTATTCCTGCTCGTCGAGCGGATTGGGCCGGTAGGTGCCGCCATCGAACATGGCGGTGACCGCCGCCATATCGAGGCCGTCGACCAGGATCAGGTCGGCGGCGACATAGGCGCGGGTGCCGCGATGCGGATGGCGTGTGCGGTCGAGCCACCAGGAGAGCTGGCCCCAACGGCGCAGGATGCCCCAGACACGGTCGGCGACGGCGCGGCGGTCGCCGCTGCCGATGAAGCGCCGGGCCCGGAAAAAGGCATTGGCGACGAGGTCGGCCGGCCGCTCGGAGCGGCTGACGATCTCTTCCAACAGTTCTATTGTAGCGGCTACCCGCGCACCCGGTGTCACGTCGATCCCTCACTTATGGCGCAGCCGCTACGATGAAACGTCTGTTCGTGCAACGCCAGTCTTTGATAGCCAAGCTCGGCCTTTCCGTGGCCTCGGTGGCGCTGTCCCTGCTCGTGGGCGAAATCGCCGGCCGCCTCCTCAGCCCCGGCGCGTCGCTCTGGCGCTATCCCAACTACATCACGCAATTCGCCGCCCCCGATCATGAGTACCAGGCGCAGATGCGCTACGACGCCGAGTTGGGGCACGAGCCGGTTCCGGGCTTCAGCGGTCTCCTGAAGAACCTGCACCTCTCGTTTTCATCGCAAGGGTTGCGCAACCACAACCTCGCCGCGCCGCCACTCTCCGGCGCTTCGGTCCTCGCCGTGGGCGACTCCTTTACCGAAGGCTATTTCGTCGAGGACGACCAGAGCTGGCCCGCCTATGTCGAGCGCGCGATCCACCGGCCCGTACTCAATGCCGGCGTACGCGCCTATGGCATCGACCAAATGGTGTTGCGCGCCGAGCGCCTGGCGCCGCAGTTGAAGCCGGCGGCGATGGTGCTGGCCTTCATTCCCGACGACATCGACCGCACGCAGTTCTCGATCCGCGACAACATGCACAAGCCGCATTTCATGCTGGCCGGCGACGGTGTGGAGCTACGCAACGTGCCGGTGCCGCGCACGCCGACCTACGGCAACATCAATCTCGCCCGCCGCGTGCTCGGCCATTCCTTCCTGCTCGACTTCACCATGCGGCGACTGCAGCTCTTCGAGCTGTGGTACGGCGCCTATACCTATGCCCATCGCGACGGCGATGCCGTGTCCTGCCGTCTCATGGCGCGCTTCGCCGACCTCGCCCACCGCCAGCACAGCGAAGCGCTGATCGTCGGGCTCTACGAGGACCGGGATTGGACCGACGCCGCGCTCGGCGCCGACCATCACCGCCGCATCCGGGCACTCCTGGCCTGCGCCGCGAAAACGGGCCTCGCG
>JBBRFD010000249.1:0-6380 GCA_038224985.1 Reyranellales bacterium
GAGACATCGAACTTGTCGTTCACCAGCTTGACGGCAAGCGTGTGCCATTCACCCGACTTCACGGGCGCTTCCTTAGATGCGACCTGGGCGCGCCGGCCCTTCTGCACGCGGTAGAGCTTCACCGTCTTGTCGATCGCACTGGCGCGGATCACGTAGTAGTTGGTGGCGTCCTGCGCCCGCACGACCAGGCCGCCAGCCTGCTGCGTGCCGGAGACGATCTTCAGCCGCAGGGTAGCCTCGAGATCGCGCAGGATGCCGCCCGGCAGGATGCAGATCGGAAAGCGCAGATCGGTGGCATCTCCGGCTGTCTCGGTCAGCGCCCAGCCGCCCGGCGCTTCGCGCTCGGCAACATTCTCCCAAGCGGGCGGGCGGCCAATGCCGGTCATGCCCTGGATGCAGCCGATGCGGCCGTCCGGCGCGACCAGCGACAACGTCGTCTGGGCCTGCGCCGGTACGAAGGTGGGCCACAGCAGTGCCAATGCGAGCGCCCATCCGAGCGGCAAGCTTGACCCTGCGCGATGGACGGAGGAGTTTAACCGCCGATCCGTTGCAGACGGACTTTCGAGGGGGGAATTCATGCGTCTTTGTACCATTCAAAGCGGCGGCAAAGCGGCCGTCGGCGTTAAAATCGACGGCAAGCTGATCGATCTCTCCAAGCAGATGCCGCGCGGGCCGAAAACGGTTCTCGAGATCCTGGCCGGCGGCAAGAAGCTGCAGGCCGCGGTCGCCAAGGCCTGCGCCAAGCCCAAGGCCGGCGCGGTCGTGTCGGAGAAGTCGGCCAAGTACCTGGCGCCGATCCCCAATCCCGGCAAGATCCTGTGCATCGGCCTCAATTACCGGAAGCACGCCGAAGAGACGAACAACCCGATCCCCGGCTATCCGGTGGTGTTCTGCCGCTTCAACCACACGCTGACGCCGCATAACGGCAAGATGCCACGTCCGACGGCGTCGGAGCAGCTCGACTGGGAAGCCGAGTTGGCGGTCGTCATCGGCAAGAAGTGCCGCAATGTTCCCAAGGAAAAAGCCCTCTCGGTGATCGCGGGCTATGCCTGCTTCAACGACGGCTCGGTGCGCGACTGGCAGCGCAAATCGGGCGGCCAGTTCACGCTCGGCAAGAACTTCGACGGCACCGGCGGCTTTGGTCCCGATATCGTCACACCGGAAGAGCTGCCCAAGGGCGGCACGCCGCTGCGCATCATGACTCGCGTCAACGGTGTCACCATGCAGGACAGCAGCACCGACGACCTGATCTTCGACGTGCCCACCCTGATTGTCGAGTTGAGCAAGGCAATGACGCTCGAGCCGGGTGACGTCATCATCACCGGCACGCCCTCGGGCGTAGCCATGGCGCGCACGCCGCAGCCCTGGCTGAAGCCGGGCGACGTCTGCGAGATCGAGATCGAGAAGATCGGCGTTCTGAAGAACGTGATCGTGCAGGGCGCGTAAGCTTCAGCGCCGCGGCAGCTTTTCGAGGCCGCCCATCATCAACCGCGTCGCGAATTCGGTGGCCCCGGCAGGGTCCACCGGATCGCGCGCGACCATCACCATCGACATTTCGAAGGCAATTCCGGCCATCGACGCCGCCAGGAACGACACGTCGACGTTCGGCAGCACACCGGCGACGATCGCGGCGCGGATATCCTCGTTCAGTGCCTTGGCAAGCGCGCGCACGTCGGGTTTGTCGAGCAGTGTGCGCACCGCGGTGAAGCTGCTGCGCGCCAGCGCCAGCAGCTCGGGGTCCTCGGCCAGGAAATTGAAATAGACGGCGTAGTGCTGGCGCACGAATTCCTCGGCGGTCGTGGCCTTGCCGCGGCCCAGGCGGTGGCGCTTCAACAGCTCGCCCGTCAGCTCGCCCACCACCGCCTCGAAGATCTCGTCCTTGTCCTTGAAGTAGTTGTAGAAGGTGCCCGAGGCGAGGTCGGTGCGGCGCACGATGTCGCGCACGCCGGTGGCGCCATAGCCGATCTCGGCGAAGACGGCGCGCGCGGCCTTCAGAAGCGCGGCGCGGTTCTCCGCCTTGTTCTGCTCGCGCCGCCCCGAGCGTTCGGTCGTCTGTTGATCGGTCAAGGCTCAGCGTCCCAGTTGCGAGAGTTCGTGGCGCAGGCCGGCCGCCATGTCGTCCATGGCGCGCGCCGCGGCGTCGATGGTGCCGCGCATGCCGACAAAACCGTGGAACAGCGATTCGAACTCGTGGTGAATGACCTTGATGCCAGCCGCCGACATCCTGTCGGCATAGGCCTTGCCCTCGTCACGCAGCGGATCGAAGCCCGCCGTATAGACCAGTGCCGGCGGCAGGCCGTGCAAATCGGGGGCGAGCAGCGGCGAGGCGCGCGGGTCGGATATCTGGTGCAGACCGTCGAGGTACTGGTCGCGGGCCCATTCCATGTCGGCACGCGTCAGCAGGAAGCCGTCGCCGCAACTCGCGTAAGAGGCGCTGTTGCAGGTCATGTCGGTGGCAGGATAGATCAGCCACTGCAGGCAGGGTTGGCGGGCATCTTCGCGCACCAGCCGCGCCAGCGCCGTGGCGATCGTGGCGCCGTTGGAATCGCCCGCCACGACGATGCGGGCGGGATCGATGCCAAGAGCGTCGGCCTCCGATGCGAGCCAGCGGAAGGCGGCCACGGCATCTTCGATGGCGGCGGGGAACTTGTGCTCCGGCGCCAAGCGGTAATCGACGGCGACGACGACGCAGCCGGTGCGGGCGCAGAAATAGCGGCAGGCCTTGTCGTAGGCCTCGAGGCTGCCGATGACGAAGCCGCCGCCGTGGAAATAGAGGATGGTCGGCAGCAGCCGGGCCACGTTGCCGGCCGGCCGGTAGAGGCGAACGCGCAGGCGGGCTGAGGGGCCATTGGCGGGATTGGCGATTGTCCTGTCGAGAATCTCGCCAACCGGCTGCGGCTTGCCGCCGAGCAGCGGCAGGAAGCCGTCGAATTCGCTGCGGGCGTGAGCAACGCCCAGCTCGTGCATGGGCCGCTGGCCGCTCTGCTTCAGGAGCCGCAGGAACCACTGGGCGCGGGTATCGAGTATGCGGCCATCGACCATGACCGGCTGGCCGGCCAGCAGGTTGACCCAGGAGATCGGCAGGCGCAGCGCAAGGTTGGCGGCCTTGCCCTGCAATTCACGTGCGATTTCCTTCAGCGGCATGTGCCATTTTCTAGCACGCAAACCGTGCTAAATCCGCCGGCATGATCTGGTATTTCGCCTATGGCTCGAATATGGATGCGGCACGCCTGATCGACGGCCGCTTGACCCCGAAGGGCGTCGCCGTCGCCCGCCGCATCGGCGGCCGTCTCGACGGCTGGCGGCTCACCTTCGACAAGCTTCGCGCCACGACGCCGCCGAGCGGCGCCGGCAATATCGTACGCGATCGCGATTCAGTCGTTTTCGGCACGCTGAACGAGATGCCCGAGGCGGGCCTGATGGTGCTCGATATCCACGAGGGCGTGGCGACACGGCAGTATCGGCGCGAGATCGTGCCGGTGGCGCGCGGCGATAGCAGCGAGACGGTCGAGGCGGTGACCTACGTGGCGCTCAACGTTTCCGACCGGGGCCTGCTGCCGCTGCGTGAGTATCTGGGCTTCCTGCTGGCCGGCCACGATCTGCTGCCCGCCGACTATCACGCCCGACTGGCAGGGCATCCCTGCGTCGATTGAGCCTCAGCCGCCCAGCAGGAAACGTTGCACGAAGCTCTTGAGATCGGTCAGCGACTGCGCGGCCGCGGCGTCCTGGCTGCCGCCGCTGACGCCCAGCGTGCGGCAGGCGCTGATGGCCTTGGCCAAGGCACCCTGAATTGGCTTGCCATCCGCGCCGACCGTCATGATGCCGCTTTTACGCTCGACGAAGGAGTTGTCGGCTTTCTGCTCGAAGACGCACTGCGAGTAGTTCTCGCCGCGGGCGACGAAATATGTCCGGCCGCCGTCGAAGCCATGCATGGCGCCAGGATAGACCTTGGCTTCGACACGCCCGCCCGCGGCCCGCAGGATTTGGGCGTATTCTACGCAGGGTTGGGCGCCGACATAGGTGTCGCTGCCGCCCAGCAGCAGGTAGATCGGCGCCCCGCTGGTCTTGGGCTGATAGAAGTGATTGCCGCAGCTCGGGTAGAAGGCGACGTGAAGGGCGTAGCGCATGCCGGCTGGCACGCCCGCCGCCGCGAGCAGGCGTTCATGCGCGGCGATCAGCGTCGACGTGCCGCCCTTTGAAAATCCCATGATGCCGATCTTGCTGCGGTCGATGCGCGGATTGTTGGCAAGAACGGGCAGGATGCGAAACGTATCGAGGTTGAAATCGACGGCCGTGACGGCCGATTGATCCTCGACGGTCGAGGAGACGCCGCGCGCCTTGAAGGAGTCGATGACCACGGCGGCAACGCCCAGCGCCACCATCTCGCGGGCGAAGCGGCCCTCGCGTTCGCTGCTCACTCCGCCGCTGCCGTGATGGATCACCATCGCCGGCACCGGCCCGCTTTTGGCCGGCCAGTAGATCTCGGCGGTCACCTGGACCGGCTGGCCCTTCTGGCGGCCTTCGAAGCTGATGGTCTCGCGCTGCTGCGCCTGCGCGCCGCTGGCGATCAACAGCAACGCGACAGTTGCGCCAAGCCGAAGGAGAGCCTCGAGCAGCAACAAATCCGTCTCCGGTTGCCGCTAGGCCGGCTCTTTCACCTTCTTCTTTGCCTTCATGGCGCCGGCCTTGCTGGTCATCGGGTCGAAGTCGGCGAGTTCGGGTACGTCGGCCTCGTTCCAGAAATTGAGCTCGATCATGACGCCGTCGGGATCGTGGACGAAGACCTGCTGCAGCGGCCGCTTCGGCACCTTGCGCACCTCGAACGCCACCTTGTCCTTCTTCAGCGTCTTGAGGCAGCCCCTGATGTCGTCGCAGTTGATGGCGACATGGTCGATGGCGCCGCTGCCGTGGCCCTTGTGGCCGGTTTCCGAGACGATGTGCAGGATCGGCTTCTCGCCGGCATACATCCAGGCGCCGGGGAAGTTGAAGGGCGGGCGGTCGCCGTCCGTCAGGCCGACATACTTCTCGTAGAACTTCACCGTCTTCTTGAGGTCCTTGCAGAAGATATTCCAGTGGTCGAGCGAAAGAGCGGGCATGAATTCCTCCTCGGAGTGCATGCCAAGTCTAGCAATCCGCCTCAGGCTTGGCAGCAGGAATTGGTCCCGTCCGGCGACTCATTGGGGCCGCCGAAGCCGGCCTTCAGGCCGCTTCGGGCCGATTGAGGACGGCGTTGAAGACGGTGGCCGGCACGCGCAGGCGGGGGTCGCCCTCGTAGGCCGCGCGCAGCTCGTCGAAATGCCCATCGGGCTCGTGGGTGAGGGCCGCCAGCCTGTCGATGAAGGGCAGGTCGAGTTCTGCATCGACCAGGGTCATGGTGCCCCAGACGTCCCAGGGCAGCATCTCGCGGTTGTTGAGCGCGGCCACGTCGCGAATGACGTTGCTGGCGATGAACCACAGGCCATGCATGTCGAGGATGCCGAAATCCTGCGCGTCGGCCTCGCCGGCGCGGCAGAGCTGCCAGGCATCACCGGCGACCAGGAACCGGTCGCGGGGCAGATCCATCAGGTCGATGGCGACATTGAACATCTCGCGCTGGCGAGCGTCGATCTGCGAATCGACCAGCACCCAGCGGTTCTGGTCGTCGTTCCAGTACTCCGTGACCCAATGGTCGTAGTACTTGCCCGGCTCGAAATAGGCGCCGAAGCCGCAACGCGCCCGTGCCGGCACGCCCTGGGCACGCAGCATGGCGACATGCAGCAGCGTGAAGTGGCGGCAGACGCCGACCGTGCGCTCGCCCGGCGGCCGGACGGCCAGTGGCGCCTGCGGGTTGTGCGCGGCGATGCGGTCGAGCGTGCCGCCTACACTGCGCAGATGTGCCTCGCCATGTTGCTCGGGTGTCAGCTTCACGCCGTAAGCCGGTGCGATGTGTTCGTGCATCAGCACGCCCTGCACGACGGCGGCCAGGGCCTTGGGGTCGCGCGGCAGGCCGCTCAGGAGAGCGGCATGCCGGCCAAGGGCCGTCATCTCGACCGGCGTGCGGTAGAAATCGAGGTTCACGGATAGAGCCTTTCCATGTTGTCGAGGGCTGCGCCCCAGCCGACCGCGTGGTCGTCGCAGGCCTTCTGGTCGAAGAACTGCTCATGCGTCAGCGTCAGGATCGTCTCGGCGCCATCGGGCTTGAGATGGACGGTCACCATCGACTGGCGCTCCGGCGTCGACTTCCAGGCCCAGGTGAAGACCAGCTTCTCGTTGGGCACGACCTGGCGATAGATCCCGCCCACATCGTGCTGCTGGCCGTCGTTGCCCTTGAAGCCGACGTCGAAGCGACCGCCGACGTGGACGTCGGTTTTGGCGGTGCGGTGGGCGGCATTGCTGGCGCC
>JBBRFD010000250.1:0-6365 GCA_038224985.1 Reyranellales bacterium
TGCAACAGGCCGCCCGACGAACCGATGCTGGCGGCGGCCGACCACATGTCGAGGAGCTGGCGATAGAGGCCGTAGAAGCCGACGCCGGCCGGTCCCATGGTGACGGCCAGAATCTTGTTGGTGAGGATGCCCAGCACCTGCCCAAGCAGGCTGGCCCCCGCCGTTGTGGCCATCGCCTGGAGCAGTTTCAGCACGGAGCTATTCTAGCCCAGCACGCCGCGGACCACGGCTGCGACACGGTCGACGGCTTCGGGCGGCACGTGCGGGCCGATCGGCAGGCTCAGCACCGTTTCCGCCAGCTTTTCCGCCAAGGGATAGCTGCCTTTGGGTTCGTTCAGGTCGGCGTAAGCTTCCTGCAGATGCGGCGGCGTCGGATAATGGATCAGCGAACCGATGCCGGCCTTGTCGAGGGCCGCCATGACTTCGGCGCGGCGCTCGGTGCGCACGACGTAGAGATGCCAAACCGGCTCGGCCCATTGCGGCGCGCGCGGCAGACCGAGGCCCGGGATGCCGGCCAGCTTGTCATCGTAACGTGCCGCCACGACGCGGCGGCGTTCGTTCCATTCGTCGAGCTTGGGCAGCTTCACGCGCAGGAAGGCTGCCTGCATTTCATCGAGACGGGAATTGTAGCCGCGCTCGATGTTCACATACTTCACGCGGCTGCCGTAGTTGCGCAGCACGCGCAGCCGCTCGGCGAGCTTCGGATCGTCGGTCGTGACCGCGCCACCGTCACCGAAAGCGCCGATGTTCTTGGTCGGGAAGAAGCTGTGCGCGCCAGCCTGGCCCAGCGAGCCGGCGCGGCGGCCGCGCACCTTGCTGCCCTGCGCCTGGGCCACGTCCTCGATGACCTTGATGCCCTGCTTGCCGGCAATGGCCACGATCGCGTCCATGTCGGCGGGCTCACCGTAGAGATGGACCGGCATGATGACCTTGGTGCGCGACGTGAGGGCTGCCGCGATTCTCTCGGGATCGATATTGGGACCGGCGGGATGAGGCTCGACCGGCACGACCTTGGCGCCGACCGCCGTCACCGCGAGCCATGTCGCGATATAGGTATTGGACGGCACGATCACTTCGTCGCCGGGACCGACGTCCCACGCGCGCAACACCAGCTCGAGCGCCTCCAGCCCGTTGCCTAGGCCAACGCAATGTCGGGTGCCGCAGAAGGCGGCATATTCCGCCTCGAAGGCCTCGACTTCCTTGCCCAGCACGAACCAGCCCGAGCGCATGACGCGTTCGTAGGCGGCGTCCAGTTCGGGTTTCAACTCCTCATAGGCCGGCTTCATGTCGAGAAAAGGAATGGCCGGTGCGCTCACGGTGCCCTCTGTGAAACCAGACGCTTGAACTCGTCGTAGTCGCGGAGATACTCCGCCTCGTCGTAAAGATCGGACGCCATCACCAGGATGACGCTGCCCTCGGCGAAATCGGTCAACTCATGCCAGACGAAAGGCGCCACGAGGAGCCCGCGCGCCGGATCGTTCAGCACCACGCTTTCCTTGAAGCTGCCATCGTCGAGATGGGCGAGACAGCCGCCGGCCAGCGCCACCAGCACCAGGCTGTTGAGGCGATGGCCATGCCGGCCGCGCCATTGCCCGGGCGCGATGTGGTGCAGCCAGAAGGCGCGCTTGACCGGGAAGTCGAGGCCCTTGCCGTATTCGAAGAAGTTGATACTGCCGCGCTCGTCGGTGGCGCCCGGTATGGCGATCCATCGACAGCCGCGCGCGGTGAGGACTGGCTCTGTCATTCGTGCTGCAAAACTACTTTTAAGGTTGGAAAAAATCCAATGAAATCAACGAGGTGCCGAATACAACTTGCGCCATTGCATATAGAGCACGCCGCACAAGGCCACCAATCCGCCGGTGATTTGATAGACGTTCGGGCTGAAGCCGTAAGCCATCGCCCATAGAACCGCAAAAAAGGGCACAAGATTGACCCAGAGAGAGGCAATCGCGATGCCGAGGCGACTGGCGCCGATGTTCCAGAAATAGCCGCCAAGGCCGCTGGCGAAGACCGCCACGGCAAAGAACTGCGTCCACACCCAGCCGTCGCTGACATTGAACGGCGAGTGCTGGAAGCCCAGCGTCACCAGCACGACAGCACCAACGCAGGTCCAGCCCATCGCCGACAGCGAGGCGACATAGGCACGATGAAGCTGGCTGGTGCCGTGGAACCAAGTCTGGGCCTTGATGCTGTAAAGCGTCCAGATCGCGTTGCTCAGCAAAACGACGATCTCGCCCCCTTCGATCGTCAGCGCCTTGCCACCGATGAAGCTGCCCGAAATCAGGATGAGGCCGCCCAGCACTGTCAGCATCAGCGCGATGCCGAAGCCGGGATCGGCCCGCTGTCCCGTGACCATGCGCACCGTGGCGGCGGCGACGAGTGGACCGGCGACCTGCGCCGCCGCGGCGCTGATCGGATTGCTGAACATGATTCCCGTGGCGTAGCAGCAGAAGAAGCCGGACATCATCAGGCCGAGCAACGCAAAACGCGGCAGGCCGATCCTCAGACGAAGCGAATCGCGGCTTTCGACGGCCAGAAGGAGCAGTCCCAGCACGAGGACGGCCGTGGCCGTACGCAAGGCCATCGTCGGCAGCAGGTCGAAATGGAGCAGCATCACCTTGGTGACGGGGACGTTGGCGCCCCACGAGGCGCCGACGAAGATCATGGCGGCGAAGGCACCGAGCAGTTGGCCGCGATCCTGCTTCGTCATCGGTGAGCCCGCCTGAGCTGGCGGATCTGCAACCCGGCGATGCCGGCCAGCACGACGGCACCGCCGGCGATCTGCAGCCACGACGGCTCACGCCCCATCAGGGCACCGAGGCCGATGGCAAAGATCGGCGCGGTGTTGCTGTAGAGCGAAGCCACCGGCACGCCGACCAGCGAGACGCCGGTGTTCCACAGCAGTATCGCCGCCGCCACGCCCAGCACGCCGATCCAGGCCAGCATGCCCCACTCGAAAGGTGTCGGCGCCCGTTGCGGCAGTTCGAGGCCGCTCACGCCGGCGACAACGGCGCAGACCACCGCGAGATGCACGGCGGCCGCGGTCGAGGTCAGCGCCGACAGCGCGATCTGGCCGCGATCGGCCAGCCATTGCTGGGCGCGGATCGAATACCAGTTCCAGCAGACCTGGGCTGCGATCAACAGCAGCTCGCCGCCTTCGAGGCCCAACCCGCCTGTGGGGCGCATCGGTGAGCCCAGCACCACCACGACGCCGCCACCCACGACCAATGCCAGGGTGAAGAAGAAGCCCGGCGGCGTGACCGTGCCCAGCATGAAACGCGAGAAGACCGTGGCCCAGATCGGCCCGCACATCAGCACGATGGCCGCCGTCGCCGGATGCGAATAGGCGACACCGAAGGTGTAGAGCACCGAGAAGACCGCCATGGCGCCGCCCAGCTTGGCGATTTGCCAGAGGTTGAGCGGCCGCGGCGTCTTGGCGGGCTTGGTGGCGAGATAGACGGCCAGCCAGAGGAAGGGCATGCCCAGCACGTAGCGCAGCCAGGACAGCAACCACTTGTCGTAATGCTGTGCCAATGCCGCCAGGATCGGGATCATCGAGCCCCAGATCAGCGCGGCCAAAAGCAGGACCAGCGTGGCGCGTTTCAGCGCGCCGGCGGTGGGCGCGGCCATCGACTAGAGGATGTTGCGGCGGCGCACCGCTTCGTAGCCAACGCGGCAATCCTGGTAGACGTCGGGCTTTTCAGTCGAGACGCGCGCCTCGACGACCTGCGTGGCTTTCATGCAGTGATCGAGGATCGCCTCGCACAGCGTTTCCTGGAGGTTGAAGTGGCGGCCCTTGGCCAGTTCGACGATGCCGTTATGGATGAAGTCGTAGTCCAGCACGTTGGCGATCTTGTCGTTATGCGCCTTGGCTGGTTCCGACAGCGTGAGGTCGACGCTGACGACGACGGTCTGCGGCGCCTTCAGTTCGAAGTCGTGGATGCCGATCGATACCTGCAGCCGCAGGTCGCGAAAGAACAGGCGCCGGCTCATGTCACTTCTTCTTGTTATTGGCCGCGTGGAACGCAATGTCGCGCGGCCGGCCCGTCAGGTGCTCGCCGCTGTCGACGATAATCGTATCTCCGGTATAGCTGGGCGTCGCCACGATGAATTTGAGGGCTCGGGCGAGATCGTCCGGGACGACGCCGACGCCCAGCGGATTGGCGACATGGGTGGCGGCGAAGCCCTGCTCCGTCATGGCGCCGCTGCGTATCGTCAGGCCCGGCGCGATACCGGCGACGCGCAGGCGCGGCGCGAAGGCTTGGGCGAGCAGGGTCGTAGCGCCCTGCAGGCCGATCTTGCTGAGGGTGTAGCTCAGGAAGTCCGGATTGAGGTTCGAAAGCTTCTGGTCGAGCAGGTTCACGATCAAGCCCCGCTCGCCCTCGGGCAATTGCCTGGCCAGCGCCTGGGCCAGCATCAGCGGCGCGCGCAGGTTGACCGCCATCTGGAGATCGAAGGTGGCGGACTTTACCTCGGGCGCACGATCGAGAATGAAGAGCGAGGCGCTGTTGACCAGCGTCGTCAGCACCACACCGGGCGACGTGCAGCGCCCGACCAGGGCTTCCGTCTGGCTGGTCGACGACAGATCGGCCTTCACTGCCTTGGCCTTGCCGCCCTTGGCCTCGATCGAGGCCACGGTGTCGCGCGCCTCGGCGGTGGAGCTGTTGTGGTGCACGAAGACGAAGAAGCCTTCCTCCGCGAGCGCAAGCGCCAGCGCGCGGCCGATCCGCTTGCCCGCTCCCGTGACCAAGGCGCCCTTCATGCTGCGAAACCCTTGCAACGTGACGAAAACAACGGCGGGTTCTAGCATGCCGGCCATGAACCCGTCCCAATTCGAAACCGTGGACTGCGTTGTCATCGGCGCAGGCGTCGTGGGGCTCGCCGTGGCGCGCGCCCTTGCCCTTGCCGGCCGTGAGGTCATCGTCCTGGAGGCTGCCGAGGCCATCGGCACCGAAACCAGTTCGCGCAATTCAGAGGTCATCCACGCCGGCATCTACTATCCCAAGGGCAGCCTGATGGCGCGCGCCTGCGTCGCCGGCCGCCGCCTGCTCTATGCCTATTGCGCCGAGCATGGCGTGCCGCACCGCAACTGCGGCAAGCTGATCGTGGCCACAAACGCCGACGAAAGCGCCCGCCTGGTCGAGATCAGGGGCCGCGCCGAGGCCAATGGCGTCGAGGGCATGCGCCTGCTGAGCGCCGCCGAAGCCGTGGCGCTCGAACCCAATCTCACCTGCACGGCGGCGCTGCTGTCGCCCAGCACCGGCATCGTCGACAGCCACTCCTACATGCTGGCGCTGCAGGGCGACGCGGAGAATGTCGGCGCCGCTTTCGCCTTCCATAGTCCAGTCGAGAAGGGCCGGGTCACCGACAATGGCATCGAGCTCGAGGTCGGCGGAACCGAGCCAATGGGCCTGCGTTGTCGCCTGGTGATCAATTCCGCCGGCCTGCACGCCCCCGCCCTTGCGCAAAAAATCGACGGCATGCCATCCGAGCGCATCCCGACGGCGTATTACGCTAAAGGAAACTATTTCACCTTGGCTGGCCGCTCGCCCTTCTCCCGCCTGATCTATCCCGTCCCGGTTCCGGGGGGCCTCGGCGTGCACATCACCGTCGATCTCGGCGGCTCGGCCAAGTTCGGCCCCGACGTCGAATGGATTCCCGGCATCGACTACAACGTCGATCCGCACCGTGCCGACAAGTTCTATGCCGCCGTGCGCAAATACTGGCCGAACCTCAAGGATGGCGCGCTGCAGCCGGGCTATGCCGGCATCCGCCCCAAGATCGTGCCGCCGGGCGCACCGGCGCAGGATTTCACCATTCAGGGTCCTGCCGAGCATGGCGTGGCGGGACTGATCAACTTGTTCGGCATCGAGTCGCCCGGCCTCACCGCCTCGCTGGCGCTGGCCGAGCAGGTACTCGAAATCGGGTCGACATGATCTTCGGCCGCCGCGGCATCGTCGCCAGTCTCGCGGGCCTGCTCGGCGGCTGCTCTCCGGCGGCGCTGCTCAACACGACCGTGCCGAAGAAAGGCTACACGCTCGAGGCCGATATCCCCTACGGCCCCGACCCGCGCCAAAAGCTTGATATCTACCGACCCGAAAGCCCGCGTGCCGACGGCAAGGCCGTGATCTTCTTCTATGGCGGTTCGTGGGATTCGGGCGCCAAGGGCGATTACCTCTTCGTAGCCCAAGCGCTCGCGGCGCGCGGCATCGCCGGCGTTATTCCCGACTATCGCCTCTATCCCGAGATACGCTTCCCGACCTTCCTCGAGGACGCAGCACAAGCGGTGCGCTGGGCCGCCGACCGCATCGGCCTCGAAAAGATCTTCGTCATGGGTCACTCGGCCGGCGCGCATATCGCCCTGA
>JBBRFD010000251.1:0-6306 GCA_038224985.1 Reyranellales bacterium
CAGCCAGTCTCTCCGGCGAGGCGGTAATGATCACGGGATAGGTTTCGGGATCGCCGTCCGCCTTCTGGAAATGCTCACGGGAGCCGCTCACGACCACGGTGAGACCGGCATTGCGCCAGGCGTAGATCTCGCGGCCGATCCCGTACTGGTTTCCATGGGCAGCCCAGTGGAATGCGAAGAGGCCCTGTTCGCGGCGCAGCGCGAATTCCGCCGGACTGAGCGCGATGTGATTCTCGCCACCAGCTTCCGCCGGTCGCGTAATGTAGCGATGCGCGAAAACAACGGGAGCATCGGCCGACAATAGGCCGCGGGCGCGGTTGAGGACCGAATCCTTGCCGGCGCCCGAGGGGCCCATGACGTAGACCAGCGGTGCGCTCACGTCAGACCACGCGTTCGCCTTCGCGCCACACCGCGCGCACGACGGGCGCGCCATCGAGCACGCGAACGCGCACCATGTCGGCGCGACGGTCCGCTGCGATCTCTCCACGATCGCCGAGACCGACAGAGCGCGCCGGATTGAGCGTGGCCAGGCGCACGGCCTGCGGCAGCGAGATGCCGGCATCGCTGCCCGGTAGCTTAAAGACGGCTTCCATCAGGCTGGCCGGCACATAGTCCGACGACAGGATATCGGCCTGGCCGGCGCGGACCAGGTCGATGGCGGCAATGTTGCCCGAATGAGAACCACCCAGCACGATATTGGGCGCGCCCACCAGGACGGCGAGGCCGCCTTCGCGCGAGGCCTCGGCGGCATCAAGCGTCGTGGGGAATTCGGCGATGGTCATGCCGTCCTCGATGGCCTCGCGCACATGCGCCCGCGTGGCGTCGTCGTGGCTTGCCAGAGGCAGCGCGCGCGCCTGGGCGCGAGACACGATCTCGCTACGGTGGCGTGCGGCGTTCTTGTGATGCAGCTCGATCGCCTGGGCGCTGAAGACCTCGAACTCACCATGCGTCATGCCGTATTTCTTCATGTGGTAGAGACGCAGCTTCTCGGGGTCGAGGAATTGGCGCTGGCCTGGTGTGTGATCGTTGATCGAGATCAGGCCGACCAGAGGGAGATCGATCCATCGGTCGACGGTCTCGACGGCGTCGTCCGCAATGATCTCGCATCGCAGGTGGAGACGGTGCTCGGCGCGCGTCAGGCGCCGGTCGCTCACAGTGCAGATCGCTTCGATCATGCGTTCCTTGTTGCGCGCCCGGTCGGTCTCGCCGCGTACGTCGCCCAGTGCGAGAGAATCGAACACCGTGGTGATGCCGGCTGCGGCCATTTGAGTGTCGTGCGCCATGACGGCGGGCAGGCTCGGCCACTGCACGCCAGGCCGCGGGGCGAAGTGCTTTTCCATGTTGTCGGTATGCAGCTCGACCAGCCCGGGCACCAGGTAGTCGCCGTCGAGATCGATCGCGCCGGCGACATGAGAGCGGTCGAGTGCGACCTCGAAGATCATTCCGTCACGCAAGACGACGGTGCCGTCGAATTCAGCATCCGCCGTAACGACACGGGCATTGGTGAAGACGGTTTCCGTGCTCATGTGGGGGCTCCCGGAGGCGTGACGTTATGGATATGCGTGGCGACGGCATCGCGCACGGCTGAATCGTGGAAGATGCCAACGATCGCGGCGCCGGCGTCGCGCCGCTGGCGGATCAGCTCGACCACGACGTTGCGGTTGTCGGCATCGAGCGAAGCGGTCGGCTCGTCGAGCAGCAGGATCGGGTAATCGGCGATCAGCGAGCGCGCGATATTGACCCGTTGCTGCTCGCCGCCGGAGAAGGTGGCGGGCGGCAGCGACCACAGGCGCTGGGGAATGCCCAGAACGCCCAGCAGGAATTCGGCGCGGTCGCGTGCCGCGGCCGGCGTGGCACCCCGGCGCAGCATCGGCTCGGCCACGACGTCGACCGCCGCGACGCGCGGGATCACGCGCAGGAACTGGCTGACGAAGCCCATGGTGCGGTGGCGCACGTCGAGCGTGGTGCGCGGCTCCGCGCCGACCAGCTCGACCCATTTGCCGTCGTGGCGGACGCCAATCGAGCCCGATTGTGGACGATAGTTGCCGTAGAGCGAGCGCAGCAGCGTGCTCTTGCCGGTACCCGATGGTCCGACCAGCGCGAGGCATTCGCCCGGCGCGACGGATAGCGATACGTCGCGCAGCACCGGCAAGGAAAGGCCGCCCTGGGCATAGATGACGAAGGATTTGGTGAGGCCGCAGACGCGGAGTGCGGATTGCATGGTCAGACCGGCAGGATCGAAGCGACGAGCATTTGCGTGTAGGCGTGCTGCGGATCGTCGAGCACCTGGTCGGTCAAGCCATCCTCAACCACCGCGCCGCCCTGCATGACCATCAGCCGGTGCGTCAGCAGCCGCGCGACGCCGAGATCGTGCGTCACCAGCACGGCCGAGAGGTTGAAGCTCGCGACGAGGCCGCGCAGCAGGTCGAGGATACGGGCCTGCACCGAGACATCGAGGCCGCCCGTAGGCTCGTCCATGAAGACCAGCCGCGGATTGCTCACGAGGTTGCGGGCGATCTGCAGGCGTTGGCGCATGCCACCGGAATAGGCCGTCGGCCGGTCGTCGAGGCGGTCGAGGTCGATCTCGACGCGGGTCAGCCAGTCGGCGGCGCTGCCGCGGATCTCGCCATAGTGGCGAGCGCCCACGGCCATCAGCCGCTCGCCAATGTTCGCACCGGCACTTACGCCCATGCGCAGACCCTCGCGGGCATCCTGGTTGACGAAGCCCCATTCGGTGCGAGCGAGCAGTCGGCGCCGCGCTTCACCCAAAGCATGTACATCGACCAATCCTGTCGCGGCGGAAGCGTAGGCAACGGTGCCTTCATCGGGCGCCAAGCGGCCAGCCAGGCAGTTGAGCAGCGTCGTCTTGCCCGAGCCCGACTCGCCCACGATGCCCAGCACTTCACCGGGCCACAGGTCGAAACTCACACCGTAGCAGGCGATGCGGCTGCCGAACCGCTTTGTCAGACCCCGAACGGAGAGCAGCGGCGAGGGGCTCACTGCTCCTGCTCCTGTTGCCGCTCCTGGCAATAGTCGGTGTCGGAGCAGACGAATTTCCGCGTGCCGGCGTCATCGACGATCATTTCGTCGAGAAAGCTGTCGCGCGATCCGCAATGGGCACAGCTCTCGCTCCAGGTCTCGATCTCGAAGGGATGATCGTCGAAGTCGAGGCTCTTCACCGGCGTGTAGGGCGGCACGGCATAGATGCGCTTCTCGCGGCCGGCGCCGTAGAGCTGCAGCGCCGGATTGCGGTCGAGCTTGGGGTTGTCGAATTTCGGGATCGGCGAGGGGCTCATCATGTAGCGACCGTTGACCAGCACCGGATAGTTGTAGGTCTTGGCGATGCGGCCGTGCCGCGCGATGCTTTCGTAGAGGCTGACATGCATGACGCCGTACTCGCTCAGGGCATGCAGGGTGCGCGTTTCGGTTTCGCGCGGCTCGAGCATGCGCAGCGGCTCGGGGATCGGTACCTGGAAGACCAGGATCTGGCCGTCCTTGAGCGGCGTCTCAGGCACGCGGTGGCGCGTCTGGATCACCGTCGCCTCCTCCGTGCGCGTCGTTGTGGCAACATCGGCCACACGGGCGAAGAATCGGCGGATGCTGACGGCATTGGTGGTGTCGTCGGCGCCCTGGTCGATGACCTTGAGCGTATCCTCGCGGCCGATGATGGCGGCGGTGACCTGGATGCCGCCGGTGCCCCAGCCGTAGGGCAGCGGCATTTCGCGGCCCCCGAACGGAACCTGGTAACCCGGGATTGCCACGGCCTTGAGGATGGCGCGACGGATCATCCGCTTGGTCTGTTCGTCGAGGTAGGCGTAATTATAGGCGGCGTCCTGAATGGTGTCGGGCATGGCTTATTCCGCGGCCTGATCGAGTACGGACGGTGCGTTACGGGCCTCGACCTCGGCGCGCAGCATGCGCACGACGACGAGTTCGGACTGGAAGTCGACGTAGTGGGGCAGCTTCAGATGTTGCACGAAGCCGGAGGCTTCGACGCTGTCGGAATGCGACAGCACGAATTCCTCATCCTGCGCCGGCGAGGTCGCGGCCTCGCTCAGCTCCTCGGCGCGGAGCGCGCGATCGACCAGCGCCATGGCCATCGCCTTGCGCTCGGCATGGCCGAAAGCGAGACCATAACCGCGAGTGAATTGCGGCGGCACGTCGTGCGAACCGGCGAACTGGTTGACCATGTCGCATTCGGTGACGTCGATCTCGGCGATCTCGATGGCAAAGCCGAGCTCTTCCGGCACGAAGGAAACCGGCACGGCGCCGTAGCGGATCTCGCCAACGAAAGGATGGTTGTTGCCGTAGCCGCGCTGGGTCGAATAGCCCAGCGCCAGCAAGAAGCCTTCGTCGCCGCGCGCCAGATTCTGCAGGCGCACCGGCCGGGCCGCTGGCAGTGAGAGAGGCTGGCGGGTAATGTCCTCCGGCGCAGCCTCCGACAAAAGCGGTGGCTCCAGCATGCCTTCGCGCTCAAGGATGGCGCCGACGCGCGGCAGGGCCTGTGCGGTATCGACGGGCAGTGTCGCGGCGGTCGGCCGCTCGCCGGCGGCAGCAAGCGAGAAATCGAGCAGACGGTGGGTATAGTCGTAGGTCGGCCCCAGCACCTGGCCGCCTGGCACATCCTTGAAGATTGAGGAGATGCGGCGCTCGACCACCATGCGGTTGGTGTCGAGCGGCAGGGAATCGCCAAAGCGCGGCAGCGTCGTGCGATAGGCGCGCAGCAGGAAGATTGCCTCGATCAGGTCGCCGCGTGCCTGCTTGATGGCGAGTGAGGCCAGCGTGCGGTCGTAGCAGGAGCCCTCGGTCATGACGCGGTCGACCGCGAGGCCGAGCTGCTGGTCGATCTGCGTCAGCGAGACCTCGGGCACGTCGCGTGCGCCGCGGCGCTTGTCGGCGATGAGATCGAGCGAGTTCTCGATGGCCGTCTCGCCGCCCTTGACCGCGACATACATGATCAGGCCTCCACGGCGATGCCGCGCGGCAGCCCGAGCAGTTCAAAGCCGGCGGCGAAAACGACATCGATGCCGCAAGGGGAAAGGGTGCGATTCTCATTCCAGTCGCGCCAGAAAGCTTCGGGCAGACCGGCGACCGACACCTTTGCCGGGCCGTCGATGCCGGGCCCCCGCCAGATGCGCTTTGGGCCACCGCGCAAGTCGGGAACCTCGATCAGCAGCGTCGCGGATTGATCCGGGTAGCGTTCGGTACCGATGGCGAAGCCGTCGAACATCGGTTCGCGGTCATAGGGCAGGATGGCAAAAGCCGCCTGCGCCGGATCGGCGACCAGGGACGCACCGGCATGGAAGCGCACGAAGTTGCGTACCGGTTCGTTGTCGAAGGCCGCCGCGAGGAAAAGCGGTGTGTCGCGATCAACCAAGGTCAGCACGAAGGCCGCGGTGGCCGGCGACATCCCGCCCGTCGCCGTCGTGAGAGCGGAAATTTCGGTGATGCGGCCGGGATGGGAGAAAGCGTCGAGGACGGTCCTGAAGATGCGCTGGGCGTCGTGCGGTGGATCGGCGAGGCCGGGCGCGATATCGCCGGTGATCAATGGTGCGATCATGTGCCCGCCTCACGGGCGACCGTGAAGAAATCGACCTTGGTGGCGCCGGCCCGTGCTGCGACCAGGCGGTGCCGGGCGGTGTCTTCGGCTTCGAGCGGCGCCACGACCTCTTCCTCGATCCTCTCGCGCCACTCGGCGATCTGTCCCAGGCCGTCGATGACCGCCACGATCTCGGCGTGCCGGGGATGCCGGCCACCGACATAGCCGAAGCCGATCGCCCCTGGGGCCAGCCGCACGGCGGCCCGTGTCACCGTCATTTCACCGGCGCAGAAAGGAGCGCCGCTGCCGGAGATGCGGCCTTGCACCATCACGAGACCGATTTCGGGACGACGCAGGACTTCGTAGACCGGTGTTGGGCCGATCATGCTCCACAGCGCCTCCAGGCGATCTGAAGGGGCCTTGGCCAACAGGGAAAGCCAGCGCTGACGGCGCCCAATCTCGTCGGTGCTTGGATCCATCCTGCGGGGTATCGGCAGAACGCGTTACCGATTCGCGGGCAAGCAGTGAACTTATTATGACACTCGCCACCTTATCCCCATGCGCGGATGCGAGTCATCGATTCGTAGTCCGCGCGTAATCGAATCTTGTCCGGTGCTGCCTATCCAGCAGCGCGTGGGGACAGCATGAGTTTGGCCGGAGCGACCGACGCCTTCGAGGGTATTGCACAGGCCGTCGCGCCGCAGCGCGCGCGGCGCCGCAAGGTTTGGGCGCGGTGGCTTCCTTACGCGCTGCTGGCGCCATCTCTC
>JBBRFD010000252.1:0-6262 GCA_038224985.1 Reyranellales bacterium
GCCCGCCTCCACGCCGAGGATAATCGAGAAGAGCGCCCCGAGCACCACCACGAAGATGATCGCCCGCTCGCTCAGCCCAAACCAGAGGATCGCCAGCGGCAGCCAGCAGACGCTCGGCAGCGCCTGCATGCCCAGCACCAGCGAGCCGAGGGTCTGGTCGATCGCCTTGACCCGCCCGATCAGCAGGCCCAGCACCAGGCCGAGCGCCAGCGAGATGCTGTAGCCGATCGCCAGCCGCCGCAGGCTCACCAACGTGCCGGTGATGAATGTCCCCTTGCGCAGGCCAGCCACCAGCGTCTCTAAGACCGTGAAGGGGCTGGGCAGCAGGTACGGCGGCCAGATCCCGGCGCGGGCCACGGCCTCCCAGAGGGCCAGCAGGGTCAGGTAGAAGGCGAGACGGCGCGCCCAAGGCTGCCACGTCTCCGTGGGGGCAGCGGCGAGCGCGGCGCTGCGGATCGGCTCACTCGCCATGGTGGCCTCCCTCCGCTGCGGCGCCGGCCGCGTGCAGCACCGCCAGGATCTCGGCGGCCTGATCCACCAGCGCGTGGTCCTCCAGGCGGCGCGGGCGGGGCAGGTCGATACGAAACTCGCGCACGATCCGCCCGGGGCGCGACGAGAAGACCAGCACGCGGTCGCCCAGGGCCACGGCCTCGCGCACGTTATGGGTAACAAACAGGATCGTCTTGCCGGTGGCGGCCCAGATCGTCTCCAGCTCCGCCTGCAGCCGGTCGCGGGTCAGGGCGTCGAGGGCGCCGAATGGCTCGTCCATCAGCAGCAAGGGCGGGTCGTGAAGCAGGGCCCGCAGAATGGCCACCCGTTGCTGCATGCCGCCCGACAACTGCCAGGGATACTTCGCCTCGAAACCGGCCAGTCCCGCCATCTCAATTAGCTCAAGTGCGCGCTTGCGGGCAGCGGCCATCGGTAGACCGCGGATCTCGGCTTGCAGCAAGATGTTGTCGATTACGCGGCGCCAAGGCAGCAGCAGCGCGTTTTGGAAGACGATCCCGACGTCGGTCTGCGGCCCGCGCACCACGTGGCCATCAAACTCGAGCGACCCGCCGCTGATGGGCAGCAGCCCGGCCACGAGCTTGAGCAGCGTACTTTTGCCACAGCCCGAAGGACCGACGACCGAAACGAATTCGCCCGCATGGATCTCGAAATCAAGCGGCTTGAGCGTTTCGACCTCGCCCTCGGTCGTGCGGTATGTCTTGTGCACTCCCTTGCCGCGGACGACTGCGGATGCGGCAGCGGCCGCTGCGACCTGCCCGTCCGCGACAGCTTTCAGGATCGAGCTCATTTGCCCGTGGCCGGCGGCAGGAAGTCGTTGGTCACCCAGTCTTCGGCCTTGCCGCGCGTCGCCGGGTCCATGCCGCCGTATTCAACCAGCATGTCAAGGGACTCGTTGACGTCCTTCATCGACACGCGAAACGGCCGCAGTTGGGTCGTGCTGGCGGTGTGGTACAGAGGCGTCGTCAACTTCAAGCCGGTGATCAGGGAGTCGCGCTTTCCGGACTTGGCGTTGACCCTGAGCATGGCGTCGATCGCACCCTCTGGGTTCTTGACCGCTTCCTCGAACGCCAGCGTCGTGGCGCGCATGAAGCGTTTGACCATGTCGGCCTTGGTCGCGAGAGTGTCCTTGTTGGCGATGATGCCGGAGCTGATCAGGTTCACGCCGTAGTCGGAGAAGCGGATTACCTTCACCGGCTTTCCGGTCGCATCCGTGATGCGAATATTCTGATCCATCAAGTAGCCCAGTAACAGATCGGCTTGGCCGTTGATGACGGCGTTGAGCTTGGTCTGGCCGTCGCCCGACACCACCTTGTACTGGCCTTCCTGTAGACCCGTCTTCTTCATGAAGAGAGGCCAGATCTGGCTCATCGAGTCGCCAGGCGTCATCGCAATGGTCTTGCCAACGATGTCCTTGGGCGTGGCAATGTTCTTCTCGGTCAAGCCCATAGCAGCCATCGGGCTGGTCTGCAGCGCGACGCCGATAGCGCGCAGCGGCGCCCCCTTGGCGGCCGCTTTCATCATGGTCGGCACATCGACGTAGCCGAAGGTCGCCGACCCCGCGCCCACGGCCTGGATGGTGGGTGCCGAACCACGGCCCTCCTGGATCTCCAGGTCGATGCCCTCCGCTTCGTAGTACCCCCTCTCCTTGCCGAGGAAGAACGGTGCGTGCTCACTGTACAAATACCAGTTGAGCATCAGGATCACCTTGTCCCTGGGCTGGGCGAGTGCCGGGCCGGTGAAACCAGCTGCGAGGCAAAGTGCCATAGCGGCTGCTGTGAGAGTGCGTCTTTTCATGAAAGTCTCCGATGAGGGGCCTGGAAAAAGCGAATACGGATCAGGCGGCAAGCTGTAGGTCGTAGCGCTGCGAGGCATGCCACGGCATCAGCTGCCGTTCGATCAACTCGAGCAGGAGGAACAGGACCACCGCGATCATCGACAGCATGACGAGCGCCGCGAACATCAACGGCAGGTCGAACGTGCCGTTGGCCTTTTGCAGCACATAGCCCAGGCCGGAATTCGAACCGACGAATTCGCCGACGACGGCACCCACGACCGCCAACGTGACCGAGACCTTGAGACCGCTGAAGATCGCTGGAAGCGAATGTGGGAGTCGGAACTTGAGGAAAATCTTCAGCGGGTTGGCACCCATGGAACGCGCCAGGTCGACGACGTCGTTGTCCATCGACTTGAAGCCCTGCACCGTCGACACCACCACCGGAAAGAAGCCGAGCAGGAACGCCACGATGATCTTCGGGACGATGCCGAAACCGAACCAGACGACGAACAGCGGCGCGATCGCGACCTTGGGGATCGATTGCGAGAAGACGAGTAGTGGGTAGACGAAGCTCTCGACGACGCGCGAGTACGAGATCCACATCGCGATCGGGATCCCTACCGCGGCCGACAGGGCAAAGCCTCCCATCGTGGCGAGCAGCGTCGGCCACGCCTCGCGCAGCAGCATCGGCCACTCGTGCACCAGCTGCTTCGCCACTTCGACCGGTGGCGGCACCAGGTACGGCGGAATGCGAAAGAGGCGGATCGTCACGTCCCAAAAAACAACCAGCATCAGGAGCAGCCAGAAGGGCCGCAGGCTTGGCGCCGTCAGCAGCGTTCTTGCGCGCATGTCAAAACTTCCCGCTGTGCACTTCGAACTTGCTCGGCTTGCCGAATAGCGGCTTCTCACTGACGGCCCAATCGGCTACCCACTGCACCATGCGGCGTAGCGGCACCATGGGATAGCCGAAGAGATCGGCCGAGAGATCGCCGTTGACGACGATGGTTTCCTGTTCGCTGCCGCGAAAGCGCGGCGTCTTACCAAAGATGCGTCCGAACTGCAGCGCAACGTCGCGGACACTGACAACTTCCGGGCCGGTGATGTTGATCGGTGCCGAGGGCGACTCGCAATGATTCAGGCAGCGCAGGATCTGCGCGTTTGCATCGCCTTGCCAAATCACGTTGACATGACCGGTCGTGAGGTCGATCTCTTCGTCCTTCAGCACCCAGTTGGCGATCTCTTGCAAAGCGCCGTAGCGCATGTCGATCGAGTACGACAGACGGATAATTCGGCCGGGCGTGCCGTGAAGCTTCGAGAAGTGACGAAACATGCGCTCGCGACCAACCACCGAGTTCGCGTATTCCCCTGGGCGTGCCAACGGAGGGTCGCTCTCAAGCGAGCCCCGGTGCAGCACGCTAACTCCCGGGTAGATGTGGATGGTCGAGAAGGCGACGATCCGGCTTTTTTGGAATACTTCGGCCACTGTCGCGGGGACGAGCACGTTCATTGCCCACGTCATTTCCTCGTCACCGTCGGTGCCGAACTTGCGCCCTGCCATATAGATGACGTTGGCAAGCTTGGGCAATTTATCGACGGCTGCACGATCGAGCAGATCGCAGGTGACCGTCTCGACGCCCCAACCTTCGAGCTTTTCCCTTTCCTGCCGGTCAGAAAAGCGAGCTACGCCCACGACCCGTTTGTTCGGCGCGGCACGCTTTGCCAGTCGGGCGAGCGTGACGCCCATCTTGCCGGCCACGCCGAGGATGAGGATGTCGCCTTCGACGCGGCCCAGATCATCGATCAGCGCCTGCGACGGCGTCGACATGAATTCCTCGAGCTGCTCCACGCTTTCGAAGCGGTCGGGAAACATCGAAGGGGCGAGGAGTTGAGCCATGTGCATTCCAGGGTTTCGCGAACGGTTGTGGTCAGGACAGCCAGCGATGCAGGTTTTCGCGCACGAAGCTGTCATCGTTCATTTCGGGGTAGTCGCGATAGACGGTGTCGATCAGTTCGAGTTGTCCGGGACTCAAGGTCTCATTCGGATCAAGGCAGCGGGTCGTGACGAAAAGGCCTTGGCGACGCAAAACCTCGTGGCAACCCGGCACACAACCGCGAAAGTCGTTCTGCGCGTCGTAGATCGCTCGATTGCAGTCGGTAACGGCGGCGTCGAGCGCAAGCAGTTCGATACTCACGCTGCTTTCGCATTGAGTTGCGCGCAGGCGCTCGTACAGGGCGACTGCCTTCTGCGTCCAAACAGCCCAATGGCCCAGGAGCCCGCCACGAATCCGCACGGTGACGCGCTCGCCGTCGCGCGGGACGACGAAAGGCACGAGCAGATCGAGGACGATGTGATCGTCGTTGCCCGTGTAGAGCGTGACGCGCTCTTCTGCCCTCGCCTGCACCAAGCCGTGGACCACGTCCAGGGTGCGGTAGCGATTGAAGGGCGCAATCTTGACGCCGATCACGTTGTCGATCTCGCAGAAGCGCCGCCAGAAGTCACGCGAGAGCACGATGCCGCCGACTTCTGTAAGCAGGTAGAAGCCGATCAGCGGGATCACTTCTGCGACGGCCTGGCAGTGGACAAGGATCTCGTCTTCCGAGGCGCCCTTGAACGCTGCGACGTTGAGCAGGCCGGCGTCATAGCCCAGCGAGCGCGCGATGGCCGCCTCAGCGAGGGCCTGCTTCGTCAGCCCGGTCAGCCCAGCCACTTTGAAGACATCCGCACGACCCCAGCTCTCGACGGTCTCTGCGACATGGGCGAGGACCGGCTCATACAGGCCATGCGCGCGGATCGCGAACTGGGTGGTGTGCACGCCCACGGCGACGCCGCCGGCACCGGCGTCAAGGTAGTAACGGGTCAATGCCCGCATGCGGCCATCGTCGAGACGCAGGTTATCGGTGAGCGCCAGAAGATGCGCGGGCAGCACGGTGCCTTGGCGGAACCGCTCCAGCCGCGAGGACGTCGTTGGCAGAGTCATGGTCGAAGTTGGTGCTGTGATGATCAGAGCGCCGGTACCTGGGCCTGGGTCTGACGTTCGAAGCTCGTGAGGTCCATGACTTTCATGTCAGCTGCGATGCGGACTGGCCGAAAGTCCATCTGGTCGAGGATGTGGCGCTGGATATCAATGCCGGGTGCCACCTCGATCAGCGTGAGCCCGTCGGCGTCGACCCGGAAAACCGCCCGCTCGGTGACGATCAGCGCTTCCTGTCCGCGCTGGGCTACGCCGTCCGCGACCCGGTAGGTGATGTGCGACGCGCTGGCGACGAACTTGCGCTGCCGGCCCTCTCGCAAAATCTCGAGCCGCCCGTCCTCTATGCGCACATCGAGGCCGCCCGTCGTGAAGGTGCCGCAGAAGACAAGACGGCGCGCGTTCTCGGCGATGTCGATGAAGCCGCCGGCGCCCGGGTTGGCCGTGCCGAACCGGCTCACGTTGACGACGCCCTGAGAATCGAATTCCGCGAACGCGAGCGCCGCAAATTCGCACAAGCCGCCGTCGATCAGGTCGAACTGGCTGACGCCGTCGAGGATGGCCTCCGGATTGATGTTGGCCGAGAACTGCCAACCGCCCATGACGACACCGCCGTAGGAGCCGTGCTCGGTGGTGAACCAGTAGTCTCGGACTGTCTTTTCGTTGAGCTGTCCGGTCTCGACCATCACCATCGGCATGTCAGACGAAGCACCGAAGCCGAGGATGCTCAGTTCATGCTTGCGCGTCTCGTGCGCCGCGCGCCAGGCCACAATCTTGTCGGCGCCGAATGGCATCCTCGGTATGCGATCGATCACCGGTCCCATCGGCTGCCCGCCGAGGTAGCTGACGTCGAAAGGCGTTTGGGTCACCATCATCTGGGCTTCGTCGATGACCACGGCGTCGACGAGCACGCCTGGTAGTGGAACCTGGGTCGCGGGCCGGCTGCCGCGCGGGACGACCCTGCGCACTTGAGCCACGACGCGGCCGCCGCAGGCCTTGACCGCGAGAG
>JBBRFD010000253.1:0-6169 GCA_038224985.1 Reyranellales bacterium
CGCATTTATGAAACCTACGACGCCATCGTCGATGCCTGCTGCAAGGCATGGACTGATCTGCTCGCCAAACCACAACAACTCGCATCCATAACCAGGCGACGGTGGGCTAACGTGTCATGAGTTCTGGCGATTGGTATTAGAAGCCCATGCCACCACCGCCGCCGCCCGGCATTGCCGGCGGGCCCTTGCTGTCGGAGATCTCCGCCACCATGGCCTCGGTGGTGATCAGCAGGCCGGCGACCGAAACCGCGCCCTGCAGCGCCGTGCGGACGACCTTTGTCGGGTCGATGACGCCGGCCTTGATCATGTTGACGTATTCGCCCTTCTGCGCGTCGAAGCCGAAGTTGGCGTCCTTCTGCTCAAGCATCTTGCCGGCGACGACGGCGCCGTCGAAGCCTGCATTCTCGGCGATCTGGCGCAGCGGCGCCTGCAGCGCACGGCGGACGATGTCGATGCCGACCTGCTGGTCGTGGTTGGGGGTGCGCCGGTTCTCGAGCACGCGCGTGGCATAGAGGAGAGCCGCACCGCCACCGGCGACAACGCCTTCCTCGACCGCGGCCCGGGTCGCATGCATGGCATCGTCGACGCGATCCTTGCGCTCCTTGACCTCGACCTCGGTGGCGCCACCGACGCGGATGATCGCCACGCCGCCGGCCAGCTTGGCCAGTCGCTCCTGCAGCTTCTCGCGGTCGTAGTCCGAGGTCGTCTCCTCGACCTGCGCCTTGATCTGGGCGACGCGGGCATCGATGTCCTTCTTCTTGCCGGCGCCGTCGATGATCGTGGTGTTGTCCTTGTCGATGCGCACGCGCTTGGTGGTGCCCAACATGTCGAGCGTGACGTTCTCGAGCTTGATGCCGAGATCCTCGCTGATCACCTGGCCGGAGGTCAGGATGGCGAGGTCCTCGAGCATCGCCTTGCGGCGGTCGCCGAAGCCCGGCGCCTTGACGGCCGCCACCTTCAACCCGCCGCGCAGCTTGTTGACCACCAAGGTGGCCAGCGCCTCGCCCTCGATCTCCTCGGCGATGATCAGCAGCGGCCGGCCGGCCTGGACGACTGCCTCGAGCAGCGGCAGCAAAGGCTGCAGGCCCGCGAGCTTCTTCTCGTGGATCAGGATGTAGGGGCTCTCGAGTTCGCAGATCATCTTGTCGGCGTTGGTGATGAAGTAGGGCGAGAGATAGCCACGATCGAACTGCATGCCCTCGACGACGTCGAGTTCGGTCTCGAGGCCCTTGGCCTCCTCGATCGTGATCACGCCTTCCTTGCCGACCTTTTCCATCGCCTTGGCGATCATCTGGCCGATCGCCTTGTCGCCATTGGCGGAGACGGTGCCGACCTGGGCGATCTCTTCGCTGGTCGAGACCTTCTTCGAGCGGCTCTTGAGTTCTTCCATGACCCACGCGGCGGCCATGTCGATGCCGCGCTTGAGGTCCATCGGATTCATGCCGGCGGCGACCGATTTGGCACCTTCGCGCGCGATCGCCTGGGCCAGTACGGTAGCGGTCGTGGTGCCGTCGCCGGCGGTGTCGGACGTCCGTGTCGCCACTTCGCGCACCATCTGGGCGCCCATGTTCTCGAACTTGTCGGTGAGTTCGATCTCCTTGGCGACGGTGACGCCGTCCTTGGTGATGCGCGGCGCGCCGTAGGACTTGTCGATGACGACGTTGCGGCCCTTGGGACCGAGTGTGACCTTGACCGAATCGGCGAGCACGTCGACGCCGCGCAGCATGCGCGACCGCGCGTCGGCGCCGAAGCGCACTTCTTTAGCAGCCATGTTGTTCTTCCTTGTTCAAATGCCGTGAGAGCTTTGGCCGAATTGCCGGAGGGAGCAGCGTTTCCGCTACGCCGCCTTCTTCTTGACGGCGGCGCCGCCCTCGACGATCCCCATGACGTCGGACTCCTTCATGATCAGGAGTTCCTCGCCGTCCATCTTGATCTCGGTGCCCGACCACTTGCCGAACAGGATGCGGTCGCCCGCCTTGACGTCGAGCGGCACGATCGTACCGCTCTCGTTGCGCGCGCCCGGGCCGGCGGCGACGATCTCGCCTTCCATCGGCTTTTCCTTGGCGGTGTCGGGAATGATGATGCCGCCCTTGGTCTTGTCGGCTTCGTCGATACGGCGAATCAGCACGCGATCGTGCAGTGGCCTGAACTTCATGGCGTTTCCCTGGATTTTTGTATTTTGCGCCGCGCGCTTTGCGCCCGACATGCAACAGTGTGCGAGACATGGTGATTCGCGCGACTGGATCAAGCTTTATCGTCGGTCCTGGCGCGACAATCGGGCCGTTCGACACACCGGAAAGCAGGCACGCGCTACTGGCAGTGGGTGCAGTCGACGTACGCCATACCCACGGTGACTTGCCCGCCGGTCGGGGACGATGGTCGGGGGCGCTTTACGAAAACGGGGCACGGCCATAGGCCTTGCCCCGCTCTTCTTTGCCGAAGTCTCGTCGACAGGTTATTCGGCGGCCATCCGCGGCGCTGCGTCGTCGAGCGCTGCGGAGATGCGCGGCGGCGACATCGGCAGGTCGGTCATGCGCACGCCGGTGGCGCGCGACACGGCATTGGCCACCGTGGCGAGCGGCGGAACGATCGGCACTTCGCCGACGCCACGCACGCCATAGGGATGATGCGGGTTGGGTACTTCGACCACGATGGTCTCGATCATCGGCAGGTCGGAGGCAACGGGCATGCGGTAGTCGAGGAAGCCCGCGTTATCGAGCTTGCCCTTGGCGTTGTAGATATATTCCTCGTTGAGCGCCCAGCCGATGCCCTGCACGGCGCCGCCCTGCATCTGGCCTTCGACGTAGCTTGGATGGATGGCGGTGCCGACGTCCTGCACCGCGGTATAGCGGCCGATCTCAGTGATGCCGGTGTCGCCGTCGACTTTGAGGTCGACGATGTGCACGCCGAAGCCAGGGCCCGCGCCCTGGGCGTTTAGCTGGTTATGGCCGTTGATCGGGCCGCCGGTCTTGCCCGCGGTCGCTGCAAGCTGGGCAAGAGACAGCGGGTCGAACTGGCCAACATTGGCGCCGGCAGGCTTGGCGTGGCCGTCCTCCCAGAGCACGGCATCCGGGTCAACGCCCCAGGTCTTGGCCGCGCGGATCTTGCACTCGCGAATCAGGTCCTTGACCGAATTCACCACCGCGAGGCCGGTGGCGAAGGTGACGCGGCTGCCGCCGGTCACGAAGTTGAAGCCGATCGAGCTGGTATCGGCGATCACCGGCCGCACCTTGTCGTAGTCGACGCCGAGCTCCTCGGCCGCCATCAGGGCGAGCGAGGCGCGCGAGCCGCCGATATCGGGATTGCCCGAGATGATCGTCACGGTGCCGTCTTCGGCGACGTGCGCGGCAGCGCTCGAATCGGCGCCGACGTTGAACCAGAAGCCTGCCGCCACGCCGCGCGACATGCCCGGCTTGGGCTTGCTCTTGTAGTGCTCGGAGTTCTTGGCGGCCTCCAGGCACTCGACGAAGCCGATGACGTCGAACACCGGACCGTAGCTGGTCTTGGTGCCCTTCTTGGCGGCGTTCTTCAGGCGCAGGTCGATCGGATCCATGCCCAGTTCCTGGGCCAGGATGTCGACCGTCGATTCGACGCCGAAGGCCGAGATCGGCGCGCCCGGGGCGCGGTAGGCGGCGACCTTGGGGCGATTGCTCACCACGTCGAAGCCCGTGACCTTGATGTTGGGAATGTCGTAGCAGGCGAAACTGGTCCAGCAGGCCGGACCGACCGGCGAGCCGGGGAAGGCGCCGGCCTGCAAAGCGACCGTGCATTCCGCGGCGACGATCGTGCCGTCGCGCTTGGCGCCGATCTTGACGTGCACCGTGCCGCCCGGCGCCGGGCCGGAAGCGCGGAACACCTCGTCGCGGCTCATCGTCATCTTCACCGGCTTGCCCGACTTCTGCGACAGGCGCACGGCGATCGGCTCGAGATAGACCACGGTCTTGCCGCCGAAGCCGCCGCCGATTTCCGTCGGCGTGACCCGGATCTGCGAGGTCTCGATATTGAGCAGGCGGCTGACGAAGCCGCGCACCTGGAAGTGGCCCTGCGTCGTCGACCAGAGCTGGACCTGGCCATCCTCGGCGGCGCTGGCCAGGGTCGCGTGCGGCTCGATATAGCCCTGATGGACCGCCTGGGTGGTGTAGTCGCGCTCGACCACGATCTCGGCTGCCTTGAAGCCGGCATCGATGTCGCCCTTCAGGTTGTCGATGCGCTTGGCGATGTTCGACGCCTTGCTCGGCGGCGGCTTCACGCCCTCGGTGATCAGGTGATCGTGCAGCACCGGCGCGCCGTCCTTCATCGCGTCGGCGACGTCGATGACGTGCGGCAGCACTTCGTACTCGACCTTGATCAGGGCGAGTGCTGCGTTGGCGATGGCCTCGGTCGTGGCGGCGACGGCGGCGACCGGATGGCTCTCATAAAGAGCCTTCTCGCGCGCCATGACGTTGCGCGTGATGTCGCGCAGGTTGACCTGCATTTCGCCGGTGGGAACGATCAGGTTGGGCTGGTCGGGGAAGTCCTTCGACGTGATGACCGCCTTGACGCCCGGCAACTTCTCGGCGGCCGAGATGTCGATCGACTTGATGTTGGCGTGGGCGTGCGGGCTGCGCAGCACCTTGCCGACCAGCTGGCCGGGCATGTTGAAGTCGGCGCCGAAGCGGGCGCGCCCGGTCACCTTGTCGGCGCCGTCGGGACGGTCGGGGCGCGTGCCGACCCACTTGTACTTGGGCTTGCTCATCGTGCTGTCTCCCTCATGTCAGCGGCCACGTCCATGACCGCGCGGATGATCTTGTCGTAGCCCGTGCAGCGGCAGAGATTGCCGGCCAGCCAGAAGCGGACTTCGGTTTCGGTTGGATTGTTGTTCTTCTCCAGCAGCGCGCGCGCGGCCATCAGCACGCCCGGCGTGCAGATGCCGCACTGGAGTGCGGCGAACTCGATGAACTTCTTCTGCAGGGCATGGAGCTGGTCGCCTTGGGCCATGCCCTCGATGGTCTCGATCTTCTTGCCCTCGGCCTCGGCCGCCAGAACGAGGCACGAGCAGACCATTTCGTCGTCGAGCATGATCGTGCAGGCGCCGCAGTCGCCCGAGCCGCAGCCTTCCTTGGTGCCGGTGAGACCGAGCTGATCGCGCAGGACGTCGAGGACGGCCTGCGTCGGCTCGCAGAGGAATTCGGTCGGCTCGCCGTTGATGGTGGTGGAGACGTGTGTCTTGGCCATGATGACGCTCTCTATCTTAATGTTTGGTGGCGCGGGCGGCCGCGATGGCGGTGACGCGCTTCAACAGGACGCCGGCGATCTTGGTGCGATAGACGATGGTGCCGCGCTTGTCGTCGATCGGCTTGCAGGCGGCGCGGCAGGCCGCGGCGGCGGCCTCAAGCGCCTTGTCGTCGAGCTTGGAGCCGATCAGCGCCTTGGCGGCGGCCTCGACCAGAAGCACGGTCGGGGCGACGGCGCCCAGGCCGACGCGGGCGGCGGTGCAGGTGCCGTCCTTCATGGTCAGGCTGACGCCCAGACCGACGACCGCGATGTCCATTTCGGTTCGCGGAATGAGGCGCAGGTAGGCGTCGGACGAGCCCGCCGGACGCGCCGGCAGGGTGAGGCTGACGACAATTTCGCCCGGCTCCAGGATCGTACGACCGGGTCCGGTGTTGAACTTCTCCACCGCCACTTCGCGGCGGCCCTTGGGGCCCTGTACGGTGACCATCGCACCCGCGGCGACCAGCGCCGGCACGCTGTCGGCGGCAGGCGAGGCATTGCACAGGTTGCCGCCGGCCGAAGCGCGACCCTGGATCTGCTTGGAGCCGATCAGGTTGATGGCCTCGAGCACGCCGGGCCAGGCCTTCTTGAAGGTCGGGTGATCGTGAAGCCGCATGCCGGAGACGGCAGCGCCGATACGGAAAACGCCGGCGTTCTCCTCGATGCTCATCATCTCCTTGATCTTCTTGACGTCGATGATGCTGCTGCCGGGCTTCACGAAGCCGGCGCGCATCTGCACCAGAAGGTCGGTGCCTCCGGCCAGGACGCGCCCGGTTCCCTTGGCGGCGGCCATTGCCGCGACCGCGTCGTCTAGCGTGGTCGGTGCGCTGTACTTGATATCGATCATTTCTGCTTTCCGCTCCGCGTTTCTGGTCCCGGCGTTTCCCGTTGGCCCGGGAAATCATACCCTACCGTT
>JBBRFD010000254.1:0-6145 GCA_038224985.1 Reyranellales bacterium
CTTCATCAGATAGGGCGTGACGGTCAAACCGTTGACCTCGGCGCGTTCGTGCAGCGCCAGCTCGCGCACCTCGAGGGTGAACTTGCGCTCGACCCTGGTGGAGCCGGCGAACATCGCCTCCATGATGATGTCGAGGCGCTCGCGGAAGCCGGGCGGGCCGGTCAGCACCAGCGGCGCCGTGCGGCGGCTCACGAGCTGGGCATCGAGCAGGAAGAACGGCAAGCCGCCGAAGTGGTCGCCATGCAGATGCGTCACCAGCACCGTGGAGACGGCATTGGGATCGACGCCCCATTTGCGGATCGCCACCATCGAGGAGGCGCCGCAATCGATCAGCACATTGCCGTGCGCTTTGCGTTCGAGATGGAAACAGGTGTTGAACCGTCCGCCGCTGCCGAAGGCATCGCCGGACCCGAGGAATTGCAGGCGCATGCGCTAAGGCGCTTGCTCCAGGCTGGAGACTTGGTTGGTCAGCGTCGTGCGACGCATGTCGCGCACCTCGGTATGATCGTAGCGCCGCGCGCGATGCATGGTGACGCGGTTGTCCCAGATCACGAGATCCCACGGCTTCCAGACATGGGCATAGACGAACGTGCGCTGCGTTGCATGCTCGACGAGGTCGCGCAGGAAGGCGCGCGCCTCGGGTACCGGCCAGCCCTCGATGCCGCCGGCATGGCTCGAAAGATAGAGTGACAGCCGGCCGGTATTGGGATGGCGCCGCACCAGGCGCTGGCGCACCGGTGCCCATTTGGCGCGCTCGTCCGAGGTGAAGTCGGTGAAGCCCAGGATGCCGCGCGAGAAGATCTGGCTGTGCGGACAGATCTGGTCGTGGACCTCGCGCCGCGTCGCCTCGTCGAGCGCGTCGTAGGCTGCGCGCATGTCGGCGAATTCGGTGTTGCCGCCGGTCGGCGGAATCTGCCGCGCCGAGAGCATGGAATACTTGGCCGGTACGTCCTTGAACGAGCTGTCGGAGTGCCAGAGCTGGTTGCCCAGGCCGAACAGCCGGCGGCGGTCCTCGCGCGGCAGCACCTCGTTGTTTTTGTCGAGGTTGGAAATGTCGTTGAGGTCCATGCTGACTCGGCGATCCTGAGGTGCCGCGATATCGCCGGTCGCCTGCTCCAACGGTCCGAGCTTACGGGCGACGACGAGCTGCTGGTCGTCGGTCAGCGGCTGGTCGTGGAAGACCAGCACGCCGTACTGGTCCATGCCGGCATGGATGGCGCGGGCGTCGCTGTCGGACAGCCCCTGCGTCAGGTCGATGCCGGAGACCTCGCCGGCGAAAAAGGAGCGGGCGACAGGGTCGACGGGCTTGATCGAGATGGTCATCCCGCAACGGTGATACCGCCAGCCGTGGCTTGCAAGCCCGAACCATCCTAGGGTTTCGGTCTTCGGGCCCTCGTTTCGGACCCTGGGATGGGGAACAAGCATGAATTTCGCCGGAATGAACGTCCTTGCCATCCTGGCCGCCACGGTCGCCGCCTTCGTCTTCGGCTCGCTCTATTACATGGCCCTGTCGAAGCAATGGCTGGCGGCGGTCGGCAAGCAGGAGGCCCGGCCGAAGCCCGTGACTCTGATCGTCACCTTTGCCGCCGAGCTCGTCATGGCCTGGGTGCTGGCCGGCACCATCGGCCATCTGGGCGTGGGCCAAGTCACCCTGAAGAACGGCGTGATTTCGGCCGGCTTCATCTGGTTTGGCTTCGTGCTGACCTCGATGGTGGTCAACAACGCCTTCGCCAGTCGTAAACCTATGTTAAATGTCATCGACGGGATCCATTGGCTGAGTGTGCTCGTTATACAAGGTGCCATCATCGGCCTGATGGGTGTTTAAGACGGGAGTTTGCACATGCGTCCCCGCATTGAAGGCTACGCCATCGTTAGTCGCGAAGGCATGATTGCCGAGTCAGACGGCTCGTTTCCCAAATCGCTGGAGGTTCCGGCCGACCAGAAACATTACCAGAGCTCGGTCGCCCGGGCCGGTGGCGTGGTCAACGGCAAGGGCTCGGCGGAAGGCGGACCTCTCGAGAAAGAGCGCAAGCGGCTGGTGCTGACGCGCAAGATCCCGCATCTTGCGCCCGACCCGGACCGGCCCAATGTCGTCCTCTGGAATCCCAAGGGCGCCACGTTCGAGGAGGCCTGGGAGGCGCTGGGTGGCGGCGCCACGGCTGCCGTGGTCGGCGGGACGGAGGTCTTTGGCCTCTTCCTCGACGAGATCGGCTATGATTCGTTTTACCTCTCGCGCAACCCGTCCAGCGTGCCGGGCGGGCGGCCGGTCTTTCCCGAGGTCGGCAACGGTGTCGGGCCGGAGGATCTTCTGCGGCGGCACGGCTACAGCGTGCGCGCCGTCAGGGTGCTCGATTCCGCGACGCAGACGATTCTCGAGGAGTGGTCGCGCTAATCTGAATCGCGCTGGAGCCGCACTACCTGCGCGCCGGCGGCGCGGTGTTGATGAACGACGGCCGGGCGGCCAGCTTGTCCACATACGCCGACAGGTTGTCGAATTTGCCGAGGATTTCCTTGCCTTGCGGGAAGTTGCTGCTCACCACCAGCATGGGCAGCACGTTCATGTCGGCGTAGCTCAGCTTGTCGCCCACCAGATAGCCGGTCTTGGCGACAGCCGCATCGAGCACCGCGGCGCATTTCTCGAATTCGGGCAGTGCAGCGGCGATCCTGGCGGTATCGGGACCCTTGGACTTGTCGAAGAACGCCGACGGCACGACGAACTCGCGCATGATCCAGCGATCGACCTTGACGTTGCCGTAGGACACCCACTGCGCGCATTGCGCGGAGCCGACCGCATCCTCGGGAATGAACTTGGCTCCGGGAAACACGCGATCGATATAGGTGGCGATCGCCTTGCTCTCGAACAACGCAATGTCGCCGTGGCGCATGCAGGGAATTTGGCCCGCCGGATGGATCGCCAGGACTTCCGGCGTCTGCGGCCTGGCCGGAGTGAGCTTGTAGGCAACACCTTTCTCCTCGCACAGCATGCGCAGGGAGCGGACATAGTTCGAAAAGGGGACGCCAATGATTTCCAGTTCAGCCATTTCTTCCTCCCGTCAGGCTGGCATCGTAGAGTGCATGACGGACGAGGCAAAGGCCCCGGAAGTCGTCAAATTCGGGCTATGGCAATCCGCGGCTCTTCAGTCGGCATCAAAAGACAATGACCGTGCGGACGGCCTCGCCGCGCGTCATGGCGGCGAAGCCGTCGTTGATCTCGCCCAGGGAAATGCGCCGCGTGATCAGCTCGTCGAGCTTGAGCTTGCCGTCGAGGTAGAGCTGGGCCAGCCACGGGAAGTCGCGGCGCGGCCGGGCGCCGCCGTAGCTCGAGCGGATCAGCCGCTTCTCGCCCATCATCGAGCCGAAGCGGAACGACACCATCTGGTTCACATTGGTCTTGCCCAGCATGACGATTTCGGCGCCCGGACGGGCGATCTCGAACATGGTCTGCAGCGCCTTCTCGTTGCCGGCGCATTCCAGCACATGGTCGGCGCCACGGCCGGCCGTCAGGTCCTTGACCTGGCCGATCAGGTCGTTGGCCCGCCCATCGATCGTATGGGTGGCGCCGAAAGTTTTGGCCAGGGCGAGGCGGCCGGCATCGATGTCGATGGCGATGACTTTTTCTGCCCGCTCGAGGGCTGCACCCTGCACGGCGTTGAGGCCGACGGCGCCGCAGCCGATCACGGCCACCGACGCGCCGGCCTCGACATGGGCCATGCGCGCCGCGCCGCCGACGCCGGTCATCACGCCGCAGCCGATCAGGCAGGCGCGGTCGAAGGGGATTTCCTTCGGCACGGCGATGGCGCTGGTCTCGTGCACGATGCTGCATTCGGCATGGGACGATACCGCCGAGAAGTGATTGAGCCGCCGGCCGTCGAGCGACAGCCGCGAGCCGCCGTCGAGCAGCGCGCCCTGGCCGTTGTGCCTGCTATGCGGCTCGCAGAGGATCGGCTGTCCGCGATCGCAGTAGAAGCAATGGCCGCAGGTCGGGTTCCACGAACAGACGACATGGTCGCCCGGCTTAACCAGGGTGACGTCGCGGCCGACCGCTTCGACAATGCCCGCGCCCTCGTGACCCAGGACGACCGGGATCGGCCAGGCGAGCTGGCCCTGGATGATTTCCAGATCGGTGTGGCAAAGGCCGCTCGCCTTGTTGCGCACCAGCACGTCGGCGGGTTTCAACTCTTCGGCCGTGACGTCGCGCACGACCAGGGGCGTGCCGGTCTTTTCCAGAACGGCCGCCTTGAAGCGCATCAACTCGCCCGCGCCGCCGGGGCATCGAGGTCGCGCACCTTGTCGGCACCGGCATAGAGAATTCTGGTCTGCCGATCGACCAGGTCGGTGTGATAGGCGACGGCGGCGGGATCGAATTCCGCCTTGGGCGAGGGATCGCGGTCGAAATAGCCGAAGCTGTCGACGCCGCGCACCAGCATGGCGCTGTCGCGCACCGGCGTGAGCTGGCGCACATGGGTGGGGATGTAGCGCACGGCATAGCCGATGCGCCGGTGGTCGGCCTGGTTGGGCGAGGAGCCGTGGATCAGGCGGACGTGGTGCAGCGAGATCTCGCCGGGCTGCAGCACGATGTCGACGGCTTTGGACTCGTCGACATCGACCTGGATCTCCTGGCCGCGGCTCAGCAGGTTCTGTTCGTTGAAGGTGTCCTTGTGCTCGATCTGCTCGCCGTGCGTGCCGGGCATGACCTTCATGCAGCCGGACTGGACGGTGCTGGGCGTGAAGGCGATCCAGGCGGTGACGATCTCGGGCTTGGACAGGCCCCAATAGGTCGAATCCTGGTGCCAGCTGACGAAGCTGGGATCGTGCGCGCCCTTGGTGAAGAAGCCGCTGCCCCAGGCCAGGATATTGGGGCCGATGATGTCCTCGACGGCGTCGAGCACCTTGGGATGGCGCACGAGTTCCTCGAGCCACGGCACCAGCAGGTGCGGCTTCATGTTGGTCTTGCGCGAGATCGTGCCGCCCTCGCGCTGCTCCAGCGCGCGCAGCTTCTTCTCGCAGCCAGCGGCTTCGGCTGCCGTCAGGATGGGCAGGGGGAAATGGAAGCCGTCGCGGTGATAGCGGTCGACTTCGGCGGCGGTCAGCACCTTGGGCATGGTTGCCTCCTTCAGCTCGGGGACGCGTCTTCCGGCGGCCGCGTCTTGGGCAGCGCCGACCATTCGCGAAACAACCGACCATTGTCCTGATCGAATTGCTCGTCGAGCACTTTCGACGCGTGGATGCGTTCGACGCGGAAATTGCGGTAATCGGCGCGCAGCTCGCACCACGCGCCGATCAGGGTGACGTCGACGTAATAGGCCATGGCGATGGGCCAGATCGTGCGGTTGCTGCGCCGGCCGCCGGCGTCGGCATAGGCGATGTGGAGCTTGCGCGAGGCGCGGATGGCGCCGCGCAGCTCGGCCATGTCGACGCCGACGGCGGCCACGGCATCGCCCTCGGAGACGAAGATGTGCTGGGCGTCGAGGCTGGCGCGCAGGGCCTCGGGCAGCACCACCGTCACCTTGGCCAGGACGCTGTCGGCGGCTTCCTGCAGCTTGGGATCGCGCAGCCGGCGGACCATGCGGGCGCCCACGGCGATGGCGTCGATCTCGTCGGCGCTGAACATCAGCGGCGGCAGGTCGAAGCCCCGGCGCAGCACATAGCCGACGCCGGCCGCGCCATCGATCGGCACGCGTCGGGCCTGCAGGGTGGCGACATCGCGATAGATCGTGCGCGGCGTCACTTCCAGCTCGGCCGCCAGCCGCGCCGCCGTGACCGGCCGCGGCGCCCTGCGCAGCCGCTGGATGATGTCGAACAGACGATCGGACCGGCGCATTCCCCAAGCTTATCACTACTGACACAACGTTGTCAGCAGGCAGGCCCTATAGCGTCATGCAGACATTCACGGAGGTTCTCATGCTGACCAACTGGATCCCGCCCGCCTCCCTCGCCACCCTGAGCGAAGGCTTCGTCGTCGCCATCACGCTGGAGGCCAAACCCGGCGAAGAAGACGCCCTGGCCGAGATCCTGCGCGGCACCGCGGTGGCGGCCATGACCGAGCCTCTCGTCAAACTCATCCTCTCCCACCGCTCGCCCACCAACAAGGCGCTGTTCTTCATCTTCGAACTCTATGTCAATGAAGCGGGATGGACGGCGCATC
>JBBRFD010000255.1:0-5908 GCA_038224985.1 Reyranellales bacterium
TACTGGGCCAAGCAGGCGGCGCTGGGCATCGCGCTCTACCCGTCGGGCGCGCCGCTCTCCGACGCTCTGGTGCGCGGCGAGGTCTCGATCGCGCCGCTGCTCTACAACATCATCTACACCAAGATCGTCGAGGGCGCGCCGGCCGAGGCGATCTTCGCGCCCGAGGGCGTGCCGATCATTCCCTATGCCGACGGCATCCCCAAGACGTCGAAGAGCCCCAATGCGGCCAGGCTGTTCATGAACTGGCGGCTGAGCAAGGAGGGCCAGACTTTCGCCATCAAGTCACTCGGCAACATCACCTCGATGAAGGAGCCGCCGGCCTTTCCGAAGGGTTGGGATCCCAAGGTGATCAAGGTCTGGGTGCCGAAGTTCGACGAGTTCGAGAAGTTGCGCGAGAGCTGGCTCGAACAGTGGAACAAGGCCTACGGCTACCGCCAGTGACCGCAGCGCTGCTGATCGAGCGGCTGGAGAAGCGTTTCGATGGCGGCAAGGCTGCCGTCGACGGCGTCGACTTCGAGGTGCCGCCGGGCGAGATCGTCGTGCTGCTGGGTCCATCGGGCTGCGGAACGACCCCGCCCTTTCGCTGCGTCGCGGGGCTCGAGCATCCGACCGGCGGGCGCATCTCGATCGCCAACCGGGTGGTCTCCGAGCCGGCGCGCGGCGTGCTGGTCAGCCCGCGCGAGCGCGACATCGGCATGGTGTTCCAGTCCTACGCGGTGTGGCCGCACATGACGGTGCGCCAGAACGTGGCCTATCCGCTGAAGTACCGGCGCAGCAGCGCCGGCAGCGGCAACATCGTCGCCACGGTCAACGAGACGCTGGAGCTGGTCGGCCTCGGCGAATACGCCGAGCGGCCGGTGACCTCGCTGTCCGGCGGCCAGATGCAGCGCGTCGCCCTGGCGCGCAGCCTCGTCTACCGCCCGCAGCTGCTGCTGCTCGACGAGCCGCTGTCCAATCTCGACGCCAAGCTGCGCATCCGCCTGCGCGACGAGCTGCGCCGCATCCTGAAGATGACCGGCATGACCGGTCTCTACGTCACCCATGACCAGGCCGAGGCGGTGGTGCTGGGCGACCGGATCGGCGTGATGCGCGACGGCAAGCTGCTCCAGATGGCGCCCCCGGACGCGATCTACAATCGCCCCGCCGATTCCTTCGTCGCCAATTTCACCGGTGCCTCCAACGTGCTGCTGGGCACCGTGCTGGCCCGTAGCGGCGAGCGCGCCACCATCGATCTCGGCGCCGCCGGCAGGATCGAGGCCTGGACGCCGCAACCGCTCGGCGCCGGCGACAAGGCGCGCATCGCGCTGCGCGCGGAGAACGTGCGGCTGGGCGAGCGCGGCCCCGCCAATGTCTTCTCCGGCCGGGTGCTCGAGCGGCGCTACCAGGGCATGCAGACGATCTACGACGTCGAGCTTGGCGGCCAGCGCCTCGAGGCGCTCGAGCTCGGCACCGCGGCGCGCCACCAGCAGCACGGCGAGATCGCCATCACCCTGCCGCCCGAGGCGTGTTGGGCCTATCGGGACGACGGCACCGCGGTCGACTGAAGCGCCGCTTTCAGGGCGTCGGCCAGCGGCGCGTCGTGCTCGGGGAGCAGGACCTGCGGGTCGAGGGTCAGCACACCGCGCGCGGCGTGGCGTTCGCACAAATGGACTGGCAGCTCGCTCCGCTGCAGGCGGGCACTGAGCGACAGCGCGTCGGGCACCGCAATCTCCAGAACGGGCACGCGGCCGGTCTTCGTCGCCGGCACGAGGGTCACGTCGGCGTCGCCGAGCGCCGCAGCGATCGCGCGCAGGCGGGCTTCGAGGGCGGCGTTGCTCGCCGCGTCGTCGGCCTTCACGAAGCGGTCGAGCGCGGTCAGCAGGCCGACGATCTCCTCCTTGCCGGCCTTGAAGCCGCGGCCGATCCCGTGATGCGGCACGCCGCGCAGGTTGGCGCGGTCGATCAGCTTGGGCGGCGACCAGGTCTCGGGCGAGACGTCCATGTCGAGCTGCTGCAGCAACGCCGAGGCGATGAGCGCGCGACGGCCGGCCAGGATGCCGGAGGCCTGTGGTCCGCCCAGCGCCTTGCCGCCGGAGAAAGCCACGAGGTCGGCGCCGGCGTCGATGAAGCGCCGCAGGTTCTCCTTGGGCGGCAGTTGGGCGGCGGCATCGACGATCACCGGGATGCCGCGCGGCTTGCAGACCGCGACCACGGTGGCGAGGTCTGCGACATTGCCGACGTTGACCGAGAAGCCGAAGGCCGCGACCTGCGGCGTGAGCGCCGCCTCGATCTCCCAAGCTTCGAGGCCGCGCACGCCGGCGCCGGTGCCGCGATCGTTGTGGCCGATGTCGACCAGTCGCGCGCCGGCCGCCGACAGCGCATGCGCGTAGCCGGTGCGATGGGTGCGCGGCAGCAGGATCTCGTGCGGGAAGCCCTCGGCATGCGGCAACGCCGCCATGCGCGCCGGATCGAAGCCCGCCATGGCAGCGGCGGCGGCCAGCGTCAGCGCGGCCGCCGCGCCGGTCGTCACCATGCCGGCCTCGGCGCCGGTCGCGGCGGCGATGCGCTCGCTGGCGGCATCCTGCAACTCGCCGCTATCGACCGAGGCGCGCGCGGCGGCGGCCATGGCGGCCACGACCTCGGGCGCCATGACGGCGCCGCCGAGACGCGTCAGCGCGCCAGCGGCGTTGATACGGGGGCGAACGCCGAGCGCGGTATAAGGGTCATGTGTTGTCATGCCGGAAAGACTAGCACGAGCCCGCACCGCCTCGAACGCTCCCGGCCGTTTGTCGCCCCGGATCGGTGATGCTAGCGTTTGGGCAACGAAGACGATCGGGTGGCAACGAAATGCCGGCGAGACCGGCCCAGGACGGGAAGCATGGCGGGTTTCGATTGGGTGCCTTCAGCCACTTTACCGGCGACACCGACGTCCTTCGCGGGCGTCAGCCACGAGGAAATGATGCGCCGGGCGCGCGCGCTGCTGCCGACGCTCGACCAGCGCGCCGCCGATTCCGAGCGCCTGGGCCGCCTGCCCGACAATACCGAACGCGACCTCCATGCCGCCGGCCTCTTTCGTGTCGTCCAGCCGGCAAGAGTGGGCGGCGCCGAACTCGATGTCGGCATCCTGGTCGATGTCTGCGCCGAGGTCGCACGGGTCTGCCCCTCGACAGCCTGGAACATCGGCAATCTCGCCAGCCATCACTGGATGCTGGCTTACTTTCCGCCGCAGGCGCAGCACGAACTCTGGGACAAGTCGACCGATGTGCTGATCGCCACGTCGCTCGCCTTCCCGTCCGGGCGCGGCCGCAAGGTCGATGGCGGCTATGAGGTCTCGGGCCGCTGGCCGCTCTCCTCGGGCATCGACAATTCCGACTGGAACCTGCTGGCCGTCATCGTGCGCGACAGCGACGACGGGCCGCCCATAGATCATCGCTTCGCGCTGGTGCATCGTTCCGAATACGAGATCCTCGACACCTGGCACGCCATGGGCCTGGCCGGCACCGGCTCCAAGCACGTCGCCGTGAAGAAGCTGTTCGTGCCGGACTACCGCACGCTCACGGCGTGGGCCTTCAACGGCAAGCCGCATCCCGGCTCGGCGCTCAATCCGACACCGCTGTTTCGCCTGCCGCTGCTGGCGCTCGGCGCCTATGTGCTGTCGGGCGTCATGCTGGGCTGCGCGCGCGGCGCCTACGAGATGACGGTGGGCGAGGCCCGCAAGCGCCACGGCACGACGACCGGCGTGCCGATCAACGCGACCCAGACGTTGCAGATCAAGGTCTCGGAAGCAGGTGCGCGCATCGATGCGGCGGAGCTGATCATGCGCCGCAACTGCGAACACGCAATGGCGGTCGCCCGCTCCGGCGACGAACCGACGCTCGACGACAAGCTGCGCTATCGCCGCGATGCAGCCTTCGCCGTCAGGCTCTGCGTCGAGGCCGTCGATATCATGATGGCGGTGGCGGGTTCAGGTGCGCTCTACCTGACCAGCCGCATGCAGCGGCTGTTCCGCGACGCCCATGCCGCCAACGCCCATGTCATGTTCTCGCCCGACGTCCAGGGAACGATCTTCGGCCAGCACGTTTTAGGGGCGCCCGGCCCGACGCCCATGTTGTGATCCGCGCCGTCCCGGGGCAGACTGCGAACCAAGGCGGAAAACCGCCACGTCAAAGGGGGGGATGATCGACGTCATGGACGTTTCGCTCGATCTGACCATGAACGCCGTGATCTCGGGGCTGTTGCTCGGCGGTTTTTATGCCGCCGTTTCGATCGGCGTGGCGATCTCTTTCGGCATGCTCGATATCGTCAACATCGCCCATCCAGCCTTCATCCTGCTCGGCTCTTACGTGGCCTTCATCGGCAACACAGTCTTCGGTATCGATCCGATTCTGGCGACGGTCATCCTGTTGCCGGCTTTCTACCTGCTCGGCATGGCGGTCTATCAGATCTACTACGTGGCGTTCGAGCGACGGGACGACCAGTCGCTGCGCGGCCTGTCGTTTTTCTTCGGGCTGCTGTTCATCGGCGAAGTGACGCTGATCATGGTCTTCGGCGTCGACTATCGTTCGGTGAATACGGCTTACATCGGCCCCAGCCTGCACCTCATCCTGTTCGACCTGCCGTGGCGCCTGCTGGTGCCGTTTCTCGTCTCCATGGCGATGGCGATCGGCCTGCAACTGTTCCTGTCGCGCACCTTCCTGGGACGCGCCATCCAGGCGGTGGCGCAGGACCAGCTGGCGCTGCAGTTGATGGCTGCCAATCCGGTCAAGATCAAACGCATCGCCTTCGGCCTGTCGATCGCTACCGCGGCGCTTGCCGGAGCCTGTCTGATCATCATCCAGCCTGTCGAACCGTCGATCGGTCGCGAATATATCGGCCGCGTCTTCGCCATCTGCGTGCTGGGCGGCCTCGGCAGCTTTCCCGGCATGATGATCGCGGCGATGACACTGGGCATTGCCGAAAGCCTGACGGCGACATTCTTCGGCCCCTCCTGGGCGCCGGCGGTATCGTTCGGCGTGTTGCTCATCACTCTGGCGGTGCGGCCCAGTGGCATCCTTGGCCGCTAATCCGAGCAACCCCGGCATGCCCCCCGGGATGCGCGGGGTGCCGTTCATCCTGGCGCTGACGGCCGTGGCGGCGGTCATTTTCATGTTCGGACGCTGGCTCGACAACAGTTACGCCTTCTTCGTCGGCTATGTGGTGGTCCAGTACATCGTGCTCGGCACGGCCTGGAACATCCTCGGCGGCTACACCGGCTACGTGAATTTCGGCATCACGGCCTTCTTCGCCATCGGTGCCTACTCGTCGGTGGTCCTGCACAAGCTTGTCCCGGCGATGCCGTTGCCGGCGATGATCGTGGTGGGCGGCGTGATGGCCGGCATCGTGGGCATCGGGACCGGATATCTGACGCTCCGCCTGCGCGGCGTGTTCTTCTCCATCGCCACGCTGGCGCTCGCGGTGGTGGTGCAGACGCTGATCACCAACTGGGATTTCGTCGGCGGGGCGCGCGGCGCCTACGTGCTGCGTCCGCGCACCGCGCCGCTGATCGGCGGCGGCTACATCGAATACCTGTTCCTGATCATGCTCGGCTTGTGCGTCGCGGCCCTGGCGACGGCGCGCGCCATTGAACGTTCGGCGCTCGGTTTTGGATTCGCCGCCATCCGTGACGACGAAGCAGCGGCCGAGGCCTCGGGCGTGCCCACCCTTAGGCTGAAGTTGATCGCGACGGGATTGTCGGGTGGATTCATGGGCATGGCCGGCGCCCCCTTGCCCTTCTACGTGACCTATCTCGATCCCTCGTCGGGCTTCAGCCTGAACTACGCCGTCAATGCCATCGCCATGCCGCTGATCGGCGGCACCAGCAGCTGGCTGGGGCCGGTGGTCGGCGCCGTGCTGGTGGGCGGCCTGCAGGAATATCTGCGGGTGACGATTT
>JBBRFD010000256.1:0-5889 GCA_038224985.1 Reyranellales bacterium
TAGAGCGCGGCAAGCCGGTTGACGAACGAGTTCTCGCGACCGGAAATCATCGAGCTGCTGGCCATGCCGGCCCGCGTGATCTGATAGAACGACCAGACACCGGCGCCACGCTTTTCGAGAAACGATACCGACTGCAGCGCGCCCGGCTCGAAGGCCGTGACGATCGCAACGCTGATCGGCGTCACATTTTCAGTCGCAATGACAATCCGATTCTCCGATCGTTCGAGTACGCGCAGCCGGTAAGTGGTTTTGCCGCTGCCGGCGTTGCGCTCGAAATAGCTGCTCTCCTGGCCTTGCTGGAGATTGAGGCTGTTGAGCGCGCCGGCGTCCTGGGCCAGCGGCAGCCATTCCTTTTGCGTCGTCGACCAGTATCTGATCGAGGGATAGACCGAGAACATCGTCAGGCGCGCGAGAAGCTGATCCGCCGGTTCCCGCCAGGCGATGTCGCCCGCCAGCGCGACCACGAAACGGCTGTCGCCAGTCCAGCCGAGGCAGACCGGGGGCTGCCAACCGGCCTTGCGGAGATCGGTGCCCGACCAGACGCCGACCGAAGGGCCGCCCGCGACGGCGCTGGAGACAGGATAAGGCGTGGCGCCACACGGCGGCTGCGGCCGCGCGGTTTCGGCCATCGCCGGCAGAGGTGAGAGCAGAGTGGCGAGAACGACAAGCTTTTTCAACATGACCGCTACATAAGAGGCGATTGCGGCGGAAGTTCCCCTGCTTTAGGGCGTTGCACGCCTTTGGGGGCGCTGCCATCTTCGGCCCGTGTCCAGTCAAACCCCCGACAAACCGACTCGCCCGCGCCGCGTCGCCCTTTTCGTCACCTGTCTGGTCGATCTTTTTCGGCCGTCCGTCGGTTTCGCCGCCGTAAAGCTGCTGGAAGACGCCGGCTGCACCGTCGAGGTACCGCCGCTGCAGGTCTGTTGCGGCCAGCCCGCCTATAATTCCGGCGACCGGGCCACGACACGGGCCATTGCCACCCAGGTCATCGAGGCCTTCCAGGGCTACGACGCCGTGGTGGCGCCCTCGGGCTCCTGCGGCGGCATGCTCAGCCACCACTATCCCGGCCTGTTCGACGACGACCCGGCGATGAAGGCCAAGGCCGAGGATCTCGCCGGCCGCAGCTACGAGTTGATGGCTTTCCTGGTCGATGTGCTGGGCGTGAAGAAGGTCGCCGCCCGCTACGACGGCGCCGTCACCTATCACGACTCGTGCTCGGGCCTGCGCGAGCTCGGCGTCAAGGAACAGCCGCGCCGCCTGCTCGAATCGGTGGCGGGACTCGAGATCGCCGAGATGAAGTCACCGGAAGTGTGCTGCGGCTTCGGCGGCACGTTTTGCGTGAAGTATCCGGAAATCTCCAACGCCATGGTCGGCGAGAAGTCGGCCGACATTGCCGCAGCCGGGGCAACGACCCTGCTGGCCGGCGATCTCGGTTGCCTGATGAACATGGCGGGCAAACTGCAGCGCCAAGGCAGCACCATCGCGGTGCGCCATGTCGCCGAAGTCCTGGCCGGCATGGGCGATCTCGCCCCGATTGGCGAAGTGCTGGCGGTGAAAGCCTGATGGAAAGCACCGCGCGCAATTTCAACGACAATGTCGACGCAGCACTTGCCGATCCCAACCTGCAGGATTCGCTGGCCAAGCTGAAGGTCGGCTTCTCCGAGCGCCGCCGGCAAGCCGCCGAGCGCCTGCCCGAGTTCGAGGCGCTGCGCGACCGCGCGCGCGACATCAAGAATCACGCGCTGGCCAATCTCGATTTCTATCTCGAGGAATTCGAACGCAAGGTCATCGGCCTCGGCGGCCATGTCCATTGGGCGCCGACGGCGGCCGATGCGCGACGCATCATTACCGACCTGTGCAAGAGCGTGAACGCACGCACCGTTGCCAAGTCGAAGTCGATGGTGGCGGAAGAGATCGCACTCAACGAGCATCTCGAGGCCGCGGGCATCGCGCCGATCGAAACCGATCTCGGCGAATACATCATCCAGCTGCGCAACGAGCCGCCCAGCCACATCATCGCGCCCGCCGTCCATCTGACCAAGGACCAGGTCGCCGACACCTTTCTCGAACATCACGGCAAGCTGGGCTTCACCAAGCGCCTGACCGAGCGCAACGACATGGTGGCCGAGGCGCGCTACGTGCTGCGGCAGAAATTCCTCGATGCCGATGTCGGCCTGACCGGCGCCAACTTCCTCGTCGCCGAAACCGGCTCGTCGATGCTGGTGACCAACGAGGGCAATGCCGATCTCTCCAACACGCTGCCCAAGATCCACATCGTGCTGGCGACCATCGAGAAGGTGATCCCGACGCTGGAGGATGCCGCCGTGCTGCTGCGCGTGCTGGCACGCTCGGCCACCGGGCAGGAATCCTCGGCCTATACGACGCTCAATACGGGGCCGAAGCGGCCGGGCGATCTCGACGGGCCGGAGCAGTATCACGTCGTCATTCTCGACAATGGCCGCTCCAACGTGCTGGGCACCGAGATGCAGGAGATCCTGCGCTGCATCCGCTGCGGCGCCTGCATGAACCACTGCCCCGTCTATGGCGCTATCGGCGGCCATGCCTATGGCTGGGTCTATCCCGGGCCGTTGGGCGCCGTGCTGACGCCGCAGCTGATCGGCATGGAGGAGGCCGGCAACCTGCCCAATGCCTCGACCTTCTGCGGCCGTTGCGAGAGCGTCTGCCCCGTGCGCATCCCGCTGCCGAAGCTGATGCGCCATTGGCGCGAGCGCGAGTTCGAGCGACACCTCACACCCGGCGCCGTGCGTCAGGGTCTGGCGCTGTGGGGCTTCTTCGCCAGGCGGCCGAAGCTCTATCGCTCGCTCACCGGTCTCGCCAATCGCGTGCTGGCGCTGTTCGGCCGCGCCGACGGTCGTTATCGTACCGTGCCGCTGGCCGGCGGCTGGACACGCTATCGCGACTTCCCGGCGCCGCAAGCCGGTGGCACGTTTCACGCACAATGGCGGAAGCGGAAAACGCCATGAGCGAGGCCCGCTCTTCCATCCTCAACGGCATCCGCCGCTCTCTGAAGCGCGGCGAGCTGGCCGGACCGGCGCGTGACGCCGTGCTGTCGCGCCTCGACCAGCCGCCACTGGGACCGAGCGTGGCCCGCGCCAACCTGCCCCAACCCGCCCGCGTCGACCTCTTTTGTCGGTGGGCCGAGTTCAACAACGCCACGATCGCGCGTGTCGGCGCCGCCGAAGTGCCGGGCGAGGTCGTGGCCTATCTCGCGCGCAACAACCTGCCGTCCCGCGCCGTCATCGCGCCCTCGCCCGCTCTCGATGCGTTCGACTGGGCGAGCCAGAAGATGCTGGAGCTGCGCCGCGACAAGGCCCTTGGCAGCGACGCCGTGGCCATCACGCCGGCCTTCGCCGGCATCGCCGAAACCGGCACGCTGGTCATGGCTTCGGGGCCGGAGCATCCGGTGACGCTCAACCTGCTGCCCGACACCCATGTCGTGGTGCTGAAGGAGGGCGACATCGTCGGCGGCTACGAAGACGTGTGGCAAAGGCTGCGCGCGCGCTATGGCAAGAACCTGATGCCGCGCACCGTGAACACCATCACCGGCCCCTCGCGCACCGGCGACATCGAACAGGCCATGGAACTCGGCGCGCACGGACCGCGCCGCATGCACATCCTCGTGGTGCGCGAATGAGCGCTGCCGGCAACGCCACTCCGCCGAATCAGCCCGGAGAGTTGCGCGTCGTCGGCACGACCGTCACCCGTGAGGTCGAGCTTTTGCTCGACCGCGTTGCCGAGGCGACCGGCAAGCATGCGCCGCGCATCCTGCAGATCGGCTCGCGCACCAATATCGCCGACCGCAACGAACGCAACTGGCGCGCCCTCGCCGCCAAGCGTTTCGACAAGCGTGGCAAATTTATCGGTATCGATCTAGTCGAGGGCGGCAATGTCGATATCGTGCTCGATATCTGCTGCGACGCGCACGCGCTTGAAGCGAAGCTGGGCGGCGAGCCGTTCGATCTCGTCATCTGCTGTCACGTGCTGGAGCACACCAAGGATCCCAACGCCGCCGCGCGCAATATCCAGAGCCTGCTCAAGACCGACGGGCTCGCCTATATCGCCACGCCGTGGTCACAGGCCTTTCACGCCGCGCCCGACGACTACTGGCGCTTCTCGATCCGCGGACTGGTGCAGCTGTTCGGCGGGCTGGAGATGGTCTCGGCCTTCTACAGCGGCGGCGATGTCGGCCTCGATGTCGCCTATCGCGTCGAGCGCGACGGCAAGCCGGAACTCGCCAGCCGCGCCGGCGCCGTCGAGCAGGGACTCTTCCAGCTCGTACTCGATCACGAGGACAATCGATCTGTCCTGCAGCGCCAGGCGACCGAGCGGCTACCGGTGTCGCGCACCTACATGCCGACGCTGTTCGTCAACGTGGTGGGCCGCAAGACCGGCTAGCCTGCCCCTCTAGCCGGCAGTGAGCTGGCGGATCTGCGGCAACACCTGGTTGCGCCAGCCGACGATACCGCTGCCGACCAGTGCGACGCCGCCATTGTTCACCAGAATGAAGGACGGAACGATCGGCACCTTGACCGCGGCGGCATAGGGCCGTGCCTCGGCCGGCCAGTATTTCAACTGATAGGCCTGTGTGGTCTTGGGCGCGCTGGTTTTGTGAAAGCGAACGAGGCGAAACAGCGGCGAGGCTTCGAACTTCGGCCAATCGTCCGACGCGAAAATGCGGCAGGGCGCACAGTCGTCGGCGGCGATGTAGACGATTACGACGTTGTTGGCCGCCGACGCCGGCCGGACCGCGAGCACGCTGCCGAGCATTCCTCCCAACACAGCGCGACGCGTCGGGCGATCGCGGTCGAGAGAAAGAGAAGCAGGTGTGCGCTGACCCATGCGTGTCTTCATATGGACGCTGACAGACGCCAGATCGAATCGTCGATCCGGCCGCAGGATTTCCGGCGGCAAACCTAGCATGGAGGAATGACCCCGGCAGAGGCCGGCGAAGTCACTTCTTTGAAATCGGGCGCGGGTAGCGGCACCGGCATACCCAATATGAGCTTGTCTGGTCTGCCCTCGTCTTCTTCTACAAATGTCTCATCCGGCAAAAGCACAAAAGAAAAGAGCGGGCTTGCGCCCGCTCTTTCCGTTTCGATTGTCGCTGCTTGGACTAGAAGCGGAAGTCCATGCCGAGCAGGAACGCCCAGGAGTTGCCGGAGGTGGCAGCGTTGGGGCCCGCGAAGCTGTAGTACATGAAGCCACCGACCAGCTTGACGCCCGGTCCGAGGGCGTAGTTGGCGCCAACTTCGTACTTGTCAGCCGACTGTTGACCGAACGACAGGCCGTTGGTGCTCCCCGAGGGGCCGAATGCCTGGGCGGTCGAGGTAAACGCCGTCGCCGTCGGGACGCTGGTGCCGGAAGCAAACGTCGCGATGGAGTTCGCACCGTTACCGTTGGTGTTGCGAGAGAAGCCTGCGCCCGCCGACATCTGCCACGGACCGGTTTCGTACATGAGACCGACCGTCGCGTAACGCGTGTCGTTGTCGACACCGGTGTAGTAGTTGGCGCCCAAGCCGTTGTTGTCCCAACCGGCGGCGACGCCGAACGTGAAGCCCGCGAAGCCGATCTGGGCACCGAGGACAGCCTGCTTCCAAGCAGCGCGATTGAAGCCGGTCGTCAGGTTGGCGCCGGTAGCGTTCGGGCGATAGCCCGGGTTGAAGTTGGCGTACGCGAAACCACCGTGCAGAGCGATCGTGATATCGCCGAACTTGTTCAGGTAGTTGGCGCCGATATCGAACTGATCCTGGTACTGGTAGTCATTGACCGGGCAGTTGCCCGAGTTCACGCCGTTGTTGTAGCCGCAAGCGCCGGCCAGCTGGCCGCCACCGATGGCACCTGCACCAGAGACCTGCTGGATCTTCGGAG
>JBBRFD010000257.1:0-5879 GCA_038224985.1 Reyranellales bacterium
AGCCAGGGTGTGCTCATCGGCTTAAGGGCTCAACACCCGGCAATTGGTGCTGTCGACATAGGTGGTCGTCGGCGGGCCAATCAGGTCGGTCGTGATCTGCTCGCCAGCCTGGATCGGGATCGGGCCGAAGTAGACATCCTCGACCGGCCTGCCGGCGTTGGTGAAGGTGCACTGGATTTGCGCGTCGAGCGTGCGCGGCGTGTTCGAGGTGATGATGACCGTCACCTGCCAGTAGCGCGCGTCGTTATAGGTGAGGTTGTTGGCGTCGAGACTGACCAGCGACATCGGCCGGCTCGACTGCGGGATCGAACGTGGTCCGGTGCGGCGGACCGCCGGTTGCGGCTTGGCGCCCTGCGTCTCGGGCGGACGATAGGTCGAGCTGCGCGGATCGAAGGCGCGATCGGGATCGGCGAGGATGGGGCCGGCCTGACCCTGCGGCGTGCCGCCGCCCAGCGTGGCGATGCCGCCACCGGGTGTTTGCAAAGGCTGCGGCGTGAGCGGCGTGTTAGGCGGTGGAGCGCCGGGACGCGGCGGCGTTGGCTGCGGATTGGCGCTGGGTTGCACGTCGCCGATCCTGGTCTGCAGGCGGTCGAAGCAGGCAAGCCGCGCCTGGCCATCGCCGATCTCGGTGCAGATCGAGATATGACGCGTCAGCGCGTCGAGCAGGTCTTCGCGCTGCTGGGCGCGTGGCTGCGCCATGGTGGAGCCGGCAGCGAGGATGAGGGTGGTGGCGAGGATGTATCGGGTCATGCGGCGACCATAGCAGACGAAATGGCCGTTTCGAGGCAAAAGCCGTCATCTCGACAAGTCTGAAACGCGCCTCGAGGGATTTCCCGTTGGTTGAACGAAAAGAGATCCTCGGCTTCGCTCGGGATGACGGAGCTAATTTCCGTTATCCCGACCGGAGCCCGAAGGGCGGAGTGGAGGGATCTCTTTTGTTGTCGGCGCCGTTAAGCCGCCGCCGCTGTCACGAAGCTTTCCTCGCGGTAGATGGTGCGGCCGCCGACGATGGTGGCCATGACGCGGCCCTGGACCGGGCGCTCGTCGAAGGGCGTGTTCTTGGTTTTGCTCCAGAGATCGGCGCGGTCGATCTTCCAGGCGTAGTCCGGATCGAACAGCACAAGATCGGCTGGCGCACCCTTGGCGAGCTTGCCGCCGGGCAGGCCGAACAGCGCCGCCGGCGCCATCGACAGGCGCTGGAAGAGCTGCGGCAGTGTGAGATGGCCGTTGTGCACCAGTTCCAGCGAGATCGGCAGCAGGGTCTCGAGGCCGATGCCACCCGGCGAGGCCTGGGCGAAGGGCACGCGCTTGCTGTCCTGATCCTGCGGCCGGTGATCGGAGACGATGGCGTCGATGACGCCGCTCTTCAGGCCCTCGATGACGGCGAGGCGATCCTTCTCGGCACGCAGCGGCGGTGTCAGGCGGGCGAATGTGCGGTAGTCGCCGACGGCGAGATCGTTCAGTGCAAAATAAGGTGCGGCGGTATCGCAGGTGATCCTGAGGCCGCGCGCCTTGGCGGCGGCGATCGCCTCGACCGATTCGGCAGTCGAAATCTTGGAAAGGTGCAGGCGGCCGCCGGTCATCTCGACCAGGCGAATGTCGCGCTCGACCATCATGACTTCGGCCAGGGGCGGGATGCCCGACAGGCCAAGACGCGTCGCCATCTCGCCGCTGTTCATATGGCCGCCCGACAGCGCCGGCTCCTGCGGCATGTGGACGATCAGCGCATCGAAAGCCTTGGCGTAATAGAGCGCGCGGCGCAGCATCTGGGCATTGCCGATGGAATGATCGGCATCGGTGAAGGCCACGGCGCCTGACTCGGCCAGCAGGCCGATCTCCGCCAGTTCCTTGCCTTCGAGGCCCACGGTCAGGGCGCCATAGGCGTACATGTTCACGAGTTTTATCTGGCGGGCACGGCGGGCCACGAACTCGATCAGCGAGGCATCGTCGAAGGGCGGCTCGTTGTCGGGCAGCAGGATGAAGGAGGTGATGCCGCCCGCGGCGCCGGCGATGCCGGCACTCTCCAGCGTCTCCTTGTGCTCTTCGCCGGGCTCGCCGGTATGGACGCGGGCGTCGACGATGCCGGGCGCCAGGCAAAGACCGGCGCAATCGACCGACTGAATGCCGTAGGGCGCGCCCGAAGCGAAGAGGTTGGGACCGAAATCGGCGATCTTGCCGTCGCTGATCAGCACCGCGCCCATGTATTCGCTGTTGGCGGCGGGGTCGACGATGCGGGCGTTGATATAGGCGGTCGAGCCGGCATGCGGCGGCGCGCCGCGAACGATCGTGCCGTGCGAGGGAGCCTTGCTCATGCGGCTTCTCCGGCGAGGCCGACGGCGTTGCGCCGGCCGCCGATCAGCGCATCGAGGCAGGCCATGCGCACGGCAACGCCCATTTCGACCTGCTCGTGGATGATGCTGCGGTCGATGTCGTCAGCCACTTCGGAGTCGATCTCGACGCCGCGGTTCATCGGGCCGGGATGCATGACCAGCGCATCGGGCTTGGCGTATTTCAGTTTCTCGTGGTCGAGGCCGAAGAAGCGGAAGTACTCGCTGATCGACGGCACGAACATGCCCTGCATGCGCTCGGTCTGCAGGCGCAGCATCATGACGATGTCGACGTCCTTGAGGCCGCTCTTCATGTTGTAATGGACTTCGACGCCCATGCGGTCGACATCGGTCGGCATCAGGGTGGGCGGGCCGACGACGCGCACGCGCGCACCCATGATCTGCAGCAGGTGAATGTTGGAGCGGGCGACGCGGCTGTGCAGGATGTCGCCGCAGATCGCCACCAAAAGGCCCTCGAGACTGCCGCGTCGTCGCCGGATGGTCAGCGCGTCGAGCAGCGCCTGCGTCGGATGTTCGTGCTGGCCGTCGCCGGCATTGATGACGGCGCAGTTCACCTTCTGCGACAGCAGGTTCACCGCGCCCGACTCCTGATGGCGCACGACGATGGCGTCGGGGCGCATGGCGTTGAGCGTCATGGCGGTGTCGAGCAGCGTTTCGCCCTTCTTCACCGAGGAGGTGGCGACGTCCATGTTGATGACGTCGGAACCCAGGCGCTTGGCAGCGACCTCGAAGCTGGTGCGGGTGCGCGTCGAGTTCTCGAAGAACAGGTTGATGAGGGTGCGGCCGCTCAACAGGTTGCGGCGTTTATCGACCGAGCGATTCTGGTCGATGTAGGTTTCGGAAAGGTCCAGCAAACCCGAAATCGTCTCGGGTGAGAGGCCTTCGATGCCGAGGAGGTGGGGCAGCCTCGGCACGCCCATGCGTTTGCTAGTCACTAAAAGGCGACGTTAAGCACGCAGGCGCCATACCGGCAAGGACGCAGCTTGGTGGATAAGAGTCAGAGCGCCGGACGAGGCCCCGTATAGCGCGCCCGGGGCCGGATCAGTACGCCATGTGCGGCCTGCTCCAGGGCATGGGCGATCCAGCCGGCGGTGCGGCCGAGCAGGAACATCGCCAGGGCGGATTCCCTGGGCAGGCCGAGGACGCGCTCGACGGTCACGGTTGTGAAATCGACATTGGGCTTGCGGTCGATCAGGCCTTCCACCGCCAGCGCGACGCGTTCGGCCAAGGCGAGTTCGGGCGATTGCGGTGCTGCTTCGCGCAACAGGTCGAACAGCGTGGCGGCGCGTATGTCGCCCTCTGGATAAAGCCGATGGCCGAAGCCCGGCATGTAGACGCCGTCGCGCACCCGGCGGGCGATCTCGGCGTCGAGGTCGGGCGCGCGCTTGAGGTCCTCGAACAATTCGGCGACCTGTCGCGTGAGGCCGCCATGGCGCGGACCGTTCAAGGCCGCGAGGCCGGCAATGGTGGCGCCATAGAGATTGGCGCCGGTCGAGGCGACGACGCGGGCGGCGAAGGCCGAGGCGTTGAATTCGTGATCGGCCGACAGAACCAGCGCCGCGCGGATCAGCGGCGCCTGTGCGGGCGGCACCTGCCAGGCGGCGGCAAGCTGTTCGTGAACCGGTGCAGAGGAGAGAGCCTCACCGGTTACCGCCGCCGTCAGCAGGCGCAGGATGCGCACGGCGGTTTCCAGCATGGCGGAGCGATCCTCGACCCAGCTCGGATGATCCCAGCGCGCCGCCGCCGGCAGCAGGATGAGGCAACGGTCGACGGGTGAGAGGGTGCCGGTGGCCCGCCATGCGGCGCGCAACGCGGTCGACATCGGCGGCAGGTTGCTGGCGGCGAAGGGCCGGTCGTCGCATTCCCACAGCAGTTGGGCGACCTGTTCGAGCGACGAATTGCGCGCGAGGCGGGCGGCGTCGTGGCCGCGATAATAAAGACGGCCGTTCTCGATCAGCGTCAGCGACGATTCGAGCACCGGCGTGCCGAAGTCGAGCGCATTGGCTGCGATCGAGGAGGCTTTGCGGCCGACCTGGCGCTGGCGTTTCAGCCGCGAGACGTCCTCGGCGCGATAGTGCCGCTCGCGCTCGCCGGGAGTGCCCTCGGAGCGCAGCAGGCCGCGGCTCACATAGGCGTAGAGGGTGGCGGACGATACGCCGAGGCGGCGCGCGGCTTCCTTCGAACTCAGCCATTCAGTGCTCATGTCTTATTATTGATCATTTCAATCAATATTGACAATAGATATGCTTCGACGAATGTTGCACGTGAAACAATGCCCCATGAAAAAGTAAGGAGATTTCAGATGCTGCAGACGCGGGTGGATAGCGGGCTCGATGGCGTGATCATAGCCGATACGGTGATGAGCGAGGTCGACGGCGAGGCCGGCCGGCTGGTCGTGCGCGGCCATGCGGTCGAGGAGCTGGTCGCCACGCGGGGCTTCGAGGGCGTCGCGGCGCTCCTCTGGGAAGGCTTCGCCGAGGGCGGTGGCGACGCCGGTGCGGTCCAGCAGGGGCTGGCTGCGGCCCGGCTCAGGGCCTTTGGCGATGTGCCGCGCCTGCTGGCGGCGACGCGCGGGCTCAACCCGGTCGAGGCGCTGCGGGTCGGTCTCGGCATGCTGCCGGACAGCGAGCCGATGGCGCATCACTATCTCGTCTGCGGTGCCCTGCCGGTCTTCCTGGCGGCGTTGCTCAATGCCGGGAAGGGCTTGGCGCCGATCGCGCCCGATGCCGCGCTGTCGACAGCGCAGGACCTGTTGCGCATGATTCGCGGCCAGCGCGCCGGCGAGGCGTTCGAGAAGGGACTCGATGCTTACCTGGCGACCGTCGCCGACCACGGCTTCAATGCCTCGACCTTCACCTCGCGTGTCGTCGCCTCGACGCGCGCCGGCCTGATTTCCTCGGTACTGGCGGCGCTTTGCGCCTTGAAAGGCCCGCTGCATGGCGGCGCGCCGGGACCGGTGCTCGACATGCTCGACGAGATCGGCACCGCCGACCGCGCCGAGGCATGGTTCGACGATGCCTTCGCGAAGAACACCCGCCTCATGGGCTTCGGCCATCGCGTCTACAAGGTCCGCGATCCGCGCGCCGACGTGCTCAAGAAGACGGTAGCGACCTTGCCGGCCACCGCCGGGCGTCTCGGTTATGCCGCCGAGGTCGAGAAGGGCGCCATCGCCGCTCTGCGCAAGCACAAGCCCGGCCAGCGTCTCGATACCAATGTCGAATACTACACGGCGCTGCTGCTCGAGGCGCTCGACATCCCGCGCGACGCCTTCACGGCGCTCTTCGCTGTCGGCCGTGCCGCCGGCTGGTGCGCCCATATCTTCGAACAGGAAAAGGGCGGCCGTCTGATCCGCCCGCAATGCACCTATGTTGGACCGAGGCCGGTGGCGGCCTAGCTGTGGAGCCTCAATAGGTTATTCCCGGTCATGCCGATTCTGCTGATGGGGATAGTGCCATCGATTCCACCGTGAGGTCGATGCCAGTTGTAGTGATGCATCCAGAAGGGCAGCTCTTTGGCGCGCTGTATTGAGGT
>JBBRFD010000258.1:0-5862 GCA_038224985.1 Reyranellales bacterium
ACGACGCTCTATGTCGACGGCGGCATGATGCTCTACCCCGGCTTCGAGGGCGGCGGCTGAAGCCCTTGCTCGATAACCGGATATTGCCTTCTAGGCGCGCGTCGCCGACTTCAGCGGAACGAGCAGCGTGAACCGGGCGCCGCGGCCGCTCTTGTTCTGATCCTGGGTCAAGGTGGCGTCGAGCTGGGCTGCCAGGTTGGTGACGATACGCATGCCCAGGCCTTTGCTCTTCGTCGCGTCGAAGCCGGGCTGCAAGCCGGCGCCTTCGTCGCGGATCGACACCGAAATCGCCTCCGCCTCGCTGAGCAGCTCCACCCAGACATGGCCATGGGCGTTGTCGGGATAGGCGTATTTGTAGGCATTGGTGACAAGCTCGTTGACGATCAGGGCGAGGTGAATGGCCCGCTCGGGATCGAACATGATGCCCTTGGGCGCCTCGATATGCAGTTCGCAGTTGGAGCCGGATTCGGCCACGTCCCGGCACACCTGGGTCAGGTAGGATCCGAGATCGATCTTCTCGCTGTCGGCCTCATGGGTCAGACGCTCGTAGAGCCTGCCGACGGCGGAGATGCGATTCGAGGCTTCGGTGAGATGCCCGTTCAACGTGGCATCGTCGACCACGCGGGCCTGCAGCTGCAGCATGCTGGCGACCAGCTGCAGGCTGTTCTTGGCGCGATGGTTGATTTCCTTCATCAGCAGCTGCTGGTCGCCCAACGCCTTCTTGAGGTTGCGTTCGAAGCGCTGGCGCTCGATCGCCATGCCCAGCACATTGGCGGCGCCCTGCAGGAAGGCGATGTCCTTTTCGCCGAACTCCCCCTCGGAGCGGCTGTCGACCTCGAGCACGCCAAAGGGCACTCCGTCGCCCTGCAGGATGACGTTCATGGCGCGCCGGATGCCATGGACGAGCAGGAGCTCGGGCGTCCGGAACCGCTCCTCGTTCTCGAGGTGATTGGAAATCACCGGCTTGCCGGTATGCAGGGCGAAGCCGGCGGGCGAGTCCATCTCGGCACCGACCGTGGCCTTGCCGATGACGCCCTCGTCCCAACCCACGCCGGCGCGTACAATCAGGCACTTTTCGGCCGGCAGGTGCTCCAGCACCTTGCAGAATTCAGCGCCAAGACCCTCGGCCGTGAGGCGCGCGGTATGATCGAGCAGTTCGAGGAACGGCGGGGCGTGCAGGGCAAAGACGCCCAGTTCCGCCAGAATCTCCTGCTGGCGAATGCGTTGCATCAACGAACGCTCGGTCGCCTCAGCGGACGGCGGCGGCTCGACGACGGGCTTACCCTCGGGTTCTTGCCCCATGAAGATGCCGTAGCCCTCAATCTCGGTACGATCCAGTACAAAGCAAGCCGCAATGGTCGCAGCGCCCGCTTGGGCTGGAACCTGCAGTCGCCGCGCGGCGTTACCTCGGCCTCGCCTGGAGGGTCAAATGGATATTCTGGAAAAGCTTCATGCCGAACACATGGTCTTCAAGGGCCTGCTGAAGAAGATGGTCGAGTCCGAGAAATCGGCCCAGCGCACCAAGCTCTTCGCCCAGTTCAAGACAAAGCTGGTCAAGCACGCCCGCGCCGAGGAAAAGGCCGTCTACGACGCGATGACCAGGCTGCAAACCGAGGAGCCGGTCGAGCAGAGCAACGAAGGCTACATCGAGCATGAGCTCGTCGACTACATGCTGAAGAAGCTCGGCAAGGCGCGCAACAAGGCCACCGGCGAATGGACCGCCGGCATCAAGGTGGTCAAGGAACTGCTCGAACATCACATCGAGGAAGAAGAGGACGAAGTCTTCAAGACCGTGCGCAGCGACTTCCCGCTGGATCAGCGCAAGGCGATGGATAAGACCTTCGAGGCCTGGAAGAAGAAGGTCAAGGCGTAGGCCTTCACGCCTCGCTCTACTCCTCGGCCAGTTCCAGCATCAGATTGAACAGCACCTCGGCGCCGGCCGTGAGGTCTGCCGCTTCGGTGTGTTCCTTGACGTTGTGGCTGAGACCCTCGACCGAGGGCACGAAGATCATCGCCGTCGGACAAAGCCGCTGCATCATCTGTGCATCGTGCCCCGCGCCCGAAGGCATGCGGCGCGTGCTGAGCGACAAGGCTTTGGCGTGGCGCTCGACGCGATCGACCAGGCCCTTGTCGAATATCACCGGCTCGAAGCGTGCCAACACCCTGGCCTCGACCTCGACACGCTCGGCCACCGCTGTTTCGGCGATATGGGCGGCAACGCGCGCCTCGGCCTCCTGCAACTTCGCCTCGTCGGTGTTGCGCAGGTCGACGCTGAAGACAGCCCGGTTGGGAACCACGTTGATCAGGTTGGGCCGCAGCGCCAGCGAACCGACGGTGGCCACCTGGTCGCCGCCCATCTCCCAGGCGAGCTTGCGGACGAAAAGATTGACCGAGGCCGCGAGATAGCCGGCATCGCGGCGCAGGCGCATCGGCGTCGTGCCGGCATGGTTGGAGACGCCGGTTACGGTGTACTCGATCCACGAAATGCCCTGCACGCTCTCGACCACGCCGATCCGCACCTTCTCCTCGTCGAGGATCGGGCCCTGCTCGATATGCAGCTCGACGAAGGCATGGGGTTTCAGTGCACCGGGCTGGGTGGGCCCGAGGTAACCGATGCGGCGCAGCTCGTCGCCGACGGCCACGCCATCCTTGTCGATCGCGGCATAGGCCTCGTTCAGGCCGATGCCACCGGCATAGACCAGACTGCCCATCATGTCGGGCTGGAAGCGCGCGCCTTCCTCGTTGGTAAAGAAAGCCACGGCGATGGGCCGGCGCGTCACCACCTTGGCCTCGTTCAGCGCCCGCACCACTTCAAGGCCGGCCAGCACGCCGTAGTTGCCGTCGTAGCGCCCTCCGGTGCGCACGGTGTCGATATGGCTGCCGGTCATCACCGGGGCGAGGGTCTCGCGGCCGGCGCGGACGCCGATCACGTTGCCGATGGCGTCGACGCTCACGGCGAGGCCGGCTTCTTTCATCCAGCCGACGACCAGGTCGCGGCCGGTTTTGTCCTCGTCGGAAAGCGCCAGCCGGGCGCAGCCGCCGCCCTCGATGGCGCCAATAGCGGCCAGCGCGTCGAGCGCCTCCAATAAACGCATATCTGACAGAGTCGGCGTCATGAATTTCCTCAATGCTGGCAAGAGTTTAGCAAGATCGCCCAGATTGGGGCCAATATCACGTGCCCTTGATCTGGATTGCATTGCCAGCGCTTAATGGCGGGTTCACTTAGGAACTATAATGCGTTTTCTTTTTGCCGCCCTGCTCGCTGTTTTGTTCAGCAGCCCCGCCTTCGCCGATTCAGTGGTGAAGTCCGATCACGTCCGCGCCGAACTCGTTTCCGAAGTGAGTCAGGTCAAGCCGGGCGAGCCCTTCTGGGTCGGACTGCGCCAGACCATCAAGCCCAAGTGGCACACCTACTGGAAAAACCCCGGCGATTCGGGCCTGCCGACCGAGATCGAGTGGAAGCTGCCGTCCGGCGCCAAGGCCGAGTCCATCGTCTGGCCCTACCCGACGCTCGACAACCTCTCCGGCATCATCAACTACGGCTATAGCGGTGACGTGATGCTGATGGTGCGCATCACGCCACCGGCCGACGCCACCACCACGCTCGATCTCGCGCTCGAAGCGACCTGGCTGGTCTGCGAGGACGTCTGCATACCGGAAGAAGCCAAGCTCTCCCTGACGTTGCCGATGGGCGGCGAGACCAAGTCGGCAGATGAGGCGACGCGCAAGCTGTTCGAGAAGACGCGCGGCGACGTGCCGGTTATGAGCCCCTGGGCCGCGCGCTACGGCGCGTCGCGCGCCGGCGACCCGGAGCTCTTCATCGAAGCCAGGGGCCTCAAGCCCGAGACCATCAGCGAGGTTTATTTCTTCCCCGGCGAATGGGGCAAGGTCGCGCATATGGCGGTGCAGAAGGCCGTCATCGATGCAGAGGGCATCCGCATCCCGCTGAAGAAGGGCGACGCCAAGCCCGACCCCAAGGTCGCGCCCAACGGCCCGTTGGTCGGCACGCTGGTGCTGCTGGAAAAGAACGTCGACGGTGCGAATCGCCAGTCCTTCGACCTCACCGCGGCCTTCGATCCGAAATTCGTGCCGACGACGCCGGCCATGATCTTCGCCAACGACGGCGAGCAACTCACGCTCTGGGAGGCGCTGTTCTTCGCACTGGTCGGCGGGTTGATCCTGAACCTGATGCCCTGCGTCTTCCCGGTTCTGGCGATGAAGGCCGCGGCCTTCGCCAAGCTGGCTGGCGGTGCGCGTGCAGAAATGCGCCGTGACGGCATCGCTTATACCGCCGGCGTACTCGCCTCCTTCGCCGCCATGGCGGGCGTCGTGGTGGCGGTCCGTTCGAGCCTGGGCGACGTGGGCTGGGGCTTTCAGTTCCAGTCGCCGATCTTCTCGCTGCTGATCGTCTATCTGTTCTTCATTATCGGCCTCAACCTCGCGGGCCTCTTCGAGATCGGTGGCGGCCGCCTCGCGGGCATGGGCCAGGGCCTCGTCGCGCGCGGCGGCGGCACCGGCGCGTTCTTCACCGGTGTTCTGGCCGTCGTGGTCGCCACGCCCTGCACCGCGCCCTTCATGGCGGCGGCGCTGGGCTTCGCCCTGACACAGCCCGCGCCGCAGACCTTTGCCGTGCTGCTGGCGCTGGGTGCGGGCCTCGCCCTTCCCTATCTTGCGCTGTCGATGACACCGGCTTTGCAGCGACTGATGCCGAAGCCCGGCCTCTGGATGGACCGGCTGCGCCAGTTCCTCGCCTTCCCGATGTTCGCCTCGGCCGCCTGGATGATCTGGGTGCTGACGCAGCAGGCCGGCGCCGATGGCGTGATGTACGCGTTGGCCGGCCTCATCCTGATCGCCTTCGCCGTCTGGCTGGTGCGCATCGGTGAGGAGGCCGAGCGTCCGTCATGGCTGCGCCGCGTGCTGGTCGCCGCGACGTTGCTGCTGGCCATCGGCACGGTGATCAAGATCGACGACGGCAACGGACCAGGCGCCACGGCCGCGACGGCGTCGACCACGGGCGGCGTCAATTTCGACGGTTGGGAGCACTTCTCGCGCGCCCGCATGGTCGAGGCGGCGGGACAGGGCAAGCCGGTCTTCGTCGATTTCACGGCGGCATGGTGCATTACCTGCCTGGTCAACGAGCGCGTGGCGCTCGAAACACCCACGACCAAGAAGGCCTTTCAACAGGCCGGAGTCGTGAAACTCAAGGGCGACTGGACCAACCGCGATGCCGAGATCACCGCGACCCTGAAGGAAGCCGGTCGCGCCGGCGTGCCGCTCTATCTCTACTGGGCGCCGGGCGCGGAGAAGGCAAAGATCTTGCCGCAAGTGCTCACCGAGGCGATGATCGTGTCGGAAATCAACGCGTCCCAGGCCAAACCTTAGGGAGACCTCCGATGTCGAGCATCCGCATTGACCGCCGTATGCTTCTCGCGGGCAGCGCCGCTCTCGCCGTCGCTCCGCTTCCCGCTTTCGCTTCCGCCGATGTCGGCCAGAAGGCGCCGCTCTTCACCGCCATCGACAGTAACGGCAAGGCCGTCTCGCTCGAAAGCCTGCGCGGCAAGATCGTCGTGCTCGAGACGACCAATCACGACTGCCCCTATGTCGCCAAGCACTACCGTGCCGGCAACATGCAGGCGCAGCAGAGGGAAGCCGCCGCCAAAGGCATCGTCTGGTTGACGGTCGCGTCCTCGGCGCCGGGCGAGCAGGGCCATGTGACGCCGGCGCAGGCCAACGATCTCACGGTCAAGCGCAACGCCGCGCCCGCCGCCGTGCTGATCGACCCGATGAGCAAGGTGGCGCGCGCCTATGGTGCGACGGTGACGCCGCATATGTACGTCATCGATGCCAATGGCCTGCTGGTCT
>JBBRFD010000259.1:0-5862 GCA_038224985.1 Reyranellales bacterium
AAGGACCGTGCTTGGGCCGGGTCCTGACGTATTCCAAGAACCCAAGGTCGAGGATTTGCTGCGGGATCGGAATGATCCGTTCCGAGTTCTTGCTCTTTGTTCGCCAGAGCCGGAACGTCCAGTACGAATGCCGCTCCGCCACGTCGGAGGTGTTCATATTGGAGACCTCGATGATCGCGGCTCCTGTGTAGGCGATGATTACCGCTGACCAGTAGTCGGCGTCAGGGTGCGGAGAGTCCTTTGCACCCCGGAACACCGGAGCCCCGAAGAACTCCGTAAGTTCGTCCTGAAGCCATCCCTCATTGCGGGCCTTGTTCCGAGCGGTCTTAACCATGCTCACGTCCTGCCCGCCAAAGTCCTTTCGCTCGAACAGTCCGGCGCGGATCGATTCATGCACGACCGTTTTCATCATGGAGAACCGCTTGAACGCGGTCGGTCCCGGCCCGTGCTTCGTGAGGCAGTCTTTCCGCCATGCCGCCCAGTGCTGCCGCGTATACGCGGCGAGATCGAGCTTACCGTTCAGAGCCTCGAACTCTTCCACGTATCGGCCGACCTCGACCACGGTATTCTTTCCGCGAGCCTTGGACGGTTTCCACCCCTGTTCGTAGGCATCCTTGAGCGTGAACGTGTTGGCCGGGGCGGGTGCCGCTGATGGTCCGAACCGTTTGGTCATAAACTTTCGCTGGGCATCGGCTCGGTGCTCGAAAGCCCCAAGGTGCCCCGCCTCAACCTTGCGATTGAGGAAGTCCACCGCCTCCTTCAATCGCTCCCGATCTGGACCGGTCAGCGCCCGGACGCGTTCATCACCATGGGTATCGATGAACCGTTCCAAGTCGATGCGCGATGCGATGGCCCGAGGCGACTTGAACATGGCTTCAGCCATCGGAAGGGTCAGAACGATCTTCTCAATCTCACTGTCCGTGAGGGCCCGGCCACTGATCAACCGGGCAATATGCTTCTCGGCCTCGGCGTGGACCGCTGCGTACGCGGCCATCATGACTCTGCGGTCCTTGGTCTTGAACGAGCGAGAGAACGCCGCGCCTTTCACCCCGGTAGGGGGGCGGCGGTAGTATTGGTAGTTCTTCGACTTGTCGTCTCTGGAGACGTACTGGGGCAGGCCGTTCTCGGTTGGCATTCTTCCCACTATAGCCCTTCCACAGTCCCCTTTTGTTAGGAAGATTGTTAGGAACCCCGCAAAGGAAAAAGCCCGAACCGTAAGGGTTCTTTTAGTTTTGGGCTTTTCCTACTCGGTTGGCGCTCCCTACGGAAGCGCGTCATTCGGGCAATATCAATGCCTTATCGCAGAGTTTGGGGAAATCCCGGCCCATTGATTTTCAATGTGTTTCGAGGCGCGTCCCCAAACACTCGAACGGCCCGCCTCAAAACGAAACCGCCGCTCCGACTGGAATCGGAAGCGGCGGCAACGAATCAGGAAAGCTGGCGAGCTGTTCCGAGTGCGAAGTTTATCTGACTGGCCCGTGCCGAGCAACTGCTGCGGCAGTGCTTCCCATTATCGCGACTCACTTCGGCTTGAGCGCTGCCGACGCGTTGCGAGCGATTGGGGAGGTCGGGCAATGAAGCCGAGGAAAGGCTTCACGGGTAAGTTTAAGCCAGGCCGTCACACGATGGAGGCGCGAGGCGGCGAGACGCAGAACGTCGCCGAGCTGAGCACGCCCAGAAGCGGGACCTATGCCGTCGTGCCGGCAAAGGCGGCAAGCGATAGACGGTTAGGCCTCCGTTCGCCGCTTCACGTCCTGGTCCTGCTCGGCAGGTACCGCAATGCAAAGACCGGCGTGTGTGTGCCGGCCGTGGAGCGAATCGCGGCTGAGTTAGGCCTGAAGCGGCGTGCCGTCCAACAGCACATCAAAAAGCTGCTCGATTGCGGCTACTTGACCGCCATCGGCCGCCGTAGAGAGAACGGGGGCTGGTCATCGAACGCCTACACGCTGCTATTCCCGGCGCTGCCGGGCGAGCCAGACGACGGCGAAGAGGACGGGGGCGGCCACCCTGCCGGCTCGCCCGAAGATTCGCCTAGTGAGCCCGTATTGCCCAGCGCGAGCGATGCGCAGGCTAATTGCGCATACCCCCCGTCTCCTGGGGATGATCCTGTGGAAGACCATGTGGAAGGCGTACCCCCCATGCGCAGCCCAATTGCGCAAGGGGATGCAGCGAGCTTGCGCAACCCATGCGCAAGGATGCTGCGCATGAATAACAGTCCTATTCTAACAATAGATTCTAACAGTCCTTTCGCTGAAGCGAACGCGCGCGCGCGACCAATGGAGGGACACGCATCAGACGGTGAAGTTGATGCTGATACTAGCGCCTGCCCCGGTGAGCGTAGCGGTATGCGTGTCGAGGCACCGCATGAGGCTCAGCAGGAGGTACCGCTCGCTAAGGCTCGTGCCATGTACCAGCCGCCAGCGGGTGACCCGATAGTCGAACTGGTGCGGCGTCTGTCTCGCCAGACCGGCATATCGGAGGGCGCACTAACGGTGCACATGCTGATCTGGCATGGGCTGTTGGCGAAGACAGGCATCGATGCTGCTGATGCGCAGCGGATGTTGGTCGCCATCGGCCGTCCGCTTGGTTACGGCAAGCTCAATGGCGATCCCGTCGCACAGATCGATGCGCGGGTGCGGACATGGGCTGGCAGGCGGGCGGCAGCAGCCTAGTGTCCCCGCGTGTCACTATCGCGCCGACACACGCCCGCAGCATCATGCTCGCATGTCCTGTGTGTCCATCCACCTGGGCGAGCTGGCGAGTGAGCGCGGATGTACCGCCACCCGCCAGCACCTCGCCACATTGGTCCCAATGCCCGGTAACGCCTCAGGGAGGCGTTACCGTGTGGGGATTTGTGCTTCTACACAATCGAGGCGGCCATGACGGCCCGGACCCGTCGGGCCAAGGCGCCGTTGAATCAGGCTGCGCCGCCGCTGTTGGTGGAAGCGGAGTCGAGCGCGGCCAAGGCGATATGGTTTCTCGGGCAGCTGGAGATTCCCGAGAGGCCCTTGGCCGGCCAAAAGCTGAAACTGGGTCCGTTCCAGCGGCAATTCGTGCGCGGCGCCCTGGCCGACGGCGTATCGACCGCCGCGCTTTCTATCGGTCGCGGGAACGCGAAAACGGCGCTGTCCGCCGGCCTGGCGCTGGGCGCCCTGCTCGGTGAATGGGACAACCAGCCGCGCCGGGAAATTCCTATCGCGGCCCGCACGCGCGATCAGGCGCGTATCGCGTGGAACTTCGTTGCGGCCTTCGCTCGATCCCTGCCCCCGCACGTCCAACGGAAACTGATCTTCCGCCGCCAGCCGCGCTTTGAAATCGAGTACGAGGGCGACGGTGGCGGGCACATGATTCGGGCCATCGCTGCGGACGGCAAGTCGGCACTGGGCATGGCGCCGACGTTTGCCCTGATGGACGAACGCGGGCACTGGCAGGCCGACCAGGGCGACGAACTCGAACAGGCGATCCTTTCCGCGTTGGGCAAGCGCGGCGGTCGGGCACTGATCATCAGCACGTCGGCGCCTGATGACTCGCACGCGTTTTCGAGGTGGCTCGACGAGCCTCAGGCGGGCGTCTATGCGCAGGAGCACCGGCCGGCGCCGGGACTTCCGGCCGACGATGCGGCGAGCCTGCTGGTCGCCAATCCGGGCGCGGAAATCGGCATCGGCGCATCGCTCGAATGGCTGCAGGCGCAGGCACGCCAAGCCATCGCGCGGGGCGGCAGCACTCTCACGAGCTTCCGGCTCTACAACCGAAACGAACGCGTCAGCGGAGAGGCCCGGGATCTACTCCTCACCGTCGACGAATGGCTGAAGTGCGAGGCGACCGAGCCGCCGCCCCGCGAGGGGCAGGTGGTCGTCGGGATCGACCTGGGCGGGTCGGCTTCCATGTCGGCCGCCGCGTTCTACTGGCCGACAACGGGCCGCCTGGAAGTGTTGGGTACGTTCCCGTCGCGGCCGTCGTTGCTGCATCGTGGGCAGTCAGATGGCGTCGGGGATCGCTATGTCGAGATGGAACGACGCGGCGAACTCACGACGCTTGGCGACCAGACAGTGCCGGTGTCGGCCTGGCTGGTCGCCATCCTTCGCAATATCGAGGGGGAGGCCATCGCGGCGCTGACCATGGATCGCTACAAGCAGAGCGAACTCGGCGAGGCGATTGACCGCGCCAGCATTCGCGCTCCTTTGGTGTGGCGGGGGCAGGGCTTTCGCGACGGTGGCGAGGATTGCGAACGCTTCCGCCGAGCGTGCTTCGACGGCCGCGTGCAGTCTCGGTCGTCACTGCTGCTGCGCTCGGCCTTCGCCGACGCCGTGTGCCTCCGCGATCCTGCAAACAATCTTAAGCTGGCGAAAGCTCGGTCGACCGGCCGAATTGACGCCGCCGCCGCTTCGGTGCTGGCCGTCGCCGAAGGCGCGCGAATGATGGGGCGTGGTGCGAGAAATGCGCGGCCGGCGGTGTGGGCATGACGCGCTATTTTCGCCACAGCGCGGCGGTGACCAGGTCGCGGCGCTGGAAGGCACTTCGTCTGCAGGCGCTGCGCCGCGACGGGTGGCGGTGCGTGAAGTGCGGCGGCCGCCGGCGCCTCGAAGTCGACCACGTCAAGCCGGTCCGCACACATCCCGAACTGTCGTTCGTGCTCGACAACCTGCAGACGCTCGACGCCGGCTGCCACAGCCGCAAGACCCGAGTCGAAATCGGACTCGGTGAAGCACCCGACCCACGCCGCGACCAGTGGCGCGTTTTTGTCAACGAACTGTCGAAACCACGAAAGGAACTGCGATGCTTGAATCTGTGAAAATCTCCCGCCGCCAGTCCGAAATCCGGCAGGCGCTCGCCGGCCTGGCCGGCAAGGACAAGCCTACCGAGGATGAGAATCGCTCCATGGAAACGATGGATGTCGAGTATCGCTCCAATGAAACCCGCTACCGTGCCGCGCTGATCGCCGAGGATACCGAACGTCGCGACGCCAAGGGCGAACTCGAAACCCGTGACGGCAAGCAGTGGCACGAATTGGTCGGCCGCTTCGAGCTGCGGCAGGTCGCGCTGGCGCTCGACGAAGGCAAGGCGCTCGATGGCGCTACCGCCGAGATCGTCGCCGAGCTTCGCAGCAAGGGCGGCTATCGGGGCGTTCCGATCCCCTGGATGGCGCTGGAGCGGCGCTCGGGCGAGACCATCGCCAGCGGCGTGCTCGACCCGAAGGAAACGCGGCCGATCATCGATCGCCTGTTCCCGGCCAGCGTTGCCGGCCGCATGGGTGCGCAGATGATCAATATCGACAGCGGCTTGGTCGAGTGGCCCGTGGTGACGAGCAGCGTCACGGCAGGATGGGCCGCGACCGAAACCGGCGCCGTCACCGGCCCGACCGTCTTCGCCACCACCGATAAGCCGATGGCGCCGAATCAGACGCTCGGCATCACGATGAAGATCACGCGACGGTCACTGAAGCAGAGCGGCGACGCGCTGGAGCAGGCCGTACGTCGCGATATGAGCGGCGCCATCGAACAGGCGTTGGACAAGGCGGTTTTCCTCGGCGCTGGATCGTCTGGTGAACCGGCCGGCGTCCTGGTCGGCTCCTACTCGATCACGAGCACATCGGTAGCCGCTGCAGCGTCCTGGTCGGCATTCCGGTCCGCCATCGTGCGGTTCATGACGGCAAGCGCCGCCAACGGCCCCGGCGACGTGAAGCTGCTGATCCGTCCCGAGATCTTCGACAAGCTCGACGGCGCCCTGATCACCGACACATCGGTTTCCGAATGGGACCGCCTGTTGAAGAACATCCCCCTGGGGAACGTCGTCATGTCGGCCAACGCGCTGGCAGCACCGACCGGCTCGCCGACGGCGACCAAGGCGCTGTTGACCACGACA